>JAKOYE010000185.1 GCA_029780675.1 Actinomycetes bacterium
ACTCGCCGCCGTACATCCGGTGACAGGCCTCGACATAGGGCATCGACTCGTTCATGAACCGTTGCCCCGACATGTTGACGATCATCGAACCCGGGGAGTTGCGTTCCGAGAGCGCGAACCAGGGCGCGCCCTCCAGCGGCACCGTCGGGCCCCACCAGGCATCCTCCATGAGATCCAAAGCCGCACCAAGCTTCTCGGCGACGACGATGCCGTCACCGGTGTTCGCCGCCGCCCCCACGGTCCACCCGGTGCCGATCGGCTCACGCTGGTACTTGCGGCGCATCGACTCGTTGTGCTCGAACCCCCCGCTGCCCAGGATCACCCCGCGCCTGGCCCGGATCAGCCGCACTTCGTCCGACTCGGCACCGGTGTCAGCGTTGGTCCGGGTGTCACGCACGTAGACACCGCGCACCACCCCGTCCTCGACGTACAGATCGGTCAGGGCGGTGTTCAACAGAACCGGAACCCCGGCGTCGCGCAACCCGATGCGCAACGGGGCGATCAGGGCGCGGCCCATGCCGACGAGGTTCTTTCTCCGCAACCCCGCCCAAGCCGTCCGGGCGCCGACCTTGAGGCTGCGCACCAGCCCGCGGGGGTGCCGCTTCATCTGGTTCAGCCGCACGTAGTCCTGCTGCATCACCACGACGTTCAGCGGCACCTTGCCGTAGGGCGGTTCCAGACCAGGCAGGTCGGGTCCGAGCCGTGCGGCGTCGAAGGGAACGGGCTCGATCGAACGCCCCCCGGCGCGGCCGCCGGGTTCCTCCGGGTAGTAGTCGGAGTAGCCGGGCACCCAGCACATCTTCAGCGGCGAGTGCCTGAGCACGAAGGACAGCATCTCCGGGCCGCGTTCGAGGTAGGTGTCGATCTTCTCCGGCGGGACGACGTCGCCGACGATGGCGTGCAGGTAGGTGCGGGCGGCCTCGGGGGTGTCGGTGACGCCAGCGCGCTTGAGGATCTCGTTGTTAGGTATCCACACCCCGCCGCCGGACCGCGCCGTGGAACCCCCGTAGTGCGCCGCCTTCTCCACCACGACGGCCGATAACCCCTGGTGGGCGGCCGTCAGCGCGGCAACCATTCCGGCGGCGCCGCTCCCGACGACGACGACGTCGAACTCGGAGGCTGTCATACTAGAACACGTTATAGAACTGCCGGCTACGGGCGCTACTGGCCCGCTCTAGAATTGCGGTCACACTGACGATGGGATCCGCGGGATGCTGAGCGTTGCCACGCGAGAGGAACTGGCCGCCGAACTGGCGCGGGCCGAGCGGAGTCGGACGGCACTCGATCCGCTGACATCCGCTCACCCGGAGATCGACGTGGTGGACGCCTACGAGATCCAGTTGATCAACATCCGGCAGCGGGTCGCCGCCGGCGCCCGGGTGGTGGGCCACAAGGTGGGCCTGTCCTCGGAGGCGATGCAGACGATGATGGGCGTCGACGAACCCGACTACGGACACCTACTCGCCGAGATGGAGGTCTTCGAGGACATCCCGGTGCCCGCCGCCAACTACCTCTACCCGCGGGTGGAAGTCGAAGTGGGCTTCATCCTCGCCGACGACCTGCCGGGCTCAGGGTGCACCGAGGACGACGTGCTGGCCGCCACCGCCGCCTTCGTCCCGGCGATCGAGTTGATCGACAGCCGGATCAAGGACTGGAAGATCGCGCTGTGCGACACCATCGCCGACAACGCCTCGTCGGCCGGGTTCGTGCTGGGGCAGCAGCGGGTCTCACCGAAGGATGTGGACATCTGCGCCATCGACGCGGTGTTGACCCGCAACGGCGAGGTGGTCGCTGAGGGCCGTAGCGACGCGGTGCTGGGGAACCCGGTCACCGCGGTGGCCTGGCTGGCGCGCAAGGTCGACGGTTTCGGGGTGCGCCTGAAGGCCGGTGACATCGTGTTGCCGGGTTCGTGCACGCGGGCGATCGACGTCCGGCCCGGCGACGAGTTCCACGCCGACTTCGCCGGGCTCGGCTCGGTTCGGCTGACGTTCGAATAATCACGGGAGAAGCCTGGTGGCACAAGGGAAATCGACCCCGAAGAAGTCGGTCGCGATCGTCGGCTCGGGAAATATCAGTACCGACCTGCTGTACAAACTGCTCCGCTCGGACTGGCTCGAGCCACGCTGGATGATCGGGATCGACCCCGCCAGCGAGGGTTTGGCGCGCGCCCGCAAGCTGGGCCTGGAGACCAGCCACGAGGGTGTCGACTGGCTGCTGGGCCGGCCGGAACTCCCCGACCTGGTGTTCGAGGCGACCTCGGCATACGTCCACAAAGCGGCGGCGGCGCGTTACGCGGAGGCGGGGATCACCGCGATCGACCTCACGCCGGCCGCGGTCGGCCCCGGTGTGGTGCCGCCGGCGAACCTCAGCGAGCACCTCTACGCGCCCAACGTCAACATGGTCACCTGCGGCGGGCAGGCCACCATCCCGATCGTGTACGCGGTCTCGCGCGTGGTGGAGGTGCCCTACGCCGAGATCGTGGCGTCGGTGGCCTCGGTCTCGGCGGGTCCGGGCACCCGGGCCAATATCGACGAGTTCACCCTCACCACCAGCACGGGGGTGGAGACGATCGGCGGTGCGCGGCGGGGCAAGGCGATCATCATCCTCAACCCGGCCGACCCGCCGATGATCATGCGCGACACCATCTTCTGCGCGATCCCCCCGGACACCGACCGCGACGCCGTCATCCAATCCATCCGCGACGTCGTCGCCGAGGTGCAGACCTACGTGCCGGGCTACCGACTGCTCAACGAACCGCAGTTCGACGAACCCTCGGTGGTCAACGGCGGGCAGCACGTCGTCACCACCTTCGTCGAAGTGGAGGGTGCCGGCGACTATCTCCCGCCGTACGCGGGAAATCTCGACATCATGACCGCCGCCGCCACCAAGGTCGGTGAGGAGATCGCCAAGCGGGAATCGCACGCCGAGTCCGGTGACGGAAGCTCAGCAGGCGAGCAGATCGGCACGGCAGGAGGGGCCCGATGACCGACAGCATCTGGGATGTCCGGATCACCGACACCTCGCTGCGGGACGGGTCGCACCACAAGCGGCATCAGTTCACCGGCGACGAGGTTCGCGCGATCGTCGCCGCCCTCGACGCCGCGGGGGTGCCGGTGATCGAGGTCACCCACGGCGACGGGCTGGGCGGGTCGAGTTTCAACTACGGCTTCTCCAAGACTCCCGAGCAGGAGTTGATCAGGATCGCCGCAGAGACGGCCGTCGAGGCCAGGATCGCGTTCTTGATGCTGCCGGGGGTGGGCACCAAGGAGGACATCCGTCAGGCGCAGGACAACGGTGGCTCCATCTGCCGGATCGCCACCCACTGCACCGAAGCCGATGTGTCCGTCCAGCACTTCGGGCTGGCCCGGGACCTCGGGCTGGAGACGGTGGGCTTCCTGATGATGAGCCACACCCTGGCCCCGGAGAAACTGGCGGCCCAGGCCCGGATCATGGCCGACGCCGGCTGTCAGTGCGTGTACGTCGTCGACTCCGCCGGCGCCCTGGTGCTCGACGAGGTGGCCGACCGGGTGGGTGCGCTGGTCGCCGAATTGGGGTCGGATGCCGAAGTCGGCTTTCATGGCCACGAGAATCTCGGCCTGGGGGTGGCCAATTCGGTCGAGGCGGTGCGGGCCGGAGCCAAGCAGATCGACGGCAGCGTGCGCCGCTTCGGCGCCGGGGCGGGCAACGCACCGGTGGAGGCGCTGATCGGGGTGTTCGACAAGATCGGGGTCAAGACCGGGATCGACTTCTTCGGCATCGCCGACGCCGCCGAGGACGTGGTGGCCCCGGCGATGCCCGCCGAGTGTCTGCTGGACCGCAACGCGCTGATCATGGGCTACTCCGGGGTGTACTCGAGTTTCCTCAAACACGCCGTCCGGCAGTCCGAGCGCTACGGCGTCCCGGCCCATCAGCTGTTGCACCGGGCCGGCCAGCGCAAGCTCATCGGCGGCCAGGAGGACCAGCTCATCGACATCGCTCTGGAGATCAAGCGCGAACAGGAACGCGGCTGATTCGGTGACGTCCGCGACCCCCGCCGCCACCCGGGAACGGGCGCAGGAGATCCTCGCGCAACTGGCCGGGCACTCCGCGCTGCTCCGCGACGACCAGTGGACGGCGATCGAGGCGCTGGTCGTGCGGCGCCGCCGAGCCCTGGTCGTACAACGCACCGGGTGGGGCAAGTCGGCGGTCTACTTCATCGCGGCAAAGCTGCTGCGCGAGCAGGGCCGCGGCCCGACGGTGATCGTGTCCCCGCTGCTGGCGCTGATGCGCAACCAGGTGGCCGCCGCGGATCGGGCGGGGGTGCACGCCGCCACCATCAACTCCGGCAATGTCACCGAATGGAACGACATCCACCGGCGGGTCGCCGACCGGGACCTGGACGTACTGCTGGTCAGCCCGGAGCGGCTGAACAACCCGGAGTTCCGGGACGCGGTGCTGCCCGCCCTGGCCGCCGACGCGGGCCTGGTGGTGGTCGACGAAGCACACTGCGTGTCGGACTGGGGCCACGACTTCCGCCCCGACTACCGGCGCATCCGCACTCTGATCGGGGAGTTGGCCCCGGACACCCCCGTGCTGGCGACCACCGCGACCGCCAATGACCGGGTGGTCGACGACGTCGCCGCGCAACTCGGTGTCGGCGGGTCCGACACAGCCCAACCCGGCGTCGGCGGGTCCGACGCAAACCAACCCGGCGTCGGTGGGAGTGACACGCTGGTCCTGCGCGGCGGCCTGGACCGCCAGTCGCTGCACCTGTCGGTCATGCAGATTCCCGACGCGGCCCAGCGCGCGGCGTGGATCGGCGCCCGGTTGGCGTCGCTGCCCGGCTCCGGAATCATCTACACCCTGACCGTCGCCGGCGCCCGCGATCTCGCTGCGCTGCTGCGGGACCTGGGCCATGAGGTCGCGGCGTACACCGGCGCCACCGACCCGGCCGAACGCCAGCAACTCGAGGCGGACCTGCTGGACAACCGGGTGAAGGCCCTCGTGGCGACCTCGGCGCTCGGGATGGGCTTCGACAAACCCGACCTCGGATTCGTCATCCATCTCGGGGCGCCGCCGTCACCGATCTCCTACTACCAGCAGGTCGGTCGCGCGGGCCGGGCGACCGCCAGCGCCCAGGTGATCCTGCTGCCCAGCCCGCAGGACCGTGAAATCTGGAGTTACTTCGGCTCGTTGGCGTTCCCCGCCGAATCGACGGTGCGCCGGGTGCTCGACGTTCTGGAGCCGGAACGGGCGCAGTCGACCGCGGCGCTGGAACCGCTGGTGGATCTCGGCCGGTCCCGGTTGGAGATGGTGCTCAAAGTCCTCGACGTCGACGGCGCCGTCCGTCGGGTGAAGGGCGGCTGGATCAGCACCGGACAGCCCTGGTGTTACGACGAACCGCGCTATCGAAAACTCGACGAAGCCCGGCGCCGCGAGCAGCAGGCGATGCTCGACTACCAGGTCACCACCGGCTGCCGGATGGCGTTTCTGCGCGCCCAGTTGGACGACCCGACACTGGTCGACGGCGAACGGTGCGGACGCTGCGACAACTGCACCGGCGTCCGCCACACCGTGCAGGTCGACGCCGCGGCGGTGGCCGTCGCGCACGAGACGCTGGAGCGGCCCGGAGTCGAGATCAGCCCGCGCCGGCTGTGGCCCACCGGTATGGCCACGTTGGGGCTCGGGGCGCTCAGCGGACGTATCACCGACGGCCCGGCGGAAGGCCGGGCCATCGGGCGCCTCACCGACCTGGGCTGGGGAGTGCGGTTGCGCCGGTTGCTCGACGAACCCGACGGGCCGGCGTCGGCCGATGTGCTCGCCGCCGCGGTCGCCGTACTCGCCGCGTGGCCGTGGGAGACACGGCCGGTCGCGGTCATGGGCCTCGACTCGGCCACCCACCCCGAACTCATCAGCTCGATGGTGACCGGTCTGGCCGACCGTGGACGGCTCATCAACCTGGGTGTTCTGCGGTATCGCGACAACCATCGACCGGTCACCGCCGCCAACTCCGCATTCCGGGTGGCCGCACTGCACGACGCCTGGATCCCGCCCGACCTCGCCAGGCTGGAGAGCCACCCGGGTGGCCCGGTGCTGCTGATCGACGATGTCGCCGACACCGGCTGGACGCTGACGATGGCGGCGCGGTGGCTGCGCCAGGCGGGTGCGGCGGCGGTGCTGCCATTCGCGCTGGCCAGTGTGACCTGACGGCCACCCGCCGACGGGCGAACCGGTTGACGTAGTACTAGAACGCGTTCTAGATTCCTTACCGGGACGGCTCCTGACGCGGTCCGGAGTCCCAGACGGGAAGGCCCGTTGTCGATGTACGCACAACCCCTGCTCGACGCGATCGCCGAGGCCGAGAGACTCGTCCGTGAGGCGCCGCACGTCGACACCGAGGCCGACCTGCTGGAGGGCCTGCAGTACCTGGCCGGCGGTATCGCGGCCTGCACGCACCTGGCCTTCGACTACGACTGTGACCACCCGTTCCTGCAGTCGGGCACCGGACCCTTCACCAAGATGGGCCTGGACAACCCCGACACGCTCTACTTCGGCACCCGCGTCACCCCCGGTCACGAATACGTGGTGACCGGAACCCGTGGCACCACCACCGACCTCAGTTTCCAACTGCTGGGCGGGGATTACACCGACCAGAACGTCCCCGACAGCGAAACGGCCTTCGACGACCGCCGGCTCGACATCGCCTCCGACGGCAGCTTCGAGTGGCGGTTCACCCCGAAGTCCACAGCGCAGCTGGTGATCCGGGAGGTCTACAACGACTGGTCTGCCCGGCGCGGAACGGTGGCGATCGCGCGAACCGACACCGCCGGAACCGCACCGCCGCCGCTGACCAGGGACATCATCGAGAAGCGCTGGGCCACAGCGGGAAAGCAGCTGGTGCAGCGGGTCAGGACCTGGCTGCAATTCCCGCAGTGGTTCTACCTGAACATCCCGGTCAACACCATGGTCGCGCCACGGCTCACCCCCGGCGGACTGGCCACCCAGTACTCCTCCGCCGGACACTTCGATCTGTCGCCCGAGCAGGCACTGGTGATCACTCTGCCGGTGCCCGACGCCCCCTACCTGGGCTTCCAACTGGGCAGCCAGTGGTACATCTCGCTGGACTACATCAACCACCAGACGTCGCTGAACGGGACACAGGCGCAACAGGATCCCGACGGGAAGATCCGGATCGTGGTGTCCGATCGCAATCCCGGGGTCACCAACTGGGTGGAGACCCTCGGTCACCGGAAGGGCTTTCTGCAGTTCCGCTGGCAACGGGTGTCGCGTCAACTCACCGAGGCCGATGGGCCGGCGGTCGAACTCGTCGACATCGACTCGGTGCCCGAACACCTGCCGTACTACCGTCACAATGCCATCTCCCCCGAACGGTGGAGGGAGCGAATAGCGCTGCGCCAAAATCAGATCCAGAACAGGATGGTGGGTTAGCCGATGGCCGGACTGCTGGCAGGCAAGGTCGTCGTCATCAGCGGAGTCGGACCGGCCCTGGGAACCACCCTGGCCCGCCGGTGCGCGGAGGCCGGGGCTGACCTCGTCCTCGCCGCGCGCACCGGCGCCCGCCTTGAGGACGTGGCGCGGACGGTGGAAGACCTCGGCCGCCGGGCGCTCCCGGTGGCCACCGACATCACCGTCGACGCCGACGTCGAGAACCTGGTGGCCCGCAGCCTGGAGGCCTACGGGAAGGTCGATGTGCTGATCAACAATGCGTTCCGGGTGCCCTCGATGAAGCCGTTGGCCGACACGAGCTTTCAGCACATCCGGGACGCCATCGAGCTGACGGTGCTCGGCGCGCTGCGCCTGACCCAGGCCTTCGCTCCCGCCCTGGCCGGCAGCAAGGGCTCGGTGGTCAACGTCAACTCGATGGTGATCCGCCACTCCCAGCCCAAATACGGGGCCTACAAAATGGCGAAGTCGGCACTGCTGGCGATGTCCCAATCCCTGGCATCGGAACTGGGACCCCAAGGAATCAGGATCAACTCGGTGGCACCCGGATACATCTGGGGTGACACGTTGAAGAGCTATTTCGCCCACCAGGCCGGCAAGTACGGCACCACCGTCGAGCAGATCTACGAGATGACGGCGGCCCAGTCCGACCTCAAGCGCCTGCCGACCGAGGACGAGGTGGCCTCGGCGATCCTCTTCATGGCCAGCGACCTGTCCAGTGGAATCACCGGGGCGACACTGGACGTCAACTGCGGTGAATACAAGTCATGAGCGGGGGCCGTTGATGGCGGGCGCGCCGCGCACCGACGTGGGAACCGTCGAGGACCTCAAAGCCTCGGCGGTCAAGGCGGTCGGTCTCGACGACTTCGGCCCCGACGACGACAACTACCTCGAGGCGCTGTCGGTCCTGCTCGAGTCCTACCGCCGCGAAGCCGGGCTCACCGAGATCGGCAGCAAGATGTCCCGGTTCTTCCTGCGCAACGCCCTGGTGGCCCGGTTGCTCAGCGAGGCCTCCTGGAAGCGGCATCCCGGGTACGCCGACGTCACGATCACCGCGCCGATCTTCGTGACCGGACTGCCCCGCACCGGCACCACTGCGCTGCATCGCCTGCTCTGCGGTGACCCGCGGCATCAGGGCTTGGAACTGTGGCTCGCGGAGTTCCCCCAGCCGCGTCCGCCCCGCGACACCTGGCCGCAGAACCCGGTGTTCGTCGAACTGGACCGCCGGTTCACGAAGGCCCACGAGGAGAACCCGGACTACACCGGGCTGCACTACATGACCGCCGACGAGGTCGAGGAGTGCTGGCAGTTGCTGCGCCAGTCGGTGCATTCGGTGTCCTACGAGACGCTGGCCCATGTTCCCGGTTACGCGCAGTGGCTGGCGCGGCAGGACTGGACGCCGCCGTATCGGCGACACCGCCGCAACCTGCAGTTGATCGGGATGAACGAGCCGGAGAAGCGCTGGGTCCTGAAGAACCCCAGCCACCTGTTCGCCCTCGACGCGCTGTTCGCCATCTACCCGGACGCCCTGGTGGTCCAGTGCCACCGTCCCGCGGAGACCATCATGGCGTCGATGTGCTCGCTGGCCGAGCACACCACCGCCGGATGGTCGACCGCCTTCGTCGGCGCCACCATCGGCGCGGACTCGCTGGAAACCTGGTCGCGCGGACTGGAACGGTTCAACGCGGTGCGCGCCACCCAGAATCCCGCACAGTTCTGCGACGTCGACTACGGCGACTTCATCGGCGACCCGATGGGGACGGTGGAGTCCATCTACCGGCACTTCGGCATCGAACTGACCGAGGCGGCGCGGGTGGCCATCCAGCGGACCGACGAGGCGAGCAGGCAGGGTCCCCGCGCCCCGAAGCACACCTATTCGCTGGCCGACTACGGGCTCACCGAGGACCAGGTCCGGGACCGCTTCCGCGGGCTGTAGGCGAGGGTGTCACCCGTCGCCCGGCGCCGGGGCGCTGGAGTACTCCTCCAGACAGCCCTCGGCGACCGCGTGCCGAATGCTGTCGGACAGCCGCGGGCAGGACGGCACCCGAGCGCTGCTGCCACCGCCGGCCCGGACCTCGGCGAAGTAGGCGCACCGTTCGGCGGCCGCGGCCGTCCACTGCACGGCGGTATAGGGCGCACCGAGTTTCTTGACCCGGACCGAGGCGTGGCAGAACCGGCAGTCCACCTCCGACAGGCCCGAAGTCAGATAGCGGTCGCGGTCGCGGCGCGTCGCCTCGTGCACGGCCGCCGCGCGGTGCGGGTCGTTGGCGAAGTCGGGGGCCTTGGGCCACCGCAGCGCGTCATCGCCACCGACATCATCGGCACCGGCGTCATCGGCACCGTGAATCCCGTGCAGCGCCAGCATCGAACCCGCGATCTCCTCGACGTCCGGGCGGCGCTCGCCGGTCATGACGTGGCAGCTTGCCGGCGCAGGTTCTCCTCGACCTCCACCCGCCACTTCTCATTGGCCTTGGTGGTGTCGACCTCCATCTCGAAGCGGTCGGTCATATCGGGGGTGATGTCGGTGACGTCGACGTAGAACTGCTGATACCAGCGACGCATCTGATAGACCGCACCGTCCTCCTCGACCAGCAACGGATTCTCGATGCGGGTCTTGTGTTTCCAGATCTCGACGTCCTGGAGGAAGCCTTTGCTGACGCCGTCGGTGAACGCCGTCGCGAGACGCTCGGTCATCTGATCGTCGAGACCCCTCGGCTTCTCGACGATCACACCCCACTGCAGCACGAACGAGTTCTGGGTGACCGGGTAGTGGCAGTTGATCAGGATCGACTCCGCCTTGAAGTCGCCGTAGGTGTTGTGCAGCCAATTGATCATGAAGGAGGGGCCGAAATAGCTCGCCTCCGAATCCAGATGGGAGTCGCCGTAGGCGGTGCCCATCCCCCCGATATCGGGCCGGCCGACGTTGTGCAGGTACTGCGAGGCGATGTGGCCCTCGAAGACGTTCTTGAAGTAGGTCGGCAGGCCGAAGTGGATGTAGTAGAAGTGCGCCATATCGGTGACGTTGTCGATGATCTCGCGGCAGTTGGAGCCTTCGATCAGCAGCGTGTTCCACTTCCAGTCGGTCCAGTTCTCGCTGGACCACTGCGGAATCTCCGGGATCCGGACCTCGGGCTGCGGCGGATTGCCCTCGTGGTCGTGCCAGACGAACAGCAGACCGCCGCGCACATCGGTGTGCCAGGACCGGGTTCGGGCCAGTTTCGGCGTGCGCTTGGCGTACGGAACCAACTTGCAGCGGCCGTCGCCTCCCCAGCGCCAGTCGTGGAAGGGGCAGGCCACCTCGTCACCCTTGAGGGTGCCCTGCGACAGATCGCCACCCATATGCCGGCAGTAGGCGTCCAGCACGTGCAGGTCGCCGTCGGAGTCGGCGAAGACGACGAGCTTCGTCCCGAAGGCATGGATCGGATGCGGCTTGCCGTCCTGGTAGGTCTGCACCGGGCCGAGGCAGTGCCAGCCGCGGGCGTACCTGTCCGGCAGCGTGCCGGTGTCGATCTCGCGAATGTCGGTGGCCATCTGATACCTCCGCTGTCCGTGCCCCAATTAGAACACGTTACAGTTTTGTCGGCGGTCGGTGCAACGGCGGTGGTTCAGTCCCGGGCCGGTTTGTCGGCGCCGACCACCCACATCGAGTAGTACTGCGAGCCGCCGCCGTAGGCGTGCCCGAGTGCTTTCCGGGCGCCGGGCACCTGATGCTCGCCGGCCTTACCCATCACCTGGATCGCCGCCTCGGCGAACCTGATCAGCCCCGAGGCGCCGATCGGGTTGGACGACAGCACCCCGCCGGAGGGGTTCACCGGCAGCCGGCCGCCGATCGCCGTCTCGCCGGCTTCGGTGAGTTTCCAGCCGGTACCCACGGCGGCGAAACCGAGGTTCTCCAGCCACATCGGTTCGAACCAGGAGAACGGAACGTAGATCTCGGCGACGTCGATCTCGTCGATGGGACTGGTGATCCCCGCGGACTTCCACAGCGCGGCCGCCGCGTCCCGGCCGGCCTGCGGGTTGACCTGATCCCGGCCGGAGAACGCGATCGGTTCGGTGCGCAGTGCGGTGGCATGAACCCACGCGACCGGATGGCCCTCGGCGAGGCGACGGTCGGCGGCGTCTTCGTCACCGATGACCATCGCCGCCGCACCGTCCGAGGACGGGCAGGTCTCGTCGAACCGGATCGGGTCCCACAGCATCGGCGAGGCCATCACCTTCTCCAGCGTGATGTCCGGCTGATGCAGGTGCGCCAGTGGGTTCTTCGCGCCGTTGAGGCGGTCCTTCACCGCGACCATCGCCCCGATATGCGACGGCGCGCCGGAACGGCGGATATAGGCGCGGATATGCGGGGCGAAGTAGCCGCCTGCGCCGGCGCCGACCGGTTTGGTGAACGGCACCGGAATCGACAGCGCCCACATCGCATTCGACTCGGACTGCTTCTCCCAGGCCACCGCCAGCACCCGGCGGTACTTACCGGACTGCACCAGGCTCGCGGCCACCACCGCCGTCGACCCGCCGACCGACCCGGCGGTGTGCACCCGGATCAACGGCTTCCCGGTCGCGCCCAGGGCGTCGGCCATGAACAGTTCGGGCATCATGACGCCTTCGAAGAAGTCGGGGGCCTTGCCGACGACGACGGCGTCGATCGCGTCGAAGTCCGATCCGCTGTCGGCCAGCGCGCGGTCGATCGCCTCCCGGACCAGACCGTTCATGGAGACGTCGGTGCGCTTGGCGACGTACTTGGTCTGCCCGGTGCCCAGCACCGCGGCGAGGTGCTTCGTCGTCGGTGACTGCTGCGGGGGGGTCTGTGCGGCTACCATCACTCACCCTCCAGCACGGCGACCAGATTCTGTTGCAGCACAGGGCCGCTGGTGGCATGGGCCAGCGCCCTGCGGGCTGATCCGTCGAAGATGTGCCGGGCGGCGAAACCGATCCGCTCCAGGCCGGTGGAGAACATCGGATTCGCCGCCAGCGCGCCACCGGAGGGGTTGATCACCGTCGACCCGGTCAGCCCGATCGCCTCGGTCAGGATCAGTTGCTGATGGGTGAACGGCGCGTAGATCTCGGCCACGTCGATCGATCCCAGATCACCGCCGGTCGCGGCACTGGCGGAGGCGGCCGTCGACGGGGAGGTCGTCAGGTCCCGGGCACCGAGCACCGGTGTCTCGATCCGGTGCTCGAAACCTGTGATCCAGGCCGGTCTTTCGCGCAGTTCCCGGGCGCGGTCACCGGCGGCGATGACGATCGCGGAAGCCCCGTCGGTGATGGGCGCGATGTCGTGGCGGCGCAGGGGGTCGGCGAAGAACGGGCGGCTCAGGAGTTCCTCGACGGTGTCGGCCGGTTCGACCGAGTCGGTGCGTGGCGCGACGGCCATGCTCGCCAGGGCCACCTGCGCCATCTGCTCGTAGGTCCACCTGCCGGATTCCAGTCCGAGGCGGGCCTGCAGGCCGGCCAGGGACACCGCGTCGGGCATCAACGGGGCCACGGTGTAGGGATCGGTCTGCAGGGCCAGCACCCGGCGCAACGTCCCGGCGCTGGACTTCCCGAAGCCGTACACCAAGGCGGTGTCCACCTGGCCGGTCAGCACCTTGATATAGGCCTCGTACAGTGCCCACGCCGCGTCCATCTCCACATGGGACTCGTTGATCGGCGGAACCGCGCCGATCGCGTCGATCGCGTTGAGGAACGAGAATGCCCGTCCGGCAAGGTAATCCGACGACCCGGAACACCAGAAGCCGATGTCGCGCTGGGTGATCCCCAGATCTTCGTAGAGCGCGGCGAAACAGGGCATCAGCATCTCGACGCCGTTGGTCGTGCCGGCGGTGCGGCGGACGTGCGGGGCGTGCGCGAAGCCGACGACGGCGACGTCTCTGCTCATGCTGTGCTCAGTTCCCCTTCGCGTGGACGATCATCGAGCCCGTCACAGGTGGTGCTTATAGCTGTCGAACTCGGCGTCGGGTTCACCGGACGGCGTGAAGTGTTCGATGTTGTCGATGCCCAGGCCCCACTCCTCGCGGGGCTTCCACACCGCCTTCACCCGCAAACCCATCCGGACGTCGGCGGCGTCGATCCCGGTGACCAGATGCAGGAAGGGGATGTCCGCGCCGTCGAGCAGGATGTAGGCCGCGACATAGGGCGGCGTGATCTTCTGCCCGGCGAACGGGATGTTGATGATGGCGAACGTCGTCACCGTTCCGGTGTCCGGCAACTCGACGAACTGGTCGAGTTCCCGGCCGGTGGAGGGGTCGGCCTCGCGGGGCGGGAAATAGACCTTGCCGGTGTCCCCACGGCGGGCGCCGAGCAATGTGCCCTGCGCGAGCGCGCGCAGGTAGATACTCTCCGGGGCCGATGCGCTGTGCTGGACGCTCAGGTTCTCCGGGGTCACGATCATCGTCACCGGGCCGCGGTCGTCGGAGGCGGACCCCGCCGGGTGGTCCGCGGGGTCATCGGCGGCCGCCGCGGGCGCCTCGCCGGGCACGAAACAGGCGATGTCGGTGATCGCGCCCACCGGATCGTCGACCCACCGCGCATGCACCCGGTCGCCGATGGCGAGCGCCTCCGGGTCACCGCCGGTGTCGACGGCGTGCAGCAGTGCGGTGTCGGCGCCGTCGAGCTTGATCAACCCCCAGGCGAACGGCCGGTCCAGTGGTTGGCCCTCCAGGGGGTGGGCCTGCCAGGTCCAGGAGAGCACGGTTCCGGTGCTGCCGACGGGGATGATCTCGGTGAGCGGCCGACAGGTGACCGGGTCGTACTCGACGACCGGAACGTGCACCCGACCGTCCGATCCGCGGATGCCCACGAGGCGGCGGGAGCGTAGCGCGGTGAAGAAGGCGCCCAGGGTCGGACCGACCGAACGGGTGTAGTCGAAAGACAGTGTCAGCGGCGCCGACAGCGGCGGTTCGTGGGAGTCTGTCAAGGCCATGATGGCCGGCGTGCTCTGGCTGACGCTCACGCCATCGAGTAGAACAGGTTCTAAGAATCGTGGCAAGGAAAGGCGGCACCGGAATGAAACTCGGCCTGCAACTCGGATATTGGAGTGCCCAGCCGCCCGCCAACCACGCCGAACTGGTGGCGGCCGCCGAGGCCGCCGACTTCGACACCGTGTTCACCGCCGAGGCGTGGGGTTCGGATGCGTTCACCCCGTTGGCCTGGTGGGGGCGTGAGACGAAGAAGTTGCGGTTGGGTACCTCGGTGGTGCAACTGTCGGCGCGGACCCCGACCGCGTGTGCGATGGCGTCGCTGACCCTGGACCACCTCTCCGGCGGCCGCCACATCCTCGGCCTCGGTGTGTCCGGGCCGCAGGTCGTCGAGGGCTGGTACGGCCAGCGGTTCCCCAAGCCACTGGCGCGCACGCGGGAGTACATCGACATCGTCCGCCAGGTGTGGGCCCGGGAGGCCCCGGTGACCAGCGCCGGCCCGCACTATCCGCTGCCGCTGACCGGGGAGGGCACCACCGGCCTGGGCAAGGCGCTCAAGCCGATCGTGCACCCCTTGCGGGCGGATATTCCGATCATGTTGGGCGCCGAAGGGCCCAAGAACATCGCACTGGCCGCCGAGATCTGCGACGGCTGGCTGCCGATCTTCTACTCGCCCCGGCTGGCCGACATGTACAACGAGTGGCTCGACGAGGGCTTCGCCAGGCCCGGGGCGCGCCGCACGCGCGAGGATTTCGAGATCTGCGCCACCGCCCAGGTCGTCGTCACCGACGACCGCGCCGCGACGTTCGAGATGATCAAACCCTTCCTGGCGCTCTACATGGGCGGGATGGGTTCGGAGGACACCAACTTCCACGCCGAGGTCTACCGGCGGATGGGTTACGCCGAGGTCGTCGCGGACGTCACCGCGCTGTTCCGGTCCGGCCGCAAGGATGAGGCGGCCAAGGCGATTCCCGACGAACTGGTCGATGACGCGGCGATCGTCGGAGACGTCGACTTCGTCAAGAAGCAGATCGCGGTCTGGGAGGCCGCCGGGGTGACGATGATGGTCATCGGCGCGCGCAGCCCCGAACAGATCCGGGAACTCGCCGCGTTGCTGTGACGCGGCGATGAGATCAGCGGACGACGTGCCCGTCGCCGAACGTCATCGCCACATGGCCGACCGAACCGGACATCATCGGCCGCGTGGGCAGCCCCAGCGAGGCGAGTTCCTCGGCGTAGGGATGGTCGCCCAGTCGCAGGATCGCGCCGCCGGGGCGGACCCGGATGTGCCGGTTGGTCATCTCCCACGGGATCTCCCGGGTGATGCCGTCGCCGCAGGAGTAGGTCTTCAGGATCCGCGGACGTGTGCGCAGCGAGGGCACCGGGAACCCGCGGCGGAACTGCATGGCGGCGATCAGCGACCCGCCCTCGGAGACCTCGAAGCCGAAGGTGCTCGAATCGCGAACGGTGAAGTCCGCCATGATCTTCGGGAAGCCCCAGATACTGCGACCGGCCTCCAGGGTGAAGGCCTGATCGACCGGCAGATGATGGATGAACGCCGCGGCGCCGGTGAGGGCGCGCAGGCCGCCCGCCGGGAATTCCGGCGGGTTGACCATCACGCAGGTGCCGAACTCGTGGTAGCGGCCGAGGTCACCGTCGAGGTAGCGGGCGAGCATCAGCGTGACGATGGCCCGGCCGGGCCGGTGCCGGAAGACCTGCAGGCCGCTGTAGTCGATCAGTCGCTGGGCGGCATCGGCGGACACCGAGAACATCGCGGTGTGTACGTCGGCCTTGCGGATCCGCACCGGCATGGTCAGCACTGTTCCGGCGACGGTGTGCTGCGATACGGGCATAGGGTCACTGTAAACCGGGCAGCGAACAGATGGGAGTGGCCGCAATGACCGATACCGTGGCTCGTCCGGACATCGACCTGACCGATGGCAACTTCTACGCAGACGGCGGAGCGCGGGCTGCCTACCGCTGGATGCGAGCCCACGAGCCGGTCTTTCGGGACCGCAACGGGTTGGCCGCCGCCGCCGGCTATCAGGCCGTGATCGAGGCCGAGCGCAACCCCGAACTGTTCTCCTCCACCGGGGGTATCCGACCCGACCAGCCCGCCATGCCCTACATGATCGACATGGACGACCCGGCGCACCTGCTGCGCCGCAAACTCGTCAACGCCGGGTTCACCCGCAAGCGGGTGATGGACCAGGCCGCCGGTATCGCGGCGCTGTGCGATGACCTGATCGACGCGGTGTGCGAGCGCGGGGAGTGCGACTTCGTCCGCGACCTCGCCGCCCCGCTGCCGATGGCGGTGATCGGCGACATGCTGGGGGTGCTGCCCGGCGACCGCGCAACGCTGCTGAAGTGGTCCGACGATCTGGTGTGCGGGTTGACCTCCGCCGCCGACGAGGCCGCCGTGCAGGCGTTGATGCAGGCGTTCGCCGACTACTCGGCGTTCGCGATGGAGACCACGGCCAAGCGCCGGGCCGAGCCGACCGACGACCTGTTCTCGGTGCTGGTCAACGCCGAGGTCGACGGTCAGCGGATGTCCGACGACGAGATCGTGTTCGAAACCCTGCTGATCCTGATCGGCGGCGACGAGACCACCCGGCACACCCTGTCCGGCGGCACCGAACAACTCCTGCGGCACCGCGATCAGTGGGCCCGGTTGTTCGCCGATGCGACCCTGGTGCCCGGTGCCGTCGAGGAGATGCTGCGCTGGACCTCCCCGGTGAAGAACATGGCCCGGACCCTGACCGCCGACGCCGAGTTCCACGGCGCCCAGTTGCGTGCCGGCGAGAAGATGGTGCTGCTGTTCGAGTCGGCGAACTTCGACGAGCAGGTGTTCGGTGATCCGGAGAACTTCCGTATCGACCGAAACCCCAACAGCCACCTGGCATTCGGGTTCGGCACGCATTTCTGCCTCGGTAACCAACTGGCGCGCCTGGAGTTGACGACGATGCTGCGCCGACTGCTGACCCGGTTGCCCGACCTGCGGCTCGCCCCCGGATGCACCGACTCTGCGCTGCCGTTGCGGCCGGCGAACTTCGTCAGCGGCCTGGAGGCCATGCCCGTCGTCTTCACGCCGACACGACCGGTGCTCGCCTGATCGAACACGCCGAGCGTGCGATTCCAGCGCCGCCCGCGGCGTGTCCGGGACGAAACCGCACAGTCGCGGGCGCGGTTGGGTCAGCGCACGGTGGGCTACCGCACCGTGAACTAGCGCATCGTGAACTAGCGCATCGTGAATCGGGGCGGCCGCTTCTCCTTGAACGCCCGCGGCCCCTCCTTGGCATCCTCGGAGAGGAACACCTCGATGCCGATCGTGGTGTCGATCGCGAAGGCCTCGTTCTCGGGCAGGCCTTCGGTCGCGCGGATCGAGCGCAGGATCGCCTGCACCGCAAGAGGGCCGTTGTTCGCGATCACCTCGGCGATCTCCAGCGCCTTCCCGAGGGCCTGACCATCGGGCACCACATGGCCGATCAGCCCGATCTCCTTGGCCTCCGCGGCGGTGATGTGCCGTCCGGTCAGCAGCAGGTCGCAGGCGATGGTGTACGGGATCTGGCGCACCAGGCGCACCGCCGAACCGCCCATCGGGTACAGACTCCAGCGGGCCTCGGAGATGCCGAACTTCGCACTCTCGCCGGCCACCCGGATGTCGGTGCCCTGCAGGATCTCGGTGCCCCCGGCGATCGCCGGCCCCTCGACGGCGGCGATCAGCGGCTTGGTCAGCCGCCGGCCCTTCAGCAGACCGTCGATACGTGACGGGTCGTAGCTGCCGTCCTTGAACGAGTCGCCCGGCGGCTTGGCGGTGGCGGCCTTGAGGTCCATGCCCGCGCAGAAGTAACCGCCGGCCCCGGTCAGGATGCACACCCGGATGTCGGGATCGTTGTCGACGCGGTCCCAGGCCTCGACCATGATCGACAACATCTCACCGGACAGCGCATTGCGGGACTCCGGACGGTTCATCGTGACGATGAGGACGTGCCCGCGCTGCTCGATCAGGGCATCAGCCATAGGTCCTCCTCCCATATCCTTGAGAAAAAATGTAACACGTTCTAATTTGGGCACTGTGGCCTTGAACATCGCCGATCTTGCCGAGCACGCCATCGATGCCGTCCCCGATCGGGTGGCCCTGATCTGCGGGGATGACCAGATCACCTACGCCGAACTCGAGGAGAAGGCAAACCGGTTCGCGCACTATCTGATCGACCACGGCGTCGGCAGGGGGGACAAGGTCGGACTGTACTGCCGCAACCGCATCGAGATCGTGATCGCCATGCTGGGCATCGTCAAGGCCGGCGCGATCCTGGTCAACGTCAACTACCGCTACGTCGAGGCCGAACTTCGCTACCTGTTCGACAACTCCGACATGGTGGCCCTGGTGCACGAACGCCGATACGCCGACCGGGTGGCCAACGTGCTGCCGGACACGCGGAACGTGAAGACCGTCATCGTGGTCGACGACGGCACCGACGCCGACTACACCGGCTACGGCGGGGTGGATTTCGACGACGCCCTCGCCCAGGGTTCACCCGAACGCGACTTCGGCGAGCGCAGCGCCGACGACATCTATCTGCTGTACACCGGCGGCACCACCGGTTTCCCCAAGGGGGTGATGTGGCGCCACGAGGACATCTACCGAGTGCTGCTGGGCGGCACCGACTTCGGCACCGGGGAGTTCGTCAAAGACGAGTACGACCACGCCCGCCAGGCCACGGCCGGCCCGCCGATGATCCGCTTCCCGATCCCCCCGATGATCCACGGCGCCACCCAGTCGGCCACCTGGATGGCGCTGTTCGCCGGCCAGACCGTCGTGCTGGCGCCGGAATTCGACGCCGAAGAGGTGTGGCGGGCGATCGAGAAGCACAAAGTCAACCTGTTGTTCTTCACCGGCGATGCGATGGGTCGGCCGCTGCTCGACGCCCTGGAGGGTACCGTCGAGGACCGCGACCTGTCCTCGCTGTTCCTGCTGGCCAGCACCGCCGCATTGTTCTCGCCCAGTCTCAAGCAGCGCTTCCTGGAACTGTTGCCGAACCGGGTCATCACCGACTCCATCGGCTCTTCGGAGACCGGGTTCGGCGGGACCAGCATCGTCGCCAAAGGCCAGACGCAGGCGGGCGGCCCGCGGGTCAGCATCGACAAGAACACCGTCGTCCTCGACGAGGACGGCAACGAGGTGCAACCCGGCTCCGGGGTCCGCGGCATCCTGGCCAAGCGCGGGAACATCCCGGTCGGCTATTACAAGGACAAAGTGAAGACCGCCGAGACGTTCCGCGTCATCAACGGGGTGCGTTACGCGATCCCCGGCGACTACGCGATGGTCGAAGCCGACGGCACCGTCACCATGCTGGGCCGGGGTTCGGTCTCCATCAACACGGGCGGGGAGAAGGTCTACCCCGAAGAGGTGGAGGCCGCGCTGAAGGGGCATCCCGATGTGTTCGACGCCCTGGTGGTCGGTGTGCCCGACGAACGCTACGGCCAGCATGTGGCCGCGGTGGTCGCCCCGCGGCCGGGCGCCCGGCCGACGCTGGCGGACCTGGATGCGTTCGTGCGCCATCAGATTGCCGGATACAAGGTGCCGCGCAGCCTCTGGCTGGTCGACGAAGTCCAGCGCTCCCCGGCCGGCAAGCCCGACTACACCTGGGCCAAGAAGCAGACCGAACTACGGCCCGCCGACGAGGTCAACGCCAAACATCGAGCAAGCGAGGAACCCGTCTGATGCGCACCGCACTGTGCGACCGATTCGGCATCGATTACCCCCTCTTCGTCTTCACCCCGTCGGAGAAGGTGGCGGCGGCGGTCACGCGGGCCGGCGGGATGGGCGTGCTGGGCTGCGTGCGGTTCAACGACCCCGACGATCTGGAGTCGGTGCTGTGCTGGATGGACGCCAACACCGACGGCAAACCGTACGGTGTCGACGTCGTGATGCCGGCGAAGGTCCCGACCGAGGGCAGCAGTATCGACATCAACAAGCTGATTCCGCGGGGGCACCGGGACTTCGTCGACACGACCCTGGCCGCACTCGGCGTGCCCCCGCTACCCGGCGACGGCCCCGGTAACGAAGGCGTCCTGGGCTGGTTGCACTCAGTGGCTCGCTCGCACGTCGACGTCGCACTCGGCCTCGGGAAACCGCGTCACCGGATCAGCCTCATCGCCAACGCGCTGGGGTCGCCGCCGGCGGACGTGCTCGAGCAGGCGCATGATGCCGGCGTCCCGGTGGCGGCGCTCGCCGGGACCGCCGGACACGCTCTCCGGCACGCCGATAACGGCGTCGACATCGTCGTCGCCCAGGGATACGAGGCCGGCGGCCACACCGGCGAGATCGCCTCCATGGTGCTGGTGCCGGAGGTCGTCGGGGCAGTCGGCGACACCCCCGTCCTGGCCGCCGGCGGAATCGGCACCGGAGCCCAGGTCGCCGCCGCGCTGGCGTTGGGGGCATCCGGGGTCTGGATGGGTTCGGCGTTCCTCACCGCCAGCGAGTACGACCTGGGCGAGCGCGCCGAAGGTGGCCCGTCGGTGATCCAGCAGGCACTGCTGGCCGCGACGTCCAGCGATACGGTGCGCCGAAAGATCTACTCCGGCAAGCCCGCTCGACTTCTCAAGAGTCGATGGACGGATGCCTGGGACGCCGAGGGCGCCCCCGATCCGCTGCCGATGCCGTTGCAGAACGTGCTGGTCGCCGAGGCGCACGCCCGGATGAGCCGGTCACAGGATCCCACCGCGGTGGCAATGCCGGTGGGTCAGATCGTCGGCCGGATGAACACGATCCGGCCGGCCGCGGAGATCGTGGCGGAACTGGTGTCCGGGTTCGAGGCGGCGACCCGGCGACTGGACGATATCCGCGACGCCTGAGTCGCCGCGCTCTACAGTCGGTTCGTGAACGGCGCCCAGGCACTCATCACCACGCTGGTCGACAACGACATCCGGGTGTGTTTCGCCAACCCGGGAACCTCGGAGATGCATTTCGTCGCCGCCCTGGATGCCGTGCCCGACATGCGCGGTGTGCTCACCCTTTTCGAGGGGGTGGCCACCGGAGCGGCGGACGGATACGCCCGGATGTCCGCAGACCCCGCCGCGGTGCTGCTGCATCTGGGGCCAGGCCTGGGAAACGGGCTCGCCAACCTGCACAACGCCCGTCGCGCCCACGTGCCGATGCTGGTCGTCGTCGGCGACCACGCGACGTATCACAAACGTTACGACGCGCCGTTGGAGTCCGACATCGACTCCGTGGCCGGCACCGTGTCGGGGTGGGTGCGCCGCACCATGAGCGCGGCCGATGTCGGCGCCGACACGCTGGCCGCCATCGCCTTCGCCCGCGCCGAGCACCGTATCGCCACCGTGATCCTGCCCGCGGACGTGTCCTGGTCCGATGGTGCCGGTCTGGCGGAAACTGCTGACGCACAGACCGATACCCGCGAATTCGATTTCGCCGCCGCGGAGGAGGCGCTGCTTTCCGGGGAGCCCGCCGTCATCCTGGTGGGCGGTGACGCCACCCGGTCGGCGGGACTCGAGGCCGCGGCGAGGCTGGCGCTGCGATTCGGGGCGAAGCTGTTCTGCGAGACCTTCCCGACCCGGTTGGAGCGCGGCGCGGGGATCCCGGCCGTCGAACGGATCGCCTACTTCGGGGAGGCGGCGGTCGAACAGTTGCGCGGCGCGCGTCGACTGATCCTGGCCGGGGCGGCCGCACCGGTGACGTTCTTCGGCTACCCGGGTAAGCCCAGCGATCTGGTGCCGGAGGGCTGCGAGGTGCACACGCTGTCCGGGCCGGTCGGCGCGGCCGCGGCACTCACCGCACTCGCCGACGCGTTGGCACCGGACGTCGTCGCACCCACGGTGCCGGCGGCACCCCCGGACCTGCCGGCCGGGCCGCTGACCGTGCAGACCTCGGCGCAGGTGATCGGCGCGATGCTGCCCGAACGGGCGATCGTGGTCGACGAGTCCAACACCTCCGGTCTGCTGCTTCCCCAGTTCACCGCCGGCGCCCCCGCGCACGACTGGCTGACGCTCACCGGCGGTTCGATCGGCTACGCGTTGCCGGTGGCGCTCGGCGCCGCGGTGGCGGCCCCGGACCGGCCGGTGCTGTGCCTGGAGTCCGACGGTTCGGCGATGTACACCATCTCGGCGTTGTGGAGCCACGCCCGGGAGAACCTCGACATCACCACCGTGGTGTACGCGAACCGGGCCTATGACATCCTGCGCATCGAACTGCAGCGGGTCGGTGCGCAGAGCGGTACCGGGCCCGGGCCCGAGGCGGAGTCGCTGCTGGACCTGACCCCGCCGGTGCTGGATTTCGTGATGATCGCGCAGGGGATGGGCGTTCCGGCCCGCCGGGTCGATACCGCCGAAGAGCTCGCCGAAGCGCTGCGGTGGGCGTTCGGCACACCCGGACCGCATCTGATCGAGGCGGTCATGCCCTCCCTCGCCGGCTGAACCGGGTTACTCCGCGAGGCGTTGCGCGGCGAAATCCGCTGCCTGGGAGGCCATCCCGTTCACCCCGTACAGCAGGTGCGGCACGATGCTGGCGCTCTGATCCGGCGAGCAGATCGGATCGCCGGCGACACACAGGTCGATGGTCTTCGCGGCGAACACCGGGTTGGCGTTGATCGGCGGCATGTTCTCGGCGTTCAGTGTCGCGGCGGACGGCTTGCCGAAAAGCGCCACCGCGGCTACATGCTCACCGGTCTCGGGCGGAAGCGGCGCAGGCAGGCCCGGAAGGGCAGCCGATCCGACTGCGGTGCCGTCGGAGGTCAGCAGGGCGATCACGCCGGCGCCCTGGGAGTAGCCGCCCAGCACCATCCTGGTGGCCGGACACCGGGCGATCATGTCGCGGACATGGTTACCCGCGTCGGCAACGCCCTCGACCGCGGTCGGGTAGTCCCGACTGGCCGGATAGTTGACCGGGTAGACCTCGACGGTCCCGTGGTCGCCGATATCAGACCTGAGCGCGGCCATGAGGGCATCGACGAAGGCCTGCCCGATCACACCGACACCCATCGGCTCACCGGTGCCCCGGGCGAACACCACGTCGACGTCCGGGCAGGGATCCGCCGCCGCGGCGGGGGCGCCGACCAGCGTCACCAGCGATGCACTGACCGTGGCAATGACGGTGCCGGTGGCGACCACAGAAGACCTCACGGACTGCAGAGCCTATCGGCCTGCCCCGACACCGAGGTAGGCCCAAACCGCCGCCGCGATTCGATCAGGCCGGCGTGTCGGCCAGGTCCCGGCCGATGACCCGCAGGTGAGCGGTGGCCCCACCGAGGGCGAACTCGGTCTGCTTCGCCGTGATGAAGTAGCGGTGCACCGGGTGGTCCATATCGATGCCGACACCGCCGTGCACATGGACGGCGGTGTGAGCGACCCGGTGGCCCGCATCGGCCGCCCAGAACGCCGCGGTGGCCACCTCGGGACCGGCGGGCAGGTCCTCCGACAGCCGCCATGCCGCCTGGTCGAGGGTCAGCCGCAGGCCCTTGATGTCGATGTAGCCGTCGGCGAGTCGCTGCGAGACCGCCTGGAAGCTGCCGATCGGCCGGTCGAACTGCTCGCGGGTGCGGGCGTACTCTGCGGTCAGTTCCAGGGCGCGCTCGAGAACACCGAGTTGGTAGGCGGCCAAGCCCACGGCACGCCGGTCGGTCAGCCAAGTCACGAGGTCGTCGCCGCCGACCAGGCGGTCGGCCGGTATCTCGGCACCGGCGAGGTCGAGTTCCCCCGAACTGGTGAGTCCGGTGGTCTGCAACGGGGTCACCGAGACTCCGTCGTCGGCCGCGGTGACGAGAAACACCTGCTTCCCGGCGTCGGTCTCGGCGGGAACGAGGTAGGCGTCGGCCACCGGTCCGAAGGGCACCTGGGTGCGGCTGCCGCTCAGTCGGTATCCCCCGGGGGACGCGGTGGCCCGGACCGGTGGCTGGCCCAGTTCACCGTCGAGGGCGACGGTCAGGATCCGCTCGCCTGAAACCGCGGACCGGGCCCACGATTGCCCCGGTGCCCCGGAATCGCCGCGCGCCAACGCCCCCGCTGCCAGCACCACCGACTCCAGGTACGGCACCGCCGCGATGTGCCGGCCCAGCGCGGTCAGGACCGCTGTCTGTTCGAGAATCCCGAAGCCGCCCCCGCCGACGGACTCCGGCGCGGCGGCGGACAGGATGTCGGCGTCGATCAGCGCGCGCCACAGCGTCTCGTCGACGCGCTGATCGAGACCGTCCAGCACGCGCTGATGCTCCGGGGTGCACACCGCGTCGACGATGGTGGTGACCAGGCCGGAAAGATCCTGCGCCGCTTCGGTTCTGGTGAAATCCATCGCAGTCTCCTGATCAGCGGTTCCGGGGTAGGCCGAGGGCCACCATGCCGATGATGTCGCGCTGCACCTCGTTGGTGCCGCCGCCGAAGGTGAGGATCAGCGCCGCCCGGTGCATCCGCTCGATCCGACCGCGCAGCAGCGCGCCGGGGGAGTCCTGCCGAAGCGTCGCCGAGGGTCCCAGGACCTCCATCAGCAGCCGGTAGGCCTCGCAGGCCAATTCGGTACCGAACACCTTGGCCGCGGAGGCGTCCGCCGGTGAGGGTGCGGCGGCCTGAGCCGAGGCGAGTTCCCAATTGATCAACTTCAGATACTCGGCCTTGGCGTGGACCCGGGCGAGGTTCAGTTGGACCCACTCGGAGTCGATCAGCCGCTCGCCGCGAGTAGCTCCGTGAGTCTCCAGCGGGGTGTTCTGTGCCCAGGCCCGTACCTGGTTGAGGGCGGTGAAGATCGGCTGCGCGGACACCAGCGCGACACGTTCGTGGTTGAGCTGGTTGGTCACCAGCTTCCAGCCGCCGTTCTCGTCGCCGACACGGTTGCCGACCGGCACCCGGACGTCCTGGTAGTACGTCGCGCTCGTACCCGGGCCGGCCATGGTGTGCACAGGTGTCCAGGAGAAACCTTCGGCGGTGGTGGGCACGATCAGCACCGAGATACCGCGGTGCTTCTTGGCTCCACCGTCGGAGCCGGTGCCGGTGCGCACCGCCAGCCAGACGTAGTCGGCGTACTGGATCAGACTCGTCCACATCTTCTGGCCGTTGATGACGTAGTCGTCCCCGTCGCGGATCGCGGAGGTGCGGAGGTTGGCCAGATCGGTACCCGCCTCGGGTTCGGAGTATCCGATCGCGAAATGGATGTCCCCCGAGGCGATCCTGGGCAGGTAGAACTTCTTCTGCTCCTCGGTGCCGAACGCCATGATGGTCGGCGCCACGCTGTTGATGGTCAGGAACGGCACCGGAGCGCCGGCCACCGCCGCCTCGTCGGTGAAGATCAGTTGATCCATGGCGGGGCGGGCCTGACCGCCGTACTCCTCGGGCCACCCCAGTGCCAGCCATCCGTCGCGGCCCATCTGCGCGACGGTCTCGCGGTAGACGTCGCCGCTGCCGTACTCGCCGGTGGTCGCCATCAGGGCCTCGCGGCGTTCGGGCGTGAGCAGCCTGTCGAAGTAGGCCCGCAGTTCCCGGCGTAGCGACTCCTGTTCCGGGGTGTAGCTAATGCGCATCGCCTGCGACCTCTTCCGGTGGTGTTGGGCAGGTGTTGAACACGTGGCGACCCGCCGACCTCCTTTTTTGTAACAGGTTCTAGTCTGGGAATCCAGCAGGCGATGTGACCGGCGGATGACGGCTGAGGTCGTAACGTGAGGTCGTAACGTGAGGTGGCGTCGTATCGTGAGGCGGGAATGATTCGAGGAGGAACCATGCGCGTCGTAGTGGATCGGGATCGCTGTGAAGGCAACGCCATCTGCGTGGGCATTGCGCCGAACCTGTTCGAACTCGACGACGACGACTACGTGGTGGTGACCAAGGACCCGATCCCGGCAGCCGCGGAGGCACTCGCCGAACAGGCCATCGCCGAATGCCCGCGCGCCGCTCTGAGCCGACGCGACTAGAGGTAGTCACCCGTGGCTGCGAACGCCCCGGCTCCGGGCGACCTCGACCTGACCGGACGCGTCGCGGTGGTGACCGGTGCCGCGGCCGGACTGGGCCGCGCCGAAGCCATCGGGCTGGCTCGTTCCGGCGCGACGGTCGTCGTCAATGACATGCCGCAGGCGCTGGAAAACTCCGATGTGTGCGACGAGATCACGTCGGCCGGATCGACGGCCGTCGCGGTGCCCGGGGATGTCAGCCTGCGTTCCACCGCCGATGAGATGGTCGCCTGCGCCGAACGGCTGGGTGGGCTGCACGTCGTGGTCAACAACGCCGGTATCACCCGTGACCGGATGCTGTTCAACATGTCCGACGAGGACTGGGATCAGGTCATCGCCGTCCACCTCCGGGGTCATTTCCTGGTGACCCGGAACGCCGCGGCCTACTGGCGTGCCAGGGCGAAGAGTGACGGCACGGTCTACGGACGGATCATCAACACGTCATCGGAGGCCGGCCTGGTCGGCCCGGTCGGCCAGGCGAACTACGGCGCCGCCAAGGCCGCGATCACCGCGCTGACGCTGACCGCCGCCCGCGGACTCGGGCGCTACGGAGTACGAGCGAACGCCATCTGCCCCCGGGCGAGGACCGCGATGACCGCCGACGTGTTCGGTGCCGCACCGGAACTCGCGGCCGGGGAGGTGGACCCACTGTCTCCCGAACACGTCGTCACCCTGGTCCGTTTCCTGGCCGCGCCGGCGTCGGCAGAGGTCAATGGGCAGGTGTTCATCGTCTACGGACCCACGGTCACCCTGGTCGCGGCGCCCACCGCCGAGCACCGGTTCCACGCGACCGGGTCAGCGTGGGATCCATCGGCGCTCAGTGCGTCGATGGCCGACTACTTTTCCGGCCGGGATCCCGATCGGACCTTCGGCGCGACGGACCTCATGAAGGACCAGAACTAGCGCTGACCCGCCTTGGTGTCGGCCAATGCGTCCAGGAATGCCCGTGCCCACAGGTCGACATCGTGAGCGAGGACCTGACGGCGCATCGACCGCATCCGCCGCCGGCCCTCTTCCTCGGTCTGGTCCACCGCGGCCGCGATGGCATCTTTGACACCTTCGAGATCGTGCGGGTTGGTGAGATAGGCCTTCCGCAATTCCGCTGCGGCACCGGTGAACTCGCTCAGCACCAGGGCCCCGCCCAGATCGCTGTGGCAGGCGACGTACTCCTTCGCCACCAGATTCATCCCGTCTCGCAACGGGGTGACCAGCATGACGTCGGCGGCGACGAAGAACGCGATCAGTTCGTCGCGGGGCACAGGGCGGTGCAGGTAATGCACGACCGGGCGGCCGACCTCGCCGTACTCGCCGTTGATGTGGCCGACCTGCTGCTCGACTTCGTTGCGCAGGATGCGGTAGCTGTCCACCCGCTCACGACTGGGAGTGGCCAACTGGAGCAGGACGGTGTCGCTCCCTTTGATCCGGCCTTCGGCCAGCAACTCGGCGAATGCCCGGAGTCGGACGTCGATGCCCTTGGTGTAGTCCATCCGGTCCACGCCCAGCAGTAGCTTGCGGGGATTGCCCAATTCGGCCCGGATCTCCCTGGCCCGTCGCCGGATGGCTCTGCTGCGGGAGTGCCGGTCCAGATCGGCGGAGTCGATCGAGATGGGGAACGCGCCCACTTTGATGGTTCGCGTCCCCAGGGTGACCTCACCGAACTTCGATCGGACTCCGACCGAGGCGCGCGAGGTCTCCGCTCCGGCCAGCGTGCGGGAGAGGAACAGGAAGTTCTGCGCACCGCCCGCCAGGTGGAAGCCCACCAGATCCGCACCGAGCAGACCGTCGATGATCTCCGTCCGCCACGGTAGCTGCATGAACAACTCCACCGGGGGGAACGGAATGTGCAGAAAGAACCCGATGACGACGTCTGGGCGCAGCGTTCGCAGCATCTTGGGAACGAGTTGCAGCTGGTAGTCCTGCACCCACACCGTCGCGCCCGGGGCGGCGGCCCGGGAGGCCGCTTCGGCGAAGCGCCGGTTGACATCGACGTAGCGATCCCACCACTCGCGGTGATAGGTGGGTTTCACGATCACGTCGTGGTAGAGCGGCCACAGGGTGGCGTTGGAGAATCCCTCGTAGTACTGGGCGACGTCGTCGGCGCTGAGCCGCACCGGGTAGAGCTGCAGGCCGTCTTCGGTGATCGGATCCTCGGGTCCGTCCACCACGCCCGGCCACCCGATCCAGGCTCCGCGCTGCTTTCGCAAGAGCGGTTCCAGTGCGGTCACCAGCCCGCCCGGGCTGCGCCGCCAGTTGATCGTGCCGTCGGGCAGCAGTTCCATGTCGATCGGCAGCCGGTTGGCCACCACGACGAAATCGGAGTTGCCGGGGACTTCCGCCGAGTCGGCCGAGTCGGCGTGCCGAAGGTCGGCGGCATCCTCCCCGGGACCCACGACCAGCGCCTACGCCTCAGGCTTGGACGGCCCGATACCGAGCATCGACAAGAACATCCGGCACTCGTCGGCATCGGTGGCGTACGCGGCCACCACCCGACGGGCCTGACGCTGGGTGCTGTCGGTCAGTGGTTCGATCTCGTCGATGTCATGGGCAGGTGCTGGCATACATCAACTCTAGGTGACCACGACGGATGCCGCTCAGGGGCTGGAAGACAGCGTCGAGCGGGGCTGGACGGCGGGCACGTTGTCGGAGTTCATCGCGTAACACACCACGGACTCCCACTGGCCGGTGCACGGGTCCCCGTTGATGTTGGGAACCGTGTGCAGTGGGTCGACGTAGGAGTTGGTCGTGCTGGTCCGTACGCCGCCGACTGAGGGCGCAGCCACCCTGGTCTCGTTTCCGGTGGCGGGAGTGGTGTTCGCCGAGACGCACCCGCCGTTCTCCATAATCTCGCCGGCCATGCAATCGCCACCGGAGTTGGACCCGCCGGGCACGGGAACGGGGTCGGGGACTGGGAGCGGCTCGGCCAGCGCGGCCGGAGCGGCGGCCAGCGCGGCCGCAGCACCCAATGCCGCCATGAAGAACTTCGCTGAGATCACAGTGACAATCCTAGGTCGGTCGTCACGGGGTGGGCGACACGGTCTGACCGTTGACCGACGCGTGCGGCGGTTTGTAGTTGTTGTGATTCTCCGAGAGGCCGTAGCACTCGCTGGTGCTGCCGCCACCGCCGGCGCCGCCCGTGCAGGGGATGCCGTCCACCTCGGGCAGCGTGCCCACATCGCCGGGGAGCGACGACGTGATCTCGCCGGGCTGGAGGGCAACCTTCTCCGGGTTGAGCGGGTTCGGGACTGTCGAGGTCGGAACGGTGTTCGGCTTGCAGGCGCCACTGGCGGTGTCCAGAACCTCGCCGGGCGGGCAGGTCGCCAGAGCCGGGCCGGCCGGGGAGCCCGGCGCCGAAACGGCCGCAGCCACCAGGGGCGCAACCGAGAGCGCCACGGCGAATCCGCCGGCGATCAGCAGGCGCCGTGCGGCGGAGGTGACAGAGGTGCCTGAGGTTTCCGGGGCCATGTTGGTGCTTTCTGCTGGAGTGTTCCGCGCGATAGCGGCAGGTCATCAAATGTTTCGCCACCCGCGGCGGGGTTGTTACATCAGTCTAGTGACGGGCCGTTCCACGGCGCACCCGATCGTGGTTCGATACCGGCATGAATCTCTCTTTCACCGATCGGACGTACCTGGTCAGCGGCGGCGGTAGCGGTATCGGTAAGGGAGTCGCGGCCGGCCTGGCGCGGGCCGGCGCGGACGTGGTGATCGTCGGCCGCAACGCCGACCGACTGTCGGCGGCCGCGGCGGAGATCAGCGCGGAATCAGCGGGGCGGGTTTCGGCGAAGCCTGCGGACGTCACCGACGAGGAACAGGTCGCCGGCGTCGTCGCGGTAGCCACGGAGTGGAACGGCCGGTTGCACGGTGTGGTGCACTGCGCCGGAGGGTCGGAAACCATCGGTCCGATCACCCAGCTCGATTCGGCGGCCTGGCGTCGCACCGTCGACCTCAATGTGAACGGCACCATGTACCTGCTGAAACACTCCGCCCGGGAGATGGTGCGCGCCGGCGGCGGGTCTTTCGTGGGTATCTCGTCGATCGCCGCCAGCAACGTGCACCGGTGGTTCGGCGCGTACGGCGTCAGCAAATCGGCGTTGGACCACCTGTTGATGCTGGCCGCCGACGAACTCGGCCCGTCCTGGGTTCGGGTCAACGGCATCCGGCCCGGACTGATCCGCACCGACCTCGTCGAGGTCATCCTCAACAGCCCCGAGGTCGCCGAAGACTACCGGCAGTGCACGCCGCTGCCGCGAATCGGCGAGGTGGCCGATGTGGCCAGCCTGGCGATGTTCCTGCTCAGCGATGCGGCGAGTTGGATCACCGGGCAGGTCATCAACGTCGACGGCGGACACGGGTTGCGGCGGGGTCCCGACATGTCGGCCATGCTGGCCCCGGTGTTCGGCGAGGACGGACTCAGAGGGGTCGTCTAGCGATTCCCGGTCAGTTCACGCACGGGACGCCGCCGCCGTCGATCGGCGGACCCGCGTCCGGGATCGGTGTGGTGGTGTCGGGGGTCTGTGACGTGGTGGACAGCCCGGCATCCGGCGGGGTGTCCGGTGTGAAACTGCCCAGATCGACTGCGCTCGGGTCGAAACCGTCGCCGAGGATGACCCGGATGTGGTCGTCCTCCAGATTGGGGTCTTCCTGCGGTGCGGTGACGACCCCCAGCATGTCGGCCACCGCGTTCGCGTCGGTCCCGGCTCCGGGCCCGTAGCTGATCACCGTTCCCGGGGGCTCGCCGTCCTCGCGATCGCGAATCTCGCCGACGGTGAACCCCTGCCGGCTGAGAACGTCGGCGGTGCGACTCGCCAGCCCGTAACTCTGGCTGCCGTTGACCACCGCCACGACGGTGTCGGGACCGGGGGACGCCGCCTCGGGCGTCGTCGGCACCGGGGATCCGGCGATGGCGGCGGAGATCTCGGCGCGGATCGCCGCGGGATCCACGATGTTGACGTCCTGGCCGTCGATGTTCTCGTAGCGCAGTACCGGCAGTGTCCGGAACTCCACCTCGCCACCGGCCAGTGCCGCCAGTCGACGGAACTGCTCCTCGCCCCAGCCCTGCGACAGCACGACATCCTTGCGCGCCACCTCCACGAGGTCGCGGAAGGCGTCGAGGTTGCCGAAGACACCGGACTGCTGCAACTGGTGCATGATCGCCGACAGGAATGCCTGCTGGCGATGGGTTCGGTCGAGGTCCCCGTTCTCCAGACCGTGGCGCTGCCGGACGAAGGCGAGGGCTTGCGCGGCGTCGAGGCGTTGGCGCCCGGCAGGGAAGTCCGCACCGGAGTACTCGTCGTAGACGGCATGGTTCAGGCAGACCTCCACACCGCCCAGGCTCTCCGCGAGGTGGTAGAAGCCCGCGAGGTTCACCTCGGCGAAGTAGTCGATGGGTTGGCCGGTGAGGTTGCGCACCGCGCGCAGGGTCGCCTCCCGGCCGGCCTCGCGACCGAGGCGTTCGAGTTCGGCCGGGTCGTCGATCCCCTGCTCGATGAGTTCGTCCTCGGTCTGGGCCTTGGTGAGGCCGTAGGCCTCCTTGATCTTGATGTGGTCGTAGCCGGTGATGCCGCTGACCGGGACGTAGTCGTCGCGGGGGATCGAGAAGGCAACCACCCGGTCGTCCGCGCCGATGTGCACCAGGATCAGGGTGTTGGTGTTGTATCCGCCCGATGTGGAGTCGCCGGCGTGCAACTTGTCCAGGATGTCGGGCGGAAGATCGTTGCCGTCCTGGTCCTTGCGGGAGTCCAGTCCGATCAGCAGGATGTTCATCGCCCCGCCGGACGAGCGCGGGGAATCCAGTCCCAACGCCTTCGAGACGGTGATGCCGCCGAGGATGCCGTGGGTCTCCCAGTACCCCAGTCCGGTGACGGTCAGCGCCAGGGCGGCAAGCAGCGCCGGAATCGTCCGTCGCAGAAGCCGCCGTGCCGTCATACCCGTCAGTATCGTCGGTGGGTATGCGTCCCCGCCCAGATCCAGTGGAACCCGGACAGGAGTCGGTCTGGGACTATCCGCGTCCACCGCGCCTGGAGGTGTTCGACGGCGAGATCACCGTCGAACTCGGTGGTGAGGTGATCGCCGCCACCTCGCACGGGTGGCGGGTTCTGGAGACGAGCCATCCGCCCACCTACTACCTGCCGCGGACTGCGTTCCGCCCGGGTGCGCTCCGCGAGACCGACGGATCGTCATGGTGCGAGTGGAAGGGCCGGGCCCGGTACTTCGACCTGGTGTCCGGTTCGACGGTGGCGCCCAAAGCCGCATGGAGTTACCCCGCACCCACCCCCGGATTCGAACCCATCCAGGACGCCGTCGCCGTCATGGCCGGGCAGGTGGACCGGTGCACGGTCGACGGCGAGACCGTCGTGCCCCAGCCCGGCGGCTTCTACGGTGGGTGGATCACCAGCAGAATCGCCGGGCCGTTCAAGGGCGGTCCCGGGACGGCCGGTTGGTGAGGCCGGGACGTTTGTCGTGTGACTGGTATGTCGTCTGACTGGGAGGTGTGTGCTCGATGGCCGTCGTGATCGTGGGAGCCGGACTCAGCGGTCTTGCCGCCGCGCGACACCTCACCAACCACGGGGTCGAGGCGCTGGTGCTGGAAGGCTCCGATGCGGTGGGCGGACGGGTCCGTACCGACGTCGTCGACGGTTTCCGCCTCGACCGGGGCTTCCAGCTCTACAACCCGGCCTACCCCGAGGGCGCCCGTGTCCTGGACCATCGTGCCCTGGATCTGAAGCCCTTCGTCGCCGGCGCGCGCATCGTGGTCGACCGGGGCGGACGGCGGCGCGTGGAGCGGGTCGCCGATCCACGCCGTAAACCATCCTGGGCGGTGCCATCGCTGCGCGCGCATATCGGCTCGCCGTTGTCGACGGCCCGCTTCGGCGCCTACGCCGTCTCCTGCGCCGTCCGCTCGGTGCCGTCGCTGCATCGGGAGCCCGATGTCACCAGCGAGGAGGCGCTGCGGCGGGCCGGTGCGGATGGCACCCTGATCGAGACCGTGTTGCGCCCCTTCCTGTCCGGGGTGTTTCTGGACGCCGAGTTGTCGACGTCGCGGCGCTTCCTCGATGTGGTGCTGAAGTCGTTCGTCCGGGGCACTCCGGCCGTTCCGGCGCTGGGCATGCAGCGCATTCCCGAGCAGCTCGCCGCCGGACTCGACATCCGACTCGGACACCGGGTCGCCGCCGTCTCGGCGCGCGGTGTCGAGGTGGTCGGCGGTGATGCCCAGCCCGCCGAGGCGGTGATCGTCGCGACCGACCCGACGGCCGCCGCCGACCTCGTCGCCGGTGTCCGGGCGCCCGCGGCCCGGTCGGTCACCACCTGGTACTACCGCCCGGACTGCGCACCGCAGGAACTCGCCGACGGTGAGGCCGTACTCACCCTCGACGGCGACTGCCGCGGTCCTCTGGTCAACACCGTCGTCCTCAGCCACGCCGCCCCCGACTACGCGCCGCTGGGCAGCGCGTTGGTTGCGGCCTCGGCCCTGGGGGCCTCCGACAACCCCGCCCGGGATGACTCGGTGCGCGAGCACCTGGCCTGGCTGTATGGAGTCCCCACGCGGAACTGGGAACTCATCGCCGGCTATCCGATCCCCTACGCCCTGCCCGCGATGCCGGTGCCGTTCGAATTGCAGCGCCCCGTCCGCACCGAGCAGGGCGTTTACGTCGCCGGTGACCACCGCGACACGTCGTCCATCCAGGGCGCGCTGGTCAGTGGTCGCCGGGCGGCGCAGGCTGTGCTCAAGGATTTGGGATTCACCGCGGGCCGATAGCTGGTCGCGGCGCGGGCGGACGTGTGGTGGAGCCCCCTGTCAGGATTGAACTGACGACCTTTCGGTGCCGGTGAGGCACAAGCATCTGGTTGCTAGCGTTCGGGAATGTTCGCCAGCGCTGGGCATTCACAAGATGGAGAATTAGCCGGTGTTCGTATGAGTCCGTGGTGTGTCGTGGCGTGTCGAGGTCGTTTGTAGTCGGAAAGTAGTCGGAAGGCGGTTGGGTTCGCACCACTCGACTACCCTCAGCGCCAGAGCACCCTCGGCCCCATCCTCCCGTGGCCGGGGGCCGCTCCTGACGCGGGGCCGACGGCGAATAGCAGTACCGGGACATTGCCATAGCATCGGGTCCGTGCCAGACAAGCGGACGTTGTACGTGTTCCTCGATGAATCCGGGGATATGACCTACACCGCAAAGGGCAGCGATCACTTTGTCTTGTCTGCCGTCTACACCGAGACTCCGTGCCAATCTGCAGCTTCACTGCAGGCCCTGAAGTACGAATTGCTTGCTGCCGGAAGCACAGACCTTGAGTTCCATGCGACGGAGAACACCAAGGGGACGCGGAAGAGGGTGGCTGAGATGGTGAGCACCCTTTCGAATATCCACGTGCACACACTCTGGATCGACAAGCGCTTCACGGCACCAAGCCTTCAGGATCCCGTGCGGCTGTTTAGCCTGTTCGGCGGGGCGATGGGTAAGTGGATCGGCACGGTAGTCGCCAAGGATCACGACCAAGTCGTGATGGTGTTCGATTCCGTCCTCACCGGCAAGGAGCAGGACGCTTTCAAGGCTGCAGTCAAACCAAAGTTGAAGCAACTGCCGGTGCCCTTCCGGCTGGTGTTCCATCCCGTCAAGTCCGACTTGAATGGGCAGATTGCCGACTATTTCTCATGGGCTTGGTTCCGTCATCTTGAGCGGAGCGATGATGAACCCAGGAGGTCCCTCGCTGGTATCCCTTGGAGCGAATTTCATCTGTTCCGGGCTGGCCACACGAAGTACTGGAGAAAGTGACCACCCCGCCTACCTTGCGGAAAGCCCAGGGGCTCTTATCGGCGGGGTGGAACGTTTGACGTCATCGTAGCTCCAGTGAGGCGTCTCCGCAGTTACTTGGCTCACAGGGCGCGCTCACGAGCGTCTGACCCCCCTTTGCCGAGATTTTCACGGGCTCTGAAAATAAAAAACTCTGACTACCGCGGGTGTCAGGCGCCCCCGCCCCGCCAGGAATATCGGGGGTAGGGGCCGGCCGCCAGCCTGCCGGTGCGCGCCTCTGACTTCGCGCTTCGGTGTGACTGGCGGCCGGTGGGGAGGGACACGACCCCTCCCTTGGACTGTCCGGCGGGCGGAGGCTGCCGACCGGACAGGGCTTAGTAGAACCAGGTGCCGGTGGTGGCGATGTCGGCGGCGTCGGTGCTGTGGCCGATCTCGGTGAGCGGGACCGCTGTTTCGTTGGGTACTGCCGCGAGGACGTCGGCCATGCCGGGATCGGCCTGGCACAACTCAACCCAGTGCTTCCGGCGGCTCGCGGCGATCTTGCCCTTACTGATCGCGTCGTCGATCTGGGCTTCGACCGCGGCTTTCGCTGCGGCTGCGGCGACCCTGCGGCCCTCGGTTGCGTCGTGCCGAAGCGCGGCGAGGGTGTCGGTGTCGACCACTTCAAGGCCGGCCTTGCGGGCTGCGGCCGCGACCGCGGACGGTTTGGCCGGGTCGACGCCGGCGGCCTGGTCGGCGAGGTCGGCGACGGTGTCGACGACCAGCTGCGGGTCGGTGGTGTCGGCGGGCAGGCCGAGCAGGTCGAGCAGCGCGGCGGCTTGCTCGTCGGTGAATTGCAGCGTCATGGTTTCCTTGTCTCCTTAGCTGGCGAGGCCGGTCAGCCGGATGGTGTTGTGGGGTTTGTCGACGCCGAACGCGGGTACGACGAACACCTGGAGCAGTTTCGATTTGGTGCGGGGCTGGTCGGTGACGACGACCTGTAGCGGGGACTCGAATCCGACGATTCCGGTCAGCCCGGATTTCACCAGATAGGCTGTGCCGTCGGCGATCCGGGCGTTGACGTGCATGGTCAGGCCGCAGGATTCGAGCATCTTCCCGAGGTCGGCGGCGTAGGCCGTGCGCAGCGCGCGGGCCTGGGAGGGGTGGACCAGCAGCCGGTCGAACACGGCGCCGAGTTGAGCGAGGTCGGCGAGCTCCTGGGCTTGGGCGAAGTGTGCGGTCGGCCGGTCCGCGGACGGGGTGAGGTCAGCTTCGGGTCCGACGGTGACGAGGGTGTCCCAAGGTTCGTCGACGGCCACGGAGTCGATGCCTGAGGCGTTGACCGCGGCCAGCGCGACGGTGTCGAGCTTGACGGCGACTTCGTTGGCCAGTTGGGTGGCGGCCTGGTCGAGGCGGCTGACGTTGTTGCGGCTGATTTCCTCGTAGGCGATTTCGACGGCGCCGCCGTAGTCGGCGACGGTGGCCAGCTTCGTCTCGGGGTCGACGCCCTGCACGAGGGGGTATTCGGTGAGCGGTGCCCGTTTTTCGACTCCGGTGGTGAACAGGTCGGAGTACTTGAGCAGCGTGTACAACATGCCGCCGCCGTCGATCTTGGCGCCGTGGGGGTGGAAGAAGTGCGGCAGCAGGAGCTGGTCGTCGGCGAGTGCGGCGATTCGGTCCCGGATGATCGTCGGGGTGTTGAGCGCGACGTCAACGGTCAGTGTGTTGCCGGTGAGCTCGGGAAGCAATGGAGTTGGCACGGTGGTGTCCTTTCAGGCGCGGGGATGAATGGTTAGGCGTAGCAGGCGATTTCGGCGAGCGCCCCGTCGGAGGCGCCGGTGACGGCGATACCGACGACGACACCGGCATCAGCGGTGGATGCTGCGCCTCCGGTTCCGACTTGCACGGCCGCGCCGGCGCTGATGGACCCGGCGGCCACGACGCGGATGACCCCGCCGCGGGCGATGTGGACCAGCTTGCCGACGGCGGCGGATTCAGCGGCCACGCCCAGGGGGCGATCACCGGCGGCGGCGATCGTGACGGCCAGGTTCCCGCCGGCAGTGCGGTTCCCGCTCGGCTTGACGAACTTGTGCGCCACGACGGGGGCGGTGGTCACTTCGGCGGTGATGTCTTCGCCGGGCTGGTAGACGCGTGCCGGGATCAGCGGTCGGGACATGGGTTCTCCTGTCATCGGTGGGTTCGTCGGCGCCGGGCGGCGGCGACAGCGACGGCGCGGGGCCGCTGCACAGTCGGATCAGGGGCGGGGGCGGGGTCGGGCTGGTGGGTGGCCAGGACGATCCGGCGGGGCGACGCGGCGGCGATCCCGTACAGGGCGGCCACGTCGGCGATGTCGGCGAGCCCGTCTACGCCGGGCATCACCGCCCCGAGTAGCGCGACGGCGGTCAGGACGAAGCCGTAGCGACGGCCGTCGGCGGCCTCGTAGCTGCGCAGCCCTTCGACGGATCGCTGCGGCCAGGCCTTGCCGAGCAACGCTGCCACCGGGCGGGGCACGTCCTCGTAGTCGCCGAGCAGCACGTCGCCGCCGTTGGTGGTTCGTAGATTCCGCACCCTGCCCAGAGCTGGGGCTCCGTCGCCGAGTGGACCTTCGTGGCCGAGCTTGATGACCGCGTCGCGGACGATCCCGGCTCGGGCGGCGGCGACTGCGTCGGCGAGGTCCTGGCGGGTGACTTCCCATGTGCCGGTGGAGATCTCGTGGACCCCGACCCGGACCAGTTCCACCCCGGGGATGGAGACGACACCGGCGGGCATCAGTGCTCACCCGCTGGGGCGGGGTCGTGCTGGTCGCTGTTCTGCGTAGGCGACAACGGCTGCCGCGTCATATAGCCACCGGCCGGCGGGACGGCGAGCTGGTAGGCGCCCCCGCTGCGCAAGCTGGCGGACAGCGCTCGGTGAGGTGCCGAGGATGCGGGCGGCCGCGGCGGTGGTGACTGTCGCATGGGGGCCAGCGTCGACCGGATCGGGTGGCCCGGCTGCACAGGTGGCCGTGGTGCTGTCGGTTCTGCTGACGTTTCGCGCCGCTTCGACAGCTGCGGCTGTCGTTTTGGTGAATGTGGCGATCGCGGCGAGCAGCTTGGGGGTGGGTTGGCGGCTGGTCCGCGCCAGCAGGTCCGGCAGCATGCCGAGGGCGCTGGCGAGGTAGGCGGCGTCGGAGGCGTCGAGCTGGACCGTTCCAGTCGGCACCAGTTTCACGCCGCCCCGCCTTCAGCTCTCATCAGCAGGGCTGGGATGCGCCCGCGCAGGGTGTCGGCCAGCCGCATGGCCTGTTCGTCGCTCATCGCCGCCCACAGGACCCCCAACGTGGCGGCGAACACCTCGGCGGCATCGCGGTGGGTATCGACTTCGCCGAACACGGACAGCAGGGCCTCACCGCCGTGCTGTCGCTGCCCGAGACCGTGGACGGCGAGCTGGTGGGCGCGCAGCAGCAGCTGGTCGGCGGCGCGGGCCTCGTCGTGCTCGTCGGCGTTCACCACGCACCCCTGACAGTCAGTCCGGGGTGCGCTGCCTCAAGTGCGGACAGCTCGCCGACCAGGTCGGCCAGCACCGTTTCCCGGGTGAGGGCCACGTTCGCGACTATCGGGAGCCGGTCGACGATTTCGTTGGTGGCCTCGCGTACAGCGGCGAAGGCCCGCACTCGGGCTCCGGTCCGGCCCGCCAGCTGCATCAGGGCTTCGTCGTAGCCAGTCTGGTCGCCGCGGACAGCTGCCACCGCCAGTGACAGCGCCAGCCACCGCGCGAACACGTCGCCGTCCCGTTCCAGTCTCATCACGCTCATTCCGCGGCCCCTGGATCCGCTGGCGGCCAGGCCGCTGTTGGCCGGTCGCGGCGGTCGGCCCGCAGTGCCTCGACAGCGTCCACCAGATCGTCGGCCAGCCGCATTGCTTCGGCCTCGGTTGCGGTGAACCTCCACGGCCCGATCCGGATCATCACGCGCGGATTGTGGTATTTCGGCACCACGTCGGCATCTAGTTCGCTCTGTGCGTTCAGGCGCACGATTCGTCCTCCTGGTCATGTTTGCTATCGGGCTGTTCCGGTTCGGTTGTTTCGGTGTCGGTGGCTATGCGCCACAGCGAGTTGCGGCCGGTGTTGGTCGAGTCGAATCGCGGTGTGGTCGACTTGAGCCTTGCGGCCTTGATCGCGTCCCGGGTGTAGCCCTCGGCGGTGCCGGCTGCGTAGATCTGGCTAACCGGGCACCAGCCGTTCGCGTCGCCGTGCTCGGCGAGGTAGGCGGCGAGGAATGCGGCGGCCGTCCGGGTCGGGCGCGGCGACGCTGAGTCACTTGACCTGCGCGATTGCAGATCGGTGACCGTCGCGGATAGTTCAGGGCTGAACTCAGGGTTCAGCCCCTTTGAACTGCTGATTCGGGGGCTGAACTGTGGTTCAGGGCTGAACTCTGGGTGTAACTCGAACTGCAGTCCGCCTTGCGGCGCTTCACTCCGTAGGATCGCACCCTCGCTGGCTAACTCCGCGGTGGCGGCTTCGAGGAGCTCGCGGTATTCGCGTTTACCCAACCGCGCCCGGAGGTCGCCGCGGGCGGTGCGCCCTTCGGAGAGCACCTTGAGGATGCGGCGGCGGACGGTGTCCAGTCTGCGCCGGTCGATGGTCTCGTCGAATTCGGCGCGGCTGAGTGCCCGTGCTCTCGTCTTTGCTCGTTCTGCCTGCCTGGCATGTTCGACTATCCAGCCGCGGGTGCGGTCGGAGACGGCCATGACGACTGCGGATAGCTCCCAGTCAGTGTCGGAGACAACGGAGCGTTGGTGCATGACGGCCAGCAGTGCGGCCACTTTCAGGCGTGTCAGCGTGGCGTGGCCATCGAGGGCGTCAGCCTCCCCACGCTGCCGGGCAAGGTGGGCGTCGATGACAGTTCGTGCGATCTCCTCGGGGCCGTAGCCGATTTCGATGACGCCATCGGCTGCGGCCCGCCAGGTCGGTATCGACGTTGACAGCGGCTGCGGGTCATGCACGGGTTCGCCGGGCATGTCCGGGTCAGTCGTCGGGAACCATAGGAACCGTTGCGGGGTTCCGCCGGTGGTGTCGGCGAAGATCACTCCGCAGTGTCCGGGCTGGGCGCCCACGGACAGGCAGCACCGGTAGGAGTGCGCGTCCACGACACGACTGGTTGCCTTTTGAGCGTTGGACTGTCCGAGCTGCTCGCCCATCGCCATCGACTTGAGTTGCGCCAGCAGGATTGAGCCTTGCCGGGACGCCAGGCCGGCCAGGGTGTCGACCTCGGGGACCATGAAGATCGCAGCGGTCAGCGGTTCGTGGTCGGCGTCGGCGTTGTCGGGCTTCTTGAACGCCGCAGCGATCCCTTCCCCCGAGCCTATGGGCAGTTCGGGGATCGGGGTGGGCCACGCCAGGCGGGCAACCTTGTCGGATATCCCTTTGCCCCCGCCGGATGGCGACACGAACGCACACAACAAGTTCAGCGAGGCGCGGCCCCCGATGAGGCCGGGCAGCTGAACGTTGGGGCCGACACTTGCAGCGACCCGCAACAGCACCGCGCCGAACACGGCCCAGGGTGCGGCGTACCGGGCGCGGGCCCAGTGGTGGATTCGGCGGAGCTGTTCGGAGTCCGATTCCAGGAAGAACTTGTTCGTCAAATCAGCGTCGATCATGCGGGCCGTCTCCTTGCAATGTAGGCGCCAGAACGGACAGCGTCGGCGCGGCGTTGGACTCGTCTTGATACAGCCGGCCAATCTGCCGATGCGGCAACGCCTTTCGACGCCTCGGCAGCGGTTTCCTGTGCTGTCTCCATCCGGAGCACGTGGTGCTCACCGGCGACGGCGAGCGCGATCACCTTGAGCGGGTCGCTGTCGGCCAGGGCCATCCACGCCGGGGTGCCGGCGGTCGGCGGGGTCCCGGCCTGGGCTATCAGCGCGGTGACGAACTCGTGGACTGGCCACCAGGAGACCTGCCTGGAGTCACTCACCGTTCACCCTCAGGTCGGGCTTGCGGAAGGTGTTCACCATGGCCGCGATCCGGCTCTGCTGGACTTCCGTGTAGATCGCGGTGGTCGCGGGGCTGGTGTGGCCGAGGAACTCCTGGACTACCCGCACGTCCTCGACCTCGATGCCAGCGGACCCGGCCCAGTGGCGCAGCGTGTGCAGGGTGGAACGGGTGCCGCTCTTGTGGAGCCAGTCGTTGGCCAACTGGGAAACCTGGTGCGGTGTCACCGGCCCGGTCCCGCGCTCCCTGCGGAAGCACAACCCATCCTCGGCGAGTGCCGGTCGGATCAGGTCCCACGCCCATCCAGGCAGCGCGGTGATGCGCTCCCATTCTCCTTTGGTGTGGGTCAGCCGGATGAACATGCCGCCCCCTGGCGCGGGCTCGAAACACGCCATCTCGAGGTGCGCGATTTCCTTCGCACGCAGACCCGCATAGGCGGCCAGAATCAGCCACGCCTGGATCCGCGGGGACGGGGCGGTGCGGATCGCCCGCTCGAGCGCGTCGAACGCAATCGGACGCGGCAGACCTCGCTTCGCCCGCGGGGTGACCAGCAGCGCTGCCGGATTATCGGGCCGCAGTCCACGCTTGTGGAGGAACACGTAGTACGGGCGCACCATCGACGTCCTGAACCTCAACCGCTCGATCCGGATCGTGTCCTGCCACGCTTCCAACTCGTCCTGCGTTGCGTCGAACGGATCGCGGCCGAGGTGCTCGTATAGGTACTGCATTTCCATGCGCCGCAACTTGACCGTTCTGGGTGCGCGCCCGGCTCTGAGCATCCACCGGCAGTGGTCGTCCAGGTAGGACACGTCAGATCCATAGTGCATCCCGGGGATCAGCCGACGGGCGCTCATCGGTCCGACCCGTCACTGATGCGGGCGGCCGCCCGGTCGATGAGGCGCTGGGCTGCCATCATGTGCGCGCGTGCGCCCACCAGGTCGACGACCGCCAGGAGCGGGGCCTCGCCGGGCACCGAGTTGATAGCGTCGCTCAGGTCGGCGACGGCCATCCGGGCGCCCTGGCCGGCGTCAACCAGCAGCCCGGGCACGTTGTGCGACACGCAACCCGGGGCGTGGCCGCCGAGACCACCGCAACAGGCCTTGGTGCTGGAATCGACCGAACCGCCGTCGTAGTAGCGGCAGAACTGGCACACGTCGGCGCCGTTCTCGGTGGGGACAGTGCAATACCGGCACTCACGGGATACGCTCGTCACGACTGAAACTCCTTCTTCGTGGTTGGTGTCGAGGTCTTGGCCCTCGGCGGTGTTGGAGCACCTGCCGGGGGCGTTTTTCGTTGCTGAATTCATCAGGCGGCGCCTTCAAGCCGGCGGATGTACTCCGTGATTTGGCGGTCAGTGCTGAACCGACGCTTGCCGACCTTCACGCTGGCTAGTTCGCCGGATTTCCAGAGTTGGAACACCATCGTGCGGCTGATACCGCCGAGCTTCGCGCCGGTTGTCTTCCAGTCGTTCATGCCGGACTCCTCTCGATGTGGGTGTGCTACGCAAAATTAATAAGACAGTCGTAGATCTACCACGAACGTGCCCGATACGCAACAGACGGTTATGATGCGTAGTTGTGACGACAGACTGGCGAGGGTGGTCCGACGCCCTCACGGCGCGTGTGGCCGGGGCTGTAAGAACGCGACGGGCTGCGTTGGGGCTGACTGCGGCCGAACTCTCCGATAGGACCGTCGTCGGCAAGCCGCTGACACGGGCTGTGATTTCAGACTTAGAAACAGGCCGAAAGAAGTCGCTGGAGATTGTTGAACTTCTGACTCTCGCTGCAGCACTTGATATTCCGCCGGTCTTGCTTCTGTTCCCGGGATACCCAGATGGTGAGATCGAGGTACTTCCAGGGAGGATGCTTGATTCCGAGGACGCGGCTCTATGGATGGCGGGGGAAATCGGGCTGCCGGAAGAAGACGACGGCGGGAGCCGCGGCGTTGAGCTTGTCCGAGCAGTAGGCGAACTGCGGCACCGGCGTCTAGAGGAGCGTCTAGAGGTATTGCGCCAAGCAGAGGCTGGAGACGCCGAGACGGCGAAGGTGCTCAAGCTGCACGAGAGAGAGATTTTCTACCTACAGCAACGCATCGAAGGCGCTCGCGCCGATCTCTGGGGCGGGGATGCCTAGGCAGCGGATGGCACCGGGGGAGCACGGCCGGGTGACCGTGTCGAAGCTGGGCCGGGATCTGTTCGAGGCCCGAACCTACGTCCGTGACGGTGATGGGGTACGACGCAAGGTTCGCCGCACCGGACGATCCGATGAGGATGCCCGCCGGGAACTGCAACGGCACCTTGCTGGCCGGCGCACGCCGCTGACGGGGCAGGCCGTCACCGAGCGGACAACGCTCTCCGAGCTGTTCGAGGCGTGGATCGACAGGAAGGTTGCCGAGGACAAGCTGATGCCGCAGTCGGAGGCCCAGTACCGCACGGTGTGGCGGGTCCACGGAGCCGACAAGCTCGGCGCGCTACGCATCCGGGAATTGCCCACCAGCCGCGCCGACGCCCACCTGAAGGGAATCGCCTCGGTGCGCCAGGCGCAACTGCTGCGCATCGTCCTGAAGGGCATGTTCACGTTGGCGGTCCGCTTCGACGTGATCGGGGTGAATCCGATCGCCGAGGCCCGACCGAATCGCGGCGAGAAACGTCCGGTCCGGGCCGCTACGCCCGCCGAGTTCCAGCGGGTCCGCAGGGCGGTCGCCGACTATGCGGGCACGGTGGTGCGGGGGCCGGCCAGGGGGCGTTACCTACCGGCGTTCGTTGAGCTGGCGATGGCCACCGGCGCCCGACCCGGCGAGGTGCTCGCGATCCGCTGGGAGGATGTCGACCTGCTCGCCGATCCGCCCACGGTGACCATCTCGGGGACCGTCATCGACCACCAGGGCGTCCCCGGCCTGCCTGCGCACCGGCAGGACACCCGCAAGCACGGTGCGCCGCCCCTGGTGACGTTCCTGCCCGTGCACGGTGTCGACGCGCTGACGAACCTGTTCGGTGTCACCGGACCGACTGGTCTGGTGTTCAAGTCCCGCACCGGTGGTCCGATGTCGGCGAACAACCTGCGCCGGTCGCTGCGCGAGGCCCTTCCCGATGACCTGCGGTGGTGTACGCCGCACTCGTTCCGGCGGACAGCGGGCACCGTGGTCCGGGACGCCCACGGCGTCGAGGCGGCTCAGCAGCAGCTGGGCCACGCCCACCTGGCGACCACCGAGGGGCACTACGTGGAGCGGAAAACCACAGGTCCGGACGCCCGCAGCGCGCTTGATGCGTTCATGGATGGAAAGTAGTCGCCGAAAGTAGTCGGAAAGTAGTCGATTCCGGGGGTGTCCCGGTATCGGGTGCAGCGTTTCTGCTGGCTGTGGAGCCCCCTGTCGGGATTGAACCGACGACCTTTCGCTTACAAGGCGAGTGCTCTACCACTGAGCTAAGGAGGCCTGCGGTAAGCCTATCCGGTCACTCGTCGTCGTCGCGGAACGGCCAGAGTCGGCGGCCGGGCAACGGAATGCGCTCGGCGAGGGTGCTGAGCGGGTCGACCACCCGGGTCATCGCCACCACGGCCTCACGCAGCATCTCGACGGTGGGCGTCAGGGCTTCCATGCCGGGGGCCAGGCGATTCAGGGAGTCGGTGACGGCGCTCAGTTGCTCCAACGGGCCGTCCTTGGCGGTCAGTTTGTCGACCAGGCCGCCCTCCGCAAGCAACCGGTCGGCCAAGCCGTCCTCGGCGAGCACCCGTTCCAGCAGACCGTCCTCGTCGAGCAACTGGTCCACCAGCCCGCCGGGCGCGAGGGCCCGGTCGACCCCGCCGCCTTCGGCGGTCAGCCGCTCCAGCACCCCGTCCGGGGCGGTGAGGCGGTCGACAAGTCCGCCCGGTCGCAGCAGTCGGTCGATCGGACCGTCGGGCGCCAGTGCTCGCCCCAGGGGGGTGTCGTCGTCGAGCAACGAGGCCAACCGGTTGGCCCGCTCCAAGGTTTCTTCCAGGCCGAGCAGGTGCACCACCGAGTCGCGGGCCGCGGGGACCGGCGAGTCACTCAGGACGTCCTTGGCGACGTCGAAGGCTGCGGAGGCGATGACCACCCCGGCGTCGGCAGCCGCCAAGCCGACCTTCACCGGAGCGACGGCCAGGTCCACCATCAGTTTCGCCCAATCCATCGGGTCAGTCTATGGCTGTGGTCTGGCGATTCCGCGTAAACACCCTTCACAGCAATCTCACAGCCCGGGATCAGGGTGAAACGGCCTCGATGAGGAGGACATTGGTGGAATGTCCGCAGTGACCACGCAGCGCGATCCCGCGAGTCCGCCAGAGGCCAGGGTGCTGATCGTCGACGACGAGGCCAACATCGTCGAACTCCTCGCGGTGAGCCTGAGGTTCCAGGGGTTCGAGGTTCACACCGCCACCAGTGGCACCGCTGCGCTGGATCGGGCCCGCGAAGCCCGGCCGGACGCGGTGATCCTGGATGTGATGATGCCCGGAATGGACGGCTTCGGGGTGCTGCGCCGGTTGCGTGCCGACGGCATCGACGCCCCCGCACTATTCCTCACCGCCCGCGACAGCGTTCAGGACAAGGTCGCCGGTCTGACCCTCGGCGGCGATGACTACGTCACCAAGCCGTTCAGCCTGGAGGAGGTCGTCGCCAGGCTGCGGGTGATCCTGCGCCGGTCGGGCAAGGGTGTCGATCGTCCTCGGAACACTCGGTTGACGTTCTCCGACATCGAGATCGATGAGGAGACCCATGAGGTGTGGAAGGCCGGCGAACTGGTGTCCTTGTCGCCTACCGAGTTCACTCTGTTGCGCTACTTCGTGATCAACGCGGGAACGGTCCTCAGCAAGCCGAAAATCCTTGACCACGTATGGCGATACGACTTCGGCGGGGACGTCAACGTCGTCGAATCGTATGTCTCCTATCTGCGGCGCAAGGTCGACACCGGCGACAAGCGACTGCTGCACACCCTGCGGGGAGTGGGCTACGTGCTGCGGGAGCCCCGATAGCCGGGCCTCCCGACGCTGTGAAGGCAGCCATCCGCACGTCACGCGCGCTGCCACTGCGGGTGGAACTCGTCGCGGCGATGTTGCTGCTGGTGGCCTGCGGGCTGCTCGCCTCGGGAATCGCCGTGACGTCCATCCTGCGGCACAGCCTGTTCGACAGGGTCGATCAGACCCTGCTCGAGGCGTCCGAAGGCTGGGCGCAGGAACCACCGGAGGAGATACCCACCGACCGCGGACCCAACCCGGCACGCCCGCCGTCGAATTTCTATGTCCAGGCCATCGACGCGCGGGGAGACGTCTGGATGGCGGTCAACGACCGCAAGGCCCGGCCATCGCTTCCCGAAGACGGTGATGTCGGTCCGATTCCGGTCACCATCGGATCTGACGGCAATTCCGACATCAGTTGGCGGGCCGTGTCGGTGGAAGGGCCCTATGGCGACCTCATCACCGTCGCGATGGATCTTTCCGACGTGCACGCAACGTTGCGTTCGCTGGTGTGGCTTCAGGCGGGCATCGGCGGCGGCGTCCTACTGATCCTCGGAGTCCTCGGCTACGCCGTGGTGCACCGCAGCCTGCGGCCGCTGGTCGAGGTCGAGGAGACCGCCGCGGCTATCGCGGCAGGTGAGTTGGACCGCCGAGTGCCGCAGCGTGATCCGCGCACCGAGGTGGGCCAACTGTCGCTCGCGTTGAACGGGATGCTGGCCCAGATCCAGCGCGCGGTGGCCGCCTCCGACGCCTCAGCGGATCAGGCGCGGCAATCCGAGGAGCGGATGCGCCGCTTCATCACCGATGCCAGCCACGAGTTGCGTACCCCGTTGACCACCATCCGCGGCTTCGCCGAGTTGTACCGCCAGGGCGCGGCGCGGGATCTGGACATCCTGATGTCGCGCATCGAGAGCGAGTCCCGGCGGATGGGGGTGCTCGTGGAGGACCTGCTGATGCTGGCCCGGGTGGACGCGCAGCGCCCCCTCGAGCGAGCCCGCGTCGATCTGCTGACGCTGGCCAGCGACGCCGTCCACGATGCCCGGGCCGTGGCGCCGCAACGTCAGATCACCCTGGAGGTGCTCGACGGACCCGGAACCCCCGAGGTGACGGGGGATGAGGCGAGGCTGCGGCAGGTCCTCGGGAATCTGGTCGCCAACGCCCTGCAACACACACCCGCGACCGCGCCGATCATTCTTCGGGTCGGGACCGTGGACTCCGATGCGGTGCTGGAGGTCCAGGACTCGGGTCCGGGGATGTCCGCCGAGGACGCCGACCGGGCCTTCGAGCGGTTCTACCGCGCGGATGGGTCCCGCACCCGGGCCAGCGGTGGTGCCGGGCTGGGGCTGTCCATCGTCGATTCACTCGTGCGCGCGCACGGCGGCCAGGTGATGGTGACCACGGAACCGGGCCGGGGCTGCTGCTTTCGGGTGGTCTTGCCCCGGGTGGGAGCTGAGATCAGTCCTCCGCCGCCAGAGCGGCTTTGATCTTGGCCTGAGCTTCGTCGAGGGATTCCGGGGACGGGCTGCGGTCGACGTGGGCGAAGCCGAAATCGGTGAGGTTGTAGGCCGGGAACACGTGCACGTGCAGGTGCGGCACCTCCAGGCCGGCGATGATCATCCCGGCGCGCTGGGCGCCGAACGCACGGCAGACCGCCCGGCCGATGCGCTGTGAAACGTCCATCACTTTGTGGAACAGGGCCGGTTCGATGGTCTGCCAGTTGTCCACCTCGGCGCGCGGCACCACCAGGGTGTGCCCCGGCGTCATCGGTTCGATCGTGAGGAAGGCGACGACATCGTCGTCGGAGTAGACGAACCGGCCGGGCAGGTCCCCGTTGATGATCATCGTGAATACCGAAGCCATGGCCTCAGCCTAAGGGTCTGGGCTGACAGGAGTTCAGCCATGGCATCCGCCTTCGGCGGCCATGGCTATCGCGACACTTTCGTTACGGATAGGCCCAAACTTCCTGAATTTTCTTCATTTTTTTCCTGAGGATTAGACACTGGCGGGGTCTGTTTTTTGGGTTTTTTGTGTGATTGGGGTTTGCGGTGGCCGTCGTTTCTTCTTCTGGTTCGGGTCAGAGCGATGGTGGGTTGACGGCCGGGGTGGGTGTTCGTCCGATTTCGGTGGTGCGCCGGGGTATGTGGCGTCCGGTGGGCGTGGGTCTCGGTGTGGGTCGGGTGGGGGCGTTGGCCGTTGCGTTGGGTATCGGCGCGGCGGTGGCGTAGTTGCCGGGTGTGGCGGCGGCGGATACGACGGGGTCGGCGGGATCGTCGGCGTCATCGGCGTCGGGTTCTGGTGCGTCGCGGTCGGGGTCCTCGGGTGGTGGGGGACAGCGGGGTCAGGGGCGTTCGCCTCGGGGTGGGGTTTCGGGTCCGGCCGACGGGGTGGATTCGGTTGGAGAGGATTCGTCGGGGTCGTCGGGTTCGGATGCCGGTAAGCGAGTGTCCGGCGTATCCGACGGCGGGGCTTCGGCGTCTGCGCGTTCGGCCTCGGGTGTTGATGGTGGGCAGCGGCCGAGGCCGGTCGTCTCGGCGATCGGGGCCGGCGGCGTTGAGCGGGTGGGGGCGGCTGTTGCGCAGGTGACCCCGGTTGAGGTGCCGCTGGTGCCGGTTGACCGGGGTTTGGCGGGTCAGGAGTCCGGTGTGGTGTCCGGCGGCCCGGCGGGGGGCGCCCCGGTAGCGGGCGCGGTCGCGGCTGCTGGTGTACCCGGATCGGGTGTTCCGTCGGCTGTTGCGGCTCCGGCGCCGGCTGGGGTGGCGGCGGGGTCGGGGTTGTTGTCGTGGCTGGGTGTGGCGGCTTCGACTGTGGGTGGGGGTCCGGGTGGGCCGGGTGCGGCGCCGTTGGTGTGGGCTGCGGCCGCTGTTGGGCGCCGTGATCATCGTGGGCTTTCGGGGGGCGTGGGTGGCGCGGTGGTGGGCGCGGCCGCGGCGGTTGGTCCGGGTGGTGATCCGGGGGTGTCTGCTCAGGGCGCGGCCGCCGCTGCGGGCGGGTCGGATTCGCCGGGTTCGGTGTTGCTGGGTTCGGCGGCGGGTGCCTCGGTTCCGGGTGTGGTGGTGCCGGTCGCTTCTGCGGTGGGTGGCCCGTCGGGGTTCGCGTTGGGTGATGTGTGGCGGTTCTTCTTCGGTGATGGCACGGCGGAGAACCCCAATGGCGGGATTCTGATCGGGAACGGGTATTCGTGGACGGCGGATTCGTGCCCGGTGGGGTCGTCGTGCACGGGGGGCAATGGGGGGCTGATCGGTAGCGGCGGTGATGGTTTCAATGGCGGTGATGGGGGTTCGGCGGGCTGGTTCGGTGATGGTGGTGACGGTGGCGCGGGGGTGGCGTGGGTTGATTTCGGTGCCGGCGGTGACGGCGGTACCGGTGGGTTGTTGGTCGGCAATGGCGGCAATGGCGGGGCCGGGTGGTCGGCGGTCACTGATGTGGGCACCGGCGGTGCCGGTGGCCGTGGCGGGAACACGGGGTTGTTGTCACTGGTCGGTGATGGCGGTGCCGGTGGTGCCGGGGGTGCGGGTGCACCCGGCGCGCAGGGGGGTGCCGGGTTGGGTGCGGCCGAGGCCGGCGGCGGCACCGGCGGCACGGGTGGCATGGGTGGTGTCGGTGGTGCCGGTGGTCGTGGTGGTGAGGGGAGTTGGGTGTTCGGGGCCGGCGGCGCCGGCGGTTCGGGGGGTGCTGGTGGTGTAGGTGGGGCGGGTGGTTCCGGTGTTGATGGGGCTGATGGCACGGCGGGTGACCGGGATGGTCGGGCCGGTGGTCACGGTGGTGATGGTGGTGCCGGTGGTGTGGGCGGTGTGGGGGGCGCGGCCGGCGGCGGGCGTTTGCTGTTCCTGTTCGACACTGCGGGTGTGGGTGGGGCCGGGGGTACCGGTGGTGCCGGCGGTACGGCGGGCCGGCCCGGTGATGGCGGTGCGGGTGCGGACAGCACCGATCCGGCTGTGGCCGGTGGCAACGGCGGGCGGGGCGGTAACCCCGGTAAGGCGGGTGTGGGTGGTACCGGGGGTGCGGGTGGGGCCGGTGGCGGTGTGGCCGGGGCTTCCGGTGGTGCCGGAGCACCGGTGGCGGGCCCGGCGGGTAATGGCGGTACGGGCGGTGCAGGTGCGGATAGCACCGATGTGGGTGTGGCTGGCGGGGATGGCGGCGCCGGTGGGGATGGCGGTCTGATCGGGGACGGTGGGGCCGGGGGTGTTGGTGGGCGTGGCGCGCCGGGGGCGTCGGGTGCGGCGGGATTGTCCGGTGGGGACAGTGGCGGCGATGGTCTTGCCGGTGGGGCGGGGGGTCGTGGCGGCACCGGCGGTGCCGGGGGCGCCCTGGCCGGGCACGGTGGTGCCGGTGGTCGTGGCGGGACCGGTGGCGCCGGTGGCGCGGGCGGGGCGGGTGTGTCCGGCGGGAACGGGATTTCTGCCGGGGAGTCCGGTGTTGATGGCGGGGACGGCGGGGATGGCGGCGCAGGTGGTGCCGGCGGCGCCGGGGGTGTGGGTGGTGAGGCGAAAGCGCCGGGGTTCACCGGTGGTGTGGCCGGGCGTGGCGGTGACGGCGGGACCGGTGGGGCGGCCGGGGATGCCGGTGACGGTGGTGCGGGCGCGTCCGGGAACGCCGCGGTCGCCGCCGGGGGTCATGGTGGCGCGGGTGGGGACCGTGGCCGGGCCGGCACCGGTGGCACCGGTGGTGGCGGGATTCTGCCGGGGGCCAGTGGGGTTTCGGGGGCGGCGGGTACCGGAGGTAACGGCGGAACGGGTGGGGCGGGCTGGAACTCCACGGTGGTGGGGGCTTCCGGTGGTGCCGGCGGCAATGGTGGCGCGGGTGGCTCTCACGGTGATGGCGGCGCGGGTGGTGCTGGTGGTGCGGGTGGTTCCGGCCCGGATGGGGCGTCGGGTGCGGTCGCGGGTGCCGGCGGGGCCTCGGGTGTGGCCGGCGCGGCGGGTGGTCGGGGCGGTGACGGCGGTGCCGGCGGTGTGCTGGCCGGTCGTGGGGGTTCGGGCGGGGTTGGTGGTGCCGGCGGTGGTGGTGGTGCCGGTGGTGCCGGGATCACCGGAACCGGCGGGTTGGTGGGGGCCTCAGGGCAGGCCGGTGGGCACGGCGGCACCGGCGGTGCCGGCGGGACCGGCGGGGCCGGCGGTAATGGTGGGGCCGCGCAGGCCGTGGGCTTTGACTCGGGTGCTGCCGGGGTTGGTGGGTCCGGTGGCGCCGGGGGGTCCGGTGGTGTGGCCGGTGACGGCGGCACCGGCGGCGGCGGGGACGCCGCGGTGCGCGATGGCGGGACCGGCGGGACCGGCGGTAACCGCGGTGCCGGTGGGGCCGGTGGATCGGGTGGGGCCGGCGGGGCGATCCCAGGCGGAGGGAACGCCGCGGCCGGGGCCGCCGGCGCCCAGGGCGGTATCGGGATCTCCGGCGGTGATGGCGGTGCCGGGGGTGACGGGTACAGCTGGACCGCGACGGGCACCGGCAGCGCGGGTGGGCGTGGTGGTGATGGTGGCGCGGCCGGCACCTACGGCGATGGTGGTGCCGGTGGGCGTGGCGGGGCCGGGGACAGCGGCGCTGACGGTGCCATCGGTGGGCTGGTCGCCGCCGACACCGTGGGTGCCAGCGGTGCCAGCGGGATCGCCGGCGGCACGGGCGGTGCCGGGGGTAACGGCGGGGCTGGTGGGACGATCGCCGGCACCAGTGGCGCCGGCGGGGCCGGCGGAACCGGCGGCACGGGTGGAGCCGGGGGCACCGGTGGGACCGGCGGCGATGCCTCCGGTAACGGTGCGGCCGGGGCCCGTGGTGGCGCGGGTGGCACCGGCGGCGCCGGCGGCGCGGGCGGCACCGGCGGCACCGGATCAAGCGTGGGGGCCTCGGGCGTGGCCGGTGATGGTGGTGCCGGCGGGCGGGGTGGTACCGGCGGGCGGGGCGGGTTCGGCGCGACCGGTGCACCCGGTGGTGGGCAGGGTGTGATCGGCGCCCTCGGTGGGACCGGCGGCGCCGGTGGTGTCGGGGGCGCGGCCGGTGGCGCGGGAGCCGTCCAGGGTGTCGGTGGTGTCGGTGGTGATGGCGGCACCGGTGGCACCGGCGGCACCGGCGGCACCGGAACCGACAACAGCGGCCTGCTGAACACCGCGGGTGGGGCTGGTGGGCGTGGTGGTCAGGGCGGCGCCGGGGGTGCGGCCGGGGATGGTGGTGCGGGTTCTGCCACCGGCGGTGCGGGCAGCCAGGGTGATGGCGGGGCGGGCGGTCAGGGCGGTACCGGTGGCACGGGTGGGTTCGGTTCCACCGGCAGCGCGGGTGGCGGGGACGGGGTGATCGGCGCCCAGGGTGGTGCGGGTGGCACTGGCGGCACGGGTGGTTCGGGTCGGGTTCAGGGTGTCGGCGGCAAGGGTGGTGACGGCGGGACCGGCGGCACGGGCGGCACGGGCGGGACCGGTACCGATAACAGCAACTCGCTGAATGTCCAGGGTGGTGCCGGCGGTCGTGGCGGTCAGGGCGGCAGTGGTGGTGCGGCCGGGGACGGCGGTGCCGGGGCGGGCAGCCTGGGTTCGGGTCTGGTCGGTATCGGCGGTACCGGCGGTCAGGGCGGTACCGGCGGCACGGGCGGCTTCGGATCGACCGGCTCCGCGGGTGGCGGGGACGGGGTGATCGGCGCCCAGGGCGGTGCCGGTGGCACCGGCGGCACCGGCGGTGTGGGTCGGGTTCAGGGTGTCGGCGGTAAGGGCGGTGACGGCGGCACCGGCGGAACCGGCGGTACCGGCGGGACCGGAACCGACAACAGCAACACCGCGAACACGGTGGGTGGGGCTGGTGGGCGTGGTGGTCAGGGCGGCAGTGGTGGTGCGGCCGGGGACGCCGGTGCCGGGGCGGGCGGCCTGGGTTCGGGTCTGGTCGGTGTCGGTGGCGCGGGCGGTCAGGGTGGCACGGGCGGCACGGGTGGGTTCGGGTCCACCGGCTCTGCGGGTGGCGGGGACGGGGTGATCGGCGGCCAGGGTGGTGCGGGTGGCACCGGCGGCACCGGGGGTTCGGGTCGCAGCCAGGGTGTCGGCGGTAAGGGTGGTGACGGCGGCACCGGCGGTGCCGGTGGTGTCGGTGGCACGGGCGCCGACAACAGCAACACCGCGAACACCATCGGTGGGGCTGGTGGGCGTGGTGGTCAGGGCGGTAGTGGCGGTGCGGCCGGGGACGGCGGCGCGGGCTCGGGCAACTTGGGTTCGGGTCTGGTCGGTATCGGTGGCGCGGGCGGTCAGGGTGGCACCGGCGGCACGGGTGGGTTCGGGTCCACCGGCAGCGCGGGCGGCGGGGACGGTTCCCTCGGCGCCCAGGGTGGTGCGGGTGGCACCGGCGGCACCGGGGGTTCGGGTCGGGTTCAGGGTGTCGGCGGCCAGGGCGGTGACGGCGGCACCGGCGGTGCCGGTGGTGTCGGCGGCACCGGAACCGACAACAGTGGCCTGCTGAACACCGCGGGTGGGGCTGGTGGGCGTGGTGGTCAGGGCGGCGCCGGGGGTGCGGCCGGGGATGGTGGTGCGGGTTCTGCCACCGGCGGTGCGGGCAGCCAGGGTGATGGCGGGACGGGCGGTCAGGGCGGTACGGGTGGCACGGGTGGGTTCGGGTCCACCGGGTCGGCTGGTGGCGGCGATGGGGTGATCGGTGGCCAGGGTGGTGCGGGTGGCACCGGCGGCACGGGTGGTTCGGGCCGCAGCCAGGGTGTGGGCGGCAAAGGCGGTGACGGCGGGACCGGCGGGACCGGCGGCACGGGCGGGACCGGTACCGACAACAGCAATGCACTGAATGCCCAGGGTGGGGCCGGCGGTCGTGGCGGTCAGGGCGGTAGTGGGGGCGCGGCCGGGGACGGCGGCACCGGCTTCGGCAGCCTTGGTTCGGGTCTGGTCGGTGTCGGCGGGGCGGGCGGTCAGGGCGGTACCGGTGGCACGGGTGGGTTCGGGTCCACCGGCTCTGCGGGTGGCGGGGACGGGGTGATCGGCGGCCAGGGTGGTGCCGGTGGCACCGGCGGCACCGGGGGTTCGGGTCGCAGCCAGGGGGTCGGCGGTAAGGGTGGTGACGGCGGCACCGGCGGGACCGGTGGTGTCGGCGGGACCGGTACCGACAACAGCAACACCGCCAACACCGTGGGTGGGGCTGGCGGTCGTGGTGGTCAGGGCGGCAGTGGGGGTGCGGCCGGTGACGGCGGCACCGGATCAGCCAGCCTCGGTTCAGGTTTGGTCGGTATCGGCGGGGCCGGCGGTCAGGGCGGCACCGGCGGCACCGGCGGCTACGGATCCACCGGCAGCGCGGGCGGCGGCGACGGGGTGATCGGCGCCCAGGGCGGTGCGGGTGGCACCGGCGGCACCGGCGGGGTCGGCAGGGCTCAGGGGGTCGGCGGCAAGGGTGGTGACGGCGGCACCGGCGGCACCGGCGGAACCGGTGGCACCGGAACCGACAACAGCGCGGTGGTGAACGCCGCCGGTGGTGCCGGTGGGCGTGGCGGTCAGGGCGGCAGTGGTGGTGCGGCCGGGGACGGCGGCGCCGGCTCGAGCAGCCTGGGTTCGGGTTTGGTCGGTATCGGTGGGGCCGGCGGTCAGGGCGGCACCGGCGGCACCGGCGGCTACGGGTCCACCGGCAGCGCGGGCGGCGGCGACGGGGTGATCGGTGGCCAGGGCGGTGCGGGTGGCACCGGTGGTACCGGTGGTTTGGGTCGGGCTCAGGGTGTCGGCGGCAAGGGTGGTGACGGCGGCACCGGCGGTGCGGGGGGTGTCGGCGGCACGGGTACCGACAACACCAATTCGGCGAACACCGTGGGTGGTGCCGGCGGTCGTGGTGGTCAGGGCGGCTTCGGGGGTGCGGCCGGGGACGCCGGCGCGGGCTTGGGCAGCCTGGGTTCGGGTCTTATCGGTGTCGGTGGTGCCGGTGGTCAGGGTGGCACCGGCGGCACCGGCGGGTTCGGATCCACCGGCAGCGCGGGTGGCGGCAGTGGGGTGATCGGCGCCCAGGGCGGTGCGGGTGGCACCGGCGGTACGGGTGGTCTGGGTCGGGCTCAGGGTGTCGGCGGTAAGGGTGGTGACGGCGGCACCGGCGGCACCGGCGGCACCGGTGGCGCGGGCACCGATAACAGTGCTTCGGTCAACACTGTCGGTGGGGTCGGTGGGCGTGGCGGTCAGGGCGGTACCGGCGGTGCGGCAGGGGACGCCGGTGTGGGTTCGGGCAGCCTGGGTTCCGGGAATGCCGGTAACGGCGGCGCGGGTGGGCGCGGTGGTGTCGGCGGCACCGGCGGGACGGGCTCTTCCACGGCTGGAGGGACGTTCACCGGGGCTGGGGTGACTATCCCCAGCAGCGGTACGGGCACGCCGTATCCGTCGGTGATCACGGTGTCGGGTCTGACCGGCGCGACGCTGAACACCGTCACGATCACCGGGTTCTCCCACGGCTACCCCGAAGATGTGGACATGGCGTTGGTCGCCCCGGATGGCAGCCAGGTGTTGTTGCTGTCCTACAACGGCGGGAGCACCCCGGTGAGCGGTCTGACGATCGTGTTCGCCGACGGGGCGCCGGCACTGCCGGATCCGCTGACTTCGGGTATTTATCGCACGACCACGAACCCCGGTTGGAATGGTCCGGTGCTGACGCCGCCGTTCGGGTCGTTGCTGTCCTCGTTCACCGGGGACGTCAACGGGGCCTGGAATCTCTACGTCTTCGACGCCTCCGCCGGTAGTGGCGGGTCGCTGGGGTCGTGGGCGCTGGGATTCGTGGTGCCCGCTGATGGCGCCTCCGGGGGGATGGGCGCGTTCGGCGGGGCCGGGGGTACCGGCGGTACCGGTGGTGATCCGGGCTCCGGGGGCGGCGGGTTGCAGGGTGTTGGCGGGGCCGGTGGTGTCGGTGGTGTCGGTGGTGTCGGTGGTGTGGGCAGTGATGGCATCGCCGCGGCCGGCCCGACGGTCAGCGGTGGAAACGGCGGGGATGGCGGTAAGGGCGGCACCGGTGGTACCGGTGGTGCCGGCGGGATCGGCAGGGGGGGGCAGGCGGCTGCCGGTACCGGTGGTCGGGGTGGGACCGGCGGGGCCCCGGGTGATGGTGGTACCGGGGCGGCCGGGACGGCGGGTCATCTTGACGGCAGCACCGGCGGTAACGGAGGCAACGGTGGTGCCGGGGGTGATCCGGGTGCCCCGGGCGGGCCGGGTGCGGGTAGCGGGGGCTTTGGGGCGGCCTCGACCGCGCCGGGTAACGGCGGGGCCGGTGGGGACGGCTACAGCTGGACTGACACCAACACCGCCAGCGCCGGTGGTAATGGCGGGGCCGGCGGTGATGCCGGGAACTACGGCACCGGTGGGACCGGCGGGCGCGGTGGGCGTGGGGACTCCGGGCCGGTGGGGGTCAACCCCGGCCCAGTCGGCGGCCAAGCCGCGCCAGGCGCCCCGGACTACGTGGGTGCGTCACCCGGTTCGATCGGGGATTCGACGGTGGGTATCGACAGCGCGTCCGGTGCCGCCGGCGGGGTCGGGTCCATCGGGTCGGTCGGGCAGACCGGTGGTGACGGCGGTGACGGCCAGTGGGCGTTGGGCGGTGTCTCGGCGGTCGGCGGGATCGGCGGTACCGGCGGGACCGGTGGAACCGGGGCGGCCGGCGGGCAGGGCGGTAGCGGTGGGGTGGCCGCGGTGTACGGCGACGGCGGGTTGGTCGTCGGCGGTGCCGGCGGTCAGGGCGGTGCAGGTGGCCTGGGTGCGGTCGGGGGTACCGGCGGGACCGGCGGGTACGCGGTCGCCCCGGTCGGGCCCGGAACCGCCGGGCCGGGCGGTAAGGGCGGCACCGGCGGTGCGGGCGCCAGCGGCGGTTCGGGCGGTTCGGGCGGTAACGGCGGCACCGGCGGCAAGGGCGGCCTGATCAGCGGTGACGGCGGACTCGGCGGGGCGGCCGGTACCGGCGGCACCGGCGGGACCGGTGCTCAGGGTGGCGTCGGCGGCCAGGGTGGCGACGGCGGTGTCGGCTACATCGGGCTCAACGGCGGAGCCGCTGGCGACGGTGGTGACGGCGGCGCTGGTGGCACCGGCGGCGGTGGCGGGGCCGCGGGAACCCCGGGTGCCGGTGGCGCCCCGGTCGGATCGGGTGTCACCGGGGCCTCCGGAGCGGTCGGGACCACCGGCAGCACCGGGGCCAGCGGGGCCACCGGGGCGACGGGCGCATCCGGGTCTGCCGGGGACAGCAATGTCGCGACCCTGACTGACGATTACGGACTGGCCATCGGCAACGGCAACAACGGTGTCAGCCCCGGAGCCTCCGGCGCCAGCGGCGGCTGGCTCTACGGCAACGGCGGTAACGGGGTGGCCGGTTCGGCGGACGGCGCACCCGGCGGCCCCGGCGGTGACGCCGGACTCATCGGCAACGGCGGCAACGGCGGCAACGGTGCCCCCGGCGACATCAGCGGACTCGGCGGAAACGGCGGCGACGGCGGCGACGGAGGCCTGATCTTCGGCGAGGGCGGCAACGGCGGAAGCGGCGGCAGCGCCGCACCGGCCGGCGGGCAGGCCACCGGCGGAAACGGTGGCAAGGGCGGTAACGGCGGCGTGCTGCTCGGCAACGGCGGCAACGGCGGCACCGGTGGTGTAGCCACCTCCACAACCGATCCGGCCACCGGTGGCAATGGCGGCAACGGCGGCACCGGCGCCGGGATCTCCGACGGCAACGGCGGCTGGACCGGCGGCGGCGGTGCCGGCGGGGCAGGCGGTGACGCGTGGTCCGTCTCCGGAAACCCGGCGACCGGCGGTGGCGGCGGTGACGGCGGAAACGCGTGGCAGGCGGATGGCCTACCCGCGACCGGCGGAAACGGCGGCACCGGTGGGCAGGCAATCAACTCCGACGTCTTTGGCCCGGCCATCGGCGGAAACGGCGGAAGGGGCGGAAGCGGTCTGACCACCAACGCCAGTGGCGGCACCGGTGGGAACGGCGGCAACGCCAGCGCCGCCTTCGACACCGACGCCTATGGTGGTGCCGGCGGGGCTGCCGGAAGCAGCGGCGGGGGCACCGGGGCTGCGGGCGATCCGGGGCAGCCGGGGATGTCGTACCCGATCGAAGTGCCTCCGGACAGCTCAGTCGTGGGCGCTAGTTCCGTGGCGTTGACCCCCGATGGGCAAACGGTGTACGCCACCAGCTGGGACGATGGCTACGTCGCGGTGATCGACGCCGCCACAAACACCATCATCACCACCGTCACCGTCGGCATGCTACCGACCGGGGTGGCGGTGAACCCCATCCTCAACGAGGCCTATGTCGCCAACAACGGCACCAACGACGTCACGGTGATCGACACCGGCACCAACGCCGTGGTCGATACGATCGGCGGCGGAACGCGCCCGCAACAGCTCACGGTGAACCAGGGCGGCACCCGGATCTACGTCACCAATGAAGGCAGCGGCACAGTTTCTGTGGTGAACACCGCTGACCGATCACTCGTCGCGGCGATCACCGTCGGCAGCACCCCCTGGGGATTGGCGCTCACCCCGGACGGATCCCGGCTCTACGTCGCCAACCTCGGAGACGACACGGTCTCGGTCATCACGACCGTTGACAACACAGTTCTCGGCACGATTGCCGTTGGTGACGAACCGCAGGGGGTTGCCGTCAGCCCCGACGGTTCCCGGGTGTACGTGGCCAACAACGCCGATGGCACCGTCTCGGTGATCGACACCGCGACCAACACCGTCACCAACACCATCCCGATCGCGGCGGGTGCCTTTCCCGCGTTCCTGCAGGTCGACCCCAACGGCGCCTGGCTCTACGTGACCAACAACGGATCCAACACCGTGTCGGTCATCAGCACCACAAGCAACATGGTCTTCGCCACCCTCGGCGCTCCGGGCGGCGTGAAGGGCCTCGTGGCGACCGGCACGATCCTGTGGGTGGCCGGGCAGGGCAGCGGCGTCGTACACCGGTACGCGGTGTGACGCGCGAGTGGCGACGGAGAACGCGCCGGGGTGGCTACCACCGCCCTGGCGCCGTCACCGCCTCAGGTGACCTGCCCGAACTGCATGCCCTCGAGGTTCCAGTAGCCCCGTAGGTTGGCGATCTTGCCGTCGTCGTTGACGCGGTAGCAGAACACCCCGCGGACGGTACTGGTGAAGCCGCCTTCGAAACGGCTGCGCAGCACCAGGATGTGCGCCACCTCGTTGGGGGAACTGGACGGGAAGGTCTCTTCGCAGGTGACGGTGAGGTCGTTGGCAGCGATGTTGGTGTCATAGAAGGCAGCCAGAGCTTCCTTACCGCGCACACCGTGGCCGTCCGGGTTGGTCACCGACGGCCCGATCGGGTCCTCGACGACGACGTCGTCGGCCATCAGGGCCAGCCAGCCCTCACGGTCGTGGGACTGGACGCACCGCCAGGACGCCAGGGAGGCGGCCATGGCGGGCGTCAGGCCTGCGGCGTCTGCCATACCGGGCTTACCGGTCTTCGTCGGTGTAGCGGATGACGCCGCGGATGTTGCGTCCCTCGAGCATGTCCCGGTAGCCGTCGTTGATCTGCTCGAGGCGGTACTGGCGGGTGACCATATCGTCGAGGTTCAGCCTGCCGGCCTTGTACATCGACAGAAGTTGCGGGATGTCGTAGTAGGGGTTGCCGCCACCGAAGATGGTGCCCTGCAGGTTCTTCTGCATCAGGGTCAGCATCGCCAGGTTCAGCGTGACGTTGGTGTCGACCATGCTGCCGATGGCGGTCAGCACGCAGGTGCCCGACTTGGCGGTGATCATCATGTAGTTCTCCACGTCGGAGCCCTGCAACTCACCGACGGTGACGATCACCTTCTTGCACATGAAGCCGCCGGTCGCCTCGGCGATGCCCATCAGGGCGGCGTTGATGTCCTCGTAGACGTGGGTGGCGCCGAACTTCAGCGCCTGGTCGCGCTTCCATTCCACCGGGTCGATGACGAAGATCTTGCGGGCACCGGAATTGACCGCGCCCTGCAGGGCGGCCATGCCGACCCCGCCGACGCCGACGACGGCGACATCCTCGCCCGGCTTGATCTGGGCGGTGTGGGTGGCCGAACCCCATCCGGTGGTGACCCCGCAGCCCACCAGGCAGGCCACCTCGAACGGGATGGACGGGTCGATCTTCACCACCGAGGACTCGTGGACGACCATGTACGGGGAGAAGGTGCCCAACAGCGTCATCGGGAACACCGGTTGCCCCTTGGCGGTGATCCGGTGGGTGCCGTCGGCGATCGCCACGCCACCGAGCAGACCGGCACCCAGGTCGCAGAGGTTGCGCAGGCCGGCCTGACAGGACGGACACTTGCCGCAGGACGGGATGAAGGACATCACCACGTGATCGCCCGGGGCGACGCTGGTGACGCCCGCGCCGACCTCGGTGACGATCCCGGCCCCTTCATGGCCGCCCAGCACCGGGAAGCCCAGCATCGGGATGCCGCCAGTCACCAGGTGGTGGTCGGAGTGGCACATGCCGGAGGCTTCCATCTGCACCTTGACCTCGCCCGGCTGGGGATCGCCGATCTCAATCTCCTCGATCGACCAGGGCTGGTTGAACTCCCAGATGAGCGCGCCTTTTGTCTTCATACAAACCTCCGCCTGGTCGAGTGATCGAGAACACGATCGGTAAGGGCCATCCTATGACTTGACGGGTGTCGAGTCACCAGATGGGCACCGGTGCCTGTCCGATCGGGTAGTACCCGGGCAACTTCTCGCCGGCGAGGCTGCGTTCGATGCGTGCCTGCATGCCCGCCGACAGCTTGCCGTCCTTCATCAACTCCAGGTACAGCTTCTGCACGTGGCCGAAGTCGAAGAAGTCGCGCTGCCACTCGATGAGCGCCGTCCCGTTCCGGCCGGTCAGCCGGAACCAACTCCCGCCGATGCCGTAGATCTCATAGGACTTCCCGGCTGGATCGTCGGGGTCGGCCGCCACCTGCTTCCAGAACCCGACGATCTCGCCGATCTTCTCGTCGATGAGCACCCGCTGGTAGGGGTAGGTCCAGCCCTGTAGGCCCGCCATCTCCAAACCGAGTGCGATGTCGCGGATTTCGTCTTTGCCGACGCACATCACGTCCTCTTTGGGACCGATGTTCCAGCCGTAGGTGGCGTCGTCGGTGTAGAAGTTGGCGAGCCCGGACCAGTCCCCGGCGCGTTCGGCGGTCCGGTTGGCGTCGAGCCATCGCTGGACGAAGTCCTCGAGTTGTTCGCGGGGTAACGCCGCCATCTACATCTCTTCCTCGATAATGAAAAGTGCTCGGGTGGGACAGCTTTCGACAGCCCGTTCGATCTCGGCCCGGGCGTCGCCGGGTGGGTCGGCGTCGAGGATCTCGACGGTGCCGCGTTTGGGAACCCGGAAATAGTCGGGGGCTTCGAGTTCGCACATGGCGTGCCCCTGGCACAGGTCGGCGTCGACCCCGATGCGGAAGGTGCTCATCGCGCCCTCCGGCGGTAACGCACCCTGGCGGGCCTGGCCAGTTGGACCACCATCTTGGAGTGGTCGTTGCGGTAGCTCTCGGGCGGCTGGGCCATCTCGAACTCGTACTCCCGCAAAAGGACTGAGAAGATCGCCTTGATCTGCATGGTGCCGAAGGCCGCTCCCACGCAGCGATGCCGGCCCGCCCCGAACGGAATCCACGTCCAGCGGTGCAGGACGTCCTCCTCGCGGGGCTTGTTGTAGCGGTCGGGGTCGAAGTGCTCCGGGTTCGGGAAGTCCTCGGCGATGCGGTTGGAGATCGCCGGTGAGGCGGCGACGAAGTCCCCGGGATGGATGGGGTACCCCTCGACCTCGAACTCGCCCTTGGCCACCCGCATCAGGATGATCAGCGGCGGGTGCAGCCGCAGGGTCTCCTTGATGACGTTCTCCAGCTTCGGGATCTGGCGCAGCGCATGGAAACTCACTTCCTGGCCATCGGAGTACAGCTCGTCCAGTTCGGCGGTGACCTCGGCGCGGATCTGCGGGTGGCGCATCAGTTCGATCAGGGTCCAGGCCGAGGTGCCCGCACTGGTGTGATGGCCGGCGAACATCAGCGAGATGAACATTCCGGTGATCTCATCGGCGGAGAAGCGCGGGTTTCCGTCGTCATCGGTGATCGACACCAGCACGTCGAGCATGTCCCGCCTGCCCTTGTCGTCGGGCGGGTTGGCGATCCGCTCGGTCATGATGTCGCCGACCAGGCCGACCAGGGCGGCGCGCGCCTCGTCGCGAACCCGGAAGCTCTCGATCGGCAGGTACGGGTCGACGTAACACAGCGGGTCGGTGCCGCGCTCGAGCAGGTGATAGTGCTCGGCGAACCGGGAGTCCAGTTGCGCGCGGAACTTGCGGCCGATCAGACACGCCGTCGAGGTGTAGATGGTCAGCTCGGCGAAGAAGTCGAGCAGGTCGATCTCACCGGAGTCACCCCAGTTCTCGGTCATCCGGCGAACTTCCCGCTCGATCGTGGCGGCGTGGCTGCGCATGTGGTCGCCGCGCAGGGCGGAGTTGTGCAGCATCTCCTTACGCCGCTCCGGGCTGGCGTCGAACACCACACCCTTGCCGAAGATCGGCGTCATGAACGGGTAGGCCTCGGCCTGGTCGAGGTCTTCGTCGGCGGCGCGGAAGAAGAATTCTCCTGCCTCCGCGCCGGTGAGCAGGATGACCTTCTTGCCGGCCAGTTGGAAGTAGCCGACGTCACCGCACTCCTCGCGCAACCGCCGCATCAGCGCGATCGGGTCGGTGCGGAACTCCTCGAGATGTCCGTGCTCGCCTTCGCCGCCGGACACCCGGCGGACCTCCTGGACTGGGTGGCCGCTCACGGTGAGCCCTCCGGGTATGTGAGTTGCTGACGTTCCCGCGGCGCGCTGGACAGCGGCGCCTCCGGTTGCAGTTCGATCGAGGTGACGAACCCGCCGCGGGGGGTTTCGGCGACGAAGGCGATCGCTCGGGCCAGATCGGCGGCGCGTAGGAAATACGAGTGCCGGGCCTGCCCCCACTTCGCCCAGTCCTCGAGGGCGGCGGCGATGGCATCGGGTGGCAGGGTCCAGCCCATCTCGGTCTGCGTGGGGCCGGGATGGACGACGGACGCCCGCACTCCGGTGCCCTCGAGTTCCATCTGCAGGTTGGTGACCATGGCGACCAGGCCGGCCTTGGCCGCGCCGTAGGCGCCCATGTGTGGGCGCTGGCGCAGGGCGACATCCGAACCGATGAAGATGACGTCGCCGCGTTGCCGGCGCACCATGCCGGGCAGCACGGCGGTCGCCAGGCGGTTGGCGCCGATGAGGTGGGTCTGGATCTGCGCCTCGAACTCCCGGGTGCTGGTCTCGTACACCCGGCCGAAGTGGGTGTCGCCGGCGCCGGCCACCAGGACCTCGATGTCTCCGAGTTCGTCGGTCGCCCGCCGGACGAACTCCTCGACCGAGTCGGCGTCGGTGACGTCGAGGGGCAGTGCCACCGCCTCGCCGCCGCCGGCGCGGATCGCGGCGGCGATCTCGGCGCACCTGTCGACGCGGCGGGCGCCGAGGGCCACCGGGAAACCGCGGGCGGCGAGTTCGGTGGCGGTGGCCGCGCCGATTCCCGAGGAGGCGCCGGCTACGAGGGTGGGCCGGCGGGCCGGGTGGGGGTCGAATCGGGGCATCAGGGCATCAGGCTTTCGTCACGGTGATCGGCAACCGGGCGAAACCACGCACGTTGCTGGAATGCACCCGCACGGCGTTGGCTTCGTCGACCTCGAAATCGCTGACTCGACAGAGCAGTTCGGCCAGCGCTACCCGGGCTTCCATCCTGGCCAGGTGGGCGCCCAGACAGAAGTGCGCTCCGCTGCCGAAACTCAGCAGCGTCGAACCGATGTCGCGGCCGATGCGGAATTCGTCAGGGTCGTCGAAGACTCGCTCGTCGCGATGCGCCGAGCCCGGCAGCAGCAACAGGGTGTCCCCGGAGCGCAGCGTCGTGCCGTGGCATTCGATGTCCACGGCGACCTCCCGGGCCAGGATCTGGCTCGAGGTGTCATAGCGCAGGGTCTCCTCGACCCACAGCGGTATCCGCGACCGGTCGGCGACGACGCCGGCGAGCTGATCGGGGTGACGGGCACCCCAAAAGACCGCGTTTCCCAGCAGTTTCGTCGTCGTCTCGTTCCCCGCGACGACCATGAGGAACAGGAAGGCCATGATCTCCTCGTCGGCGAGGCGGTCGCCGTCGATCTCCGCGGTCAGTAGCGCGGAGGTCAGATCGTCACCGGGGTTCCGCCGTCGCTGCCGGACCATCTCGGCGTAGTAGGTCAGCAGGTCCATCGCCGCGACGAGCGCGGCCCGCGGGACGTCGGTGATCCCGTCCTCGCGGTGCATCACCGTATCGGCGAGCACCCGCAGTTGCCCGCGGTCCGCGGGTGGCACTCCGACGAGATCGGAGATGACGTCCATCGGCAGCTTGCCGGCGAAATCAGTGATGTAGTCGAAGGATTCGCTCTGCATCGCGGTGTCGAGGTGGGCCCGGGTGAGCTCCCGGACCCGGGGTTCCAGCTCGCGGATCCGCCGTGGGGTGAACCCCTTGGAGACCAGCGTCCGCAGCCGCAGGTGTCCGGGGTCGTCCATCGCCAGGAAGGACATCGTCCGGTAGGCCTCCGGTGTCCGGGAGATCGGGTCCAGGGACACCCCGAGCCGGTTGGACAGCTCAGTGCTGTTCCGGAAACCCCAGTGGACGTCGGCGTGTCGGCTCAGCGCCCAGAAGTTCAGGTCGTCGTTGCGGTAGAGCGGACACTCGGCGCGCAGTCGCCGGTAGTACGGGTAGGGGTCCTCGTGGAAGTCGTAGTCATACGGGTCGAGAACCGGGTCTGCGACGGGATCCATGAGGCTGCCGGCCATCATCCGTTCCCCGTCGCGAGGATCAGGCCGGCCACGTATCCCAGTCGGTCGGCGATCTGGTGGTAGCTGAACGCCCCGCTGCCGGCCTGCACGAGTGCCCCGAAGTAGCTCATCTCCAGCGCGGCCACCGTTCCGGCGTCGGCGTCGGGACCGAGGGCGGACTTGATCCGCTTGTGGATCTCCGCGCCAATCCGGGTCCGGACGGGAGCCACCGCGGTGTCATTGCTCAGCAGCGCGGTGGTGCACGCGGCGGCGACCTCGGGTTCGTCGGCCACCACCAGGGCGAGGCTGCGCAGTGTCTGCTGGACGCGGGTCAGTCGACTGTCGTTGACGTCGGTGAAGTAGTCCACGCGTCGGACCAGATCCAGGTAGACCTCGGCGACCAGATGGTTCTTCGAGGAAAAGTAGGTGTAGGCCGTCGCCGGCGCGACGTTGGCCCGCGCGGCCACGCCCCGGACCGTCAGGTCGGCATAGGAGGAACCCCGCAGGGTCTCCAGCGCGGCGTTCACCAGCTTGCGCACCGTCTCTTCCTGCCGTGGTCGCCGGGGCGCGTCGGGTGACGTCGACCCAGGAGGTACCACGACATTGCTGGACACATGTCCACGGTAGTGCGGGATTCTCGGCCGAGGCAAGGACTTGCCAAAATGGCATGTCATGACCCATGCGCTGAGACCGGGACCTTGCCCGGTCGGACGGGCGCGGATAGGGTTCGACCCAGGACTACCGGACAGATGTCCAGCGCCTCGGCAAGGAGTGGGAGATGACCATCGCGGCGGACCGCTCCAGTGAGCTGTTCATCGACGGCCATCTGCTACCCGGAAACGGTGGGCGATTCCCGACGCTGAACCCCGCCACCGAGGAGGTGCTCGGTACCGCCGCCGATGCTGACGCCGCGGACATGGACCGCGCGATCGCCGCCGCCCGCCGCGCCTTCGACGACACCGACTGGTCCAGGGACACCGCGCTACGGGTGCACTGCATCCGCCAGCTGCGCCAGGCCATGCGCGATCACATCGAGGACCTGCGCGAGATCACCATGGCCGAGGCGGGCGCGCCGCGGATGCTGACCGCTGCCGCCCAACTGGAGGGTCCGGTCGCGGATCTGAGCTTCGCCTCGGACACCGCCGAGAGCTACCCCTGGCGCGTCGACCTCGGCGAGGCCGCCCCGATGGGGATTCGCACCCGCAGGACCGTGGTGCGCGAGGCGGTCGGGGTGGTCGGCGCGATCACCCCGTGGAACTTCCCGCACCAGATCAACCTCGCCAAGATCGGCCCCGCACTCGCGGCGGGCAACACCGTCGTCCTCAAACCGGCACCCGACACCCCCTGGTGCGCAGCGGTTCTCGGCGAGCTGGCCGCCGAGCACACCGACCTCCCGCCCGGGGTCCTCAACATCGTCACCTCCGCCGACCACGCCGTCGGCGCGCTGCTGACGGAGGATCCCCGAGTCGACATGGTCTCGTTCACCGGGTCCACCGCGACCGGCCGCGCCGTGATGGCCGCCGCCGCGGCCACCGTCAAGAAGGTGTTCCTGGAACTGGGCGGGAAGTCGGCGTTCCTGGTCCTTGACGATGCCGACCTCGCGGCGGCCTGCGCGATGGCCGGGTTCACCGCATCCATGCACGCCGGGCAGGGATGCGCGATCACCACCCGACTGGTGGTACCGCGCGCCCGCTACGACGATGCGGTGGCGGCGGCAGCGGCGACCATGAGCGGCATCCGGCCGGGTGACCCGACCAACCCGGGCACCATCTGCGGTCCGCTGATCTCGCAGCGCCAGCGCGACCGGGTGCAGGCCTACCTGGACCTCGCCGTCGCCGAGGGCGGGCGGTTCGCGTGCGGCGGGCGGCAACCGGCCGAGCGGGACCGCGGGTACTTCATCGAGCCGACGGTCATCGCGGGCCTGGACAACACCTCCCAGGTCGCCCGTGAGGAGATCTTCGGGCCCGTGCTCACCGTGATCGCGCACGATGGCGATGACGACGCGGTCCGCATCGCCAACGACTCCCCCTACGGGCTGTCCGGCACGGTGTTCAGCGCCGACCCGCGACGCCCTCAGTCCGTGGCCGACCGACTCCGGGTCGGCACCGTCAACGTCAACGGCGGCGTCTGGTACTCCGCGGACATGCCGTTCGGCGGCTACAAGCAGTCCGGGATCGGCCGCGAGATGGGTGTGCCCGGCTTCGAGGAGTACCTGCAGATCAAGGCCATCGCGACGGCGGTGTGAGAGGGGAACGGTGAGCCGATTCAACGAGCGGAAACAGTTTGACGAGAGGGTCGGCATCGTTACCGGTGCCGGCGGCGGCATCGGCCAGGCCTACGCCGAGGCCTTGGCGCGCGAGGGTGCGGCGGTGGTGGTGGCCGATATCAACGTCGACGGCGCCGAACGGGTGGCCGCCGGGATCCGCGCTGAGGGCGGCATCGCGCTCGCCGTGCCGGTCGACGTCTCCGACCCCGACTCCGCCCGGGCGATGGCCGAACGCGCGGTCGCGGAATTCGGTGGCATCGACTACCTGGTGAACAACGCCGCCATCTTCGGCGGAATGAAACTGGACATGCTTCTCACCGTGGACTGGGACTACTACAAGAAGTTCATGAGCGTGAACCTCGACGGGGCACTGGTCTGCACGCGGGCGGTGTACAAGGAGATGGCCGAGCGCGGGGGAGGCGCGATCGTCAACCAGTCCTCGACCGCGGCGTGGTTGTACTCCAACTACTACGGCCTGGCCAAGGCCGGCGTCAACAGCCTGACCCAGCAACTCTCCCGTGAGCTGGGCTGGCAGAAGATCCGGATCAACGCCATCGCGCCGGGACCGATAGACACCGAAGCGAATCGGACCACCACCCCGCAGCAGATCGTCGCCGACATCGTGTCGCGGATCCCGCTCAGCCGGATGGGTGAGCCCGCGGACCTCGTCGGGTTGTGCCTGTTCCTGCTGTCCGACGAGGCCCGCTGGATCACCGGGCAGATCTTCAACGTCGATGGGGGGCAGATCATCCGATGACTGTGAGTGATCCCATTGAAGACGGCGACGAGGCCGTTCCGCGACTCGGCTACATCGGCCTAGGCAGTATGGGTGCGCCGATGGCGCAGCGGCTCGTCGGGTGGGCCGGCGGACTGGTGGTCTACGACGTGCGGCCGGAAGCCTCAGCCCCCTTCGCCGAAGCGGGTGCGGCGGTTGCCGCCAGTCCCGCCGACGTCGCGACCGCGGACCTGATCAGCGTCACGGTGCTCGATGATGCGCAGGTGCGCGATGTGGTAGCCGAACTCGCCGCGCACGCCGCACCCGGCACCGTCATCGCCATCCACTCCACCATCGGCGAGAGCACCGCCGGCGAACTGGCCGAGCGCTATGCACCGCAGGGGATCAGCATCATCGACGCGCCCGTCAGCGGCGGTGCAGGCGCGGCCGAGAAGGGTCAACTCGCCACTATGGTGGGCGCGCCCCGACCCGTCTACGAGCGTGTCAAGCCCATCTTCAAACAATGGGCGTCGTTGGTGATCCACGCCGGCGAGCCCGGCGCGGGAACGAGGATGAAGTTGGCTCGCAACATGATCACCTTCACCGCATTCGCCGCGGCCTGTGAGGCGATGACGCTGGCGGAACGGGCCGGACTGAACCTGCAGGATCTCGGTCGGGTTGTTCGGCACACCGACGCGCTCACCGGGGGCGCGGGCGCGATCATGGTGCGCGACACCATGGCCGAACTCGGCCCCGGGCACTGGCTCCACGACACCTTCATCCACACCCGGTCGCTGGGCGAGAAGGACCTGGATCTTGTTCTCGCCCTAGGAGATTCCTTGGACGTGGAACTACCGCTGGCGCAGATTGCGCTGCGTGACCTGGCCGTGGGGCTGGGTGTGCCACACCCGGAGGAGTGATGATGGAACCCGAAGAAGTGACGATGGACTCCGGAGACGGCGGGATGGACCCGGTGCGCCGCAAGGGACTGGCGAAGATGAACGAGGTCTACGGGTGGGAGATGCCCGATATGCCCGGCGACTACTTCGCGCTGACCGTCGACCATCTGTTCGCCAACATCTGGAGCCGCCCGGGTCTGTCGATGCGGGACAAACGGATCATGACGCTGTCGGTGGTCACCGCGCTCGGGCTACCCGACCTGGCCGAGATCCAGGTGAACGCCGCCCTGCACAACTCCGAACTCACTCCCGCCGAACTGCGTGAGATGGCCCTGTTCATCACCCATTACGTGGGTTTTCCGCTCGGCTCGACGTTCAACGGGGTCGTCGAGAAGGTCATCGCGCGCCGCCAGGATTCCGCGCCGCGAGACTGACGGATCACCACCCCCCGACGGAGACGCTGAACGCGAACAATCCGACCGCCAGCACCGCCCCGCAGAGGAACAGGGTGCCCACGGCGAACGGCCAGCCGGTCCGGCGCCGGCTGAGGCGCACGACGGTGACCACCAGTCCGACGACGCCGATGGCGACGGCCGCGCCGACCGCACCCATCACCGACAGCACCGCGCCCTCGACGCTGCAACTGTCCGGCGGGCAGTAGTCCAGGAATGCCAGCATCATCAGGCCCATGAACCCGCACGCCGCGAGCATCAGGGCGGTCAGCACCAGCGCGATGATCGAGGCGACGCGGTCACCGGCGGTCGCCGCGGGGGTCGGCGGCGGCGGGTACTGGGGGTATTGCGGGTACTGCGAGTACGGGGGATACGGCGGGGGATGGCCCATGTCCGGATCGTAACGACGACCGGATGAACCCGTCCGTCGCTTCGCTAGGGTGTGTGCGTGCGCGTCCTTGTGATCGGATCCGGTGCCCGCGAACACGCCCTGCTGACGGCCTTGCGCAGGGACCCGGCGGTGGAGTACCTGGCGGTGGCCCCGGGCAACGCCGGCACGGCCGCGATCGCCGATCAGCACAATGTCGACGGCGCCTCGCCGGATGAGGTCACCGTGCTGGCCCGACGGCTCAACGTCGATCTTGTGGTGATCGGACCCGAGGGCCCCCTGGTCCGGGGAGTTGCCGACGCCGTCCGCGCGGCCGGAATCGCCTGCTTCGGTCCGTCTCGGGAGGCGGCCCGCATCGAGGGCTCGAAGGCCTTCGCCAAGGATGTGATGGCCGCTGCGGGTGTGCGCACCGCCGCCAGCGAGACCGTCGCCGACCCCGCCCTGCTCGACGCCGCCCTCGACCGATTCGGTCCGGCCGCCGGACAACCCGCCTGGGTGGTCAAGGACGACGGACTCGCCGCCGGAAAGGGGGTGGTCGTCACCGCGGACCGGGACACCGCCCGCGCGCACGCCGCAGAGGTGCTCGACGACGGGCACCCGGTGCTGCTGGAGTCCTTCCTGGACGGTCCCGAGGTCTCACTGTTCTGTCTGGTCGACGGGGCGACGGTGGTGCCACTGCTTCCCGCGCAGGACTTCAAACGGGTCGGTGACGGCGACACCGGGCTCAACACCGGCGGGATGGGCGCCTACGCCCCGCTGCCCTGGCTGCCCGCGTCGGTGACGGCCGGGATCGTCGCCGAGGTGGTTGCCCCGGTGGCGTCGGAGATGGTGGCCCGCGGGTGTCCGTTCTCCGGTCTGTTGTACGCCGGTCTGGCCATCACCTCGGAGGGGCCGGCCGTCGTCGAGTTCAACTGCCGCTTCGGCGATCCCGAGACCCAGGCGGTGCTCGCACTGCTGGACACCCCGATCGCCGGGGTGCTGTACGCGACCGCGGCCGGGACCCTCGCGGAGGCGCAACCGCTGCGCTGGAAGGACGGCTTCGCGGTGGCCGTGGTGCTGGCCGCGGCCAACTACCCCGGCACTCCCCGAACCGGCGACGTCCTCGCCGGGGCCGACGGCGAGGGTGTGCTGCACGCGGGCACCGCCCTTCGCGACGGACAACTCGTCTCGGCCGGGGGCAGGGTCCTGACCGTCGTCGGCACCGGTCCGGACCTGACCGACGCGCGTGCCGACGCCTATCGGACAATCGACCGAATTCAGCTGTCCGGCAGCCACTTCCGCCGTGATATCGCCCTGGCCGCCGCGGAGGGGCGGATCGCGCTCTGAGCCGTTCGGCCCGGCGACCCGCCGTCGGCTATCGCACCTGTCAGGCGGTCAGCAACGGCGCCATCCAGGCGAGTTCGCCGGGCAGCATCGCGCTCCAGTAGCTGCCGTCGTGGCCGCCGGGGGAGAAGCCGCCGGCCGGCGGAGTCGGGAGTTGCGCGACGAACTGTCGGGTCGCCTCGTAGAACGGATCGCTGAATCCGCAGTCGATCCGGATCGGGATCGAACCCAGCGCGGGCAGCCCGAACACGCTGTTCGCGGCGAAGTCCTGCGGACTGTCGAAGGCCCCGGGCGCGGCCGCACCCGCGGAAAGCCACAGCGCCGGGCTGACCGCGCAGATCGCGGCGGTGCGGGCCGCACCCAGTCGGGCGCCGAGCAGCAGTGCGCCGTAACCGCCCATCGACCAGCCCAGGAACCCCACCCGGGAGGTGTCCAGACCCTGCTCGGACAGCATCGGCAGCAGCTCGTCGAGGACCATCGCCCCGGAGTCCTCCCCGGATGCTCGCCGGTGCCAGTAGCTCCCGCCGCCGTCGACGGCGACCACCGCGAACGGCGGGAGTCCGGCCGCCACCGCCTGAGCCAGACCCTGTTCGACGCCACCCGCCATCACCGTCGCCGCACTGCTGCCCTTGCCGTGCAGGGCGATCACCGGGCGAAGGGCTGCCGTCTGGTTCGGCGGGCGGGCTATCGCCCAGTTGGTGAGCTTGCCCCCGCGGGCCGCTGAGACGAAGGATCCGGTGACCATCGGCGGGGCCGCGGCGGCAGTGGCGATCGTCGAGGCGGCCGCGGTCAGCGTGGCCGCTCCCGCGACGGCGGTGCCGGCGGTCAGGCGCAGGAAGTGGCGTCGGTTCACCTGCGGCAGTCGGTTCGCCTGGGGCATCAGAACATCCTCGCGAAAGGTCCTCAGTTCGGGCAAACCGCGATGGAGCGGAATCGCTGCTGGAAGCATGGCCGACATGACCGCGGCGGTGACACCCAAGGGTGAGCGCAGGCGGCATGCCCTGGTCAGCGCCGCTGCCGAACTGCTCAATGAGGGGGGCTTCGAGGCGGTGCGCCACCGGTCAGTCGCCCAGCGAGCCGGGCTGCCCTTGGCGTCGACGACCTACTACTTCTCCTCGCTGGATGAGCTGATCGGCAAGGCCGTGGAGTACATCGGGTTCACCGAGGCCGCCGAACTGCGCGAGCGGGTGCGGAAACTGCCGCGCCGGCGCCGGTCCACCGGGGCGACGGCCAATCTGCTGCTGGACCTGCTCGCCGGGGAGGCGACCAGTGAGCAGCTCCTCTGCCGCTACGAGCGGTACATCGCCTGCGCGCGGCATCCCGCGCTGCGCGGGGTGGAACGGCGCCTGCTGCAGCAGCGGGTGGACGCGGTGGTGGAGGCGGTCGGTCGGTCCGGTCGCTGCGCCCGGGTCGACATGATCACCGCTCTGGTCTGTGCGGTCGACGGGGCCGTGGTGTCGGCCCTGGTGGCCGATGGTCCCGCGCCCCGGGAATCCGCCCGTGCGACCCTGTTGGATGTGATTGACGTACTGGCTCCCATCCAGGCTTCGCTGGCCGACCGGGGTTGACGATGGACTTCTCTGCGGTGACCCGTCCGGTCACCGGAATTCTCGACACAGTGCTGGACCGATCCGTTGTCCTGGGCTACACCAGGATCGGCTCCGGCCTTCGACGCGCCTGGTGGCCGGCCGACGCCGGTCGTGACGCATTGCTGGGGCGGCGGGTGCTGGTCACCGGCGCCACCGCGGGTATCGGCCTGGCGATGGCCAGGTCGTTCGCTGAAATCGGCGCGATCGTGCACCTGCTGGGCCGCTCCCCGGAGAAGGTCGACCGGTGCGTCGCGGAGATCCGCGAGCAGGTTCCCGGCGCCGAGGTGGTCGGCGAGGTGTGCGATGTCTCCGACCTTGAGGCGGTGGCCGCATGGACCGCGGGCTTCGCCGACCGGGTGCCCGCGCTCAACGGGTTGGTGCACAACGCCGGGCTGATGCCCAAGGACCGCATCGAGACCCGGGAGGGACACGAACTGCAGTTCGCCACCCACGTTCTCGGGCCGCATCTGATGACCGAGCGGTTGCTGCCGCTGTTGCGGGCCGCGGGCGGCGCGTCGGTGGTGTTCGTCTCCTCCGGCGGGATGTACAGCACCCCGCTGGTCATCGGCGATCTGGAGTCGACCCGGGACTACAACGGCGTCCGCACGTACGCGCGCACCAAGCGGATGCAGGTGGTGCTGGCGGATTCCTGGGCCCGCCGACTGGCCGGCACCGACGTCCGGGTGGAGAGTATGCACCCGGGCTGGGTGGACACCCCCGGTGTGGCCGAGTACCTGCCCCGGTTCCGGGTGATCACCCGGCCACTGCTGCGCAATCTCGCCGACGGTGCCGACACCGCGGTGTGGCTGGTCGCCGCCCGGCCGGACTCCACCCCCGGACATTTCTGGCACGACCGGGTCCAGCGCCCCACCACCTTCGGCTGGCAGCGCCATGAGAAGCCCGCCACGGTCCGGCGCTTCCTGTCCGAGGTGAGCGCTCTCACCGGCACCCCGGACACCTGGACCGGGTTGCGCGGCTGACCGTCACCCCGGGGTCGGGGTGGTTCCCAGCGTCGGTGTCAGCCCCAGCGTCGGTGTGACGATGCATCCGCTGGCCGGTGCCCCGTACACGGTGACGTCCCCCGGCCGGGTGGCGGTGAACCGGGCGATGTAGGCGCACAACACTGCATCGGTGGGATCCTCGGCGCGGCGCAACGCGGCCTTGCTTCCGGCGTGCCGGACGGCGTTCGTCAGGTTCGCCCAATCGGGGCAGGACGCGACGTCCAGACTCGGGTCGGCTGAGTGAAGGGCCTCCAGAAAACCCATGAGCCGTAACAGCTCTGCGCGCAGCTCAGGCAGATCCCGGCCGGCTTTCTGCTTGTACTTCAGGGTTCGGTCGAGTCCGAACAGCACCACACTGGCGGCGTGCGGATAGACCTCGATCGCTCTCCGCGGTGCCGGCGATCGCGGGTCGAGGTCGAGATCCAGCGCCGCGCACAGCCGCGCCCCGCGCCCGCCGTCGGCGAACCAGGCCAATGCGGTGTTCGCCGGATGCGCGCCCGCCTCGAATCGCCGGAAATCCCGGTTGAGCGCCGCCTCGCAGGGCCGGTTACCGCTCGGGTTGGCGACCACCAGGGGGGCGTCCACCGCCACCAGGCAGTCGTGGCGGGTGAAGGGTTCCAGGCGGTTCGAGACGTCGTCATCGTCACCGGCAACCCCGACATGTCGCAGCACCCCGTCGTCGTCGACGACGGCCACACCGGTGGGGCTGCGCAGCCCCCAGGCCAAGTCGACCCCGACGTAGTACACGCCCCGAACCGTAAGCTGTTGGCCCGTGATGATGCCCGACGTCCTGGCCAATCGGTATGCGAGCACCGAGATGGTCTCCATCTGGTCTCCGGCGGCGAAGATCGTCGCCGAGCGCCGGTTGTGGCTGGCCGTGCTGCGGGCCCAGCGCGACCTCGGCGTCGATGTTCCCGACGGGGTGCTCGAGGACTACGAGCGGGTGCTCGAGCAGGTCGACCTGGCGTCCATCGCGTCGCGGGAGAGGGTGCTGCGCCACGACGTGAAGGCGCGCATCGAGGAGTTCAACGCGCTGGCCGGTCATGAGCATGTGCACAAGGGGATGACCAGCCGGGACCTGACCGAAAACGTCGAGCAGTTGCAGATCCGCACGGCACTGCAGCTCGTGCGCGACCGCGGAGTGGCGGTGGCCGCCCGGCTGGCAGAGAAGGCCGTCGCCTACCGGGACCTGGTGATGGCCGGCCGCAGCCACAACGTCGCCGCCCAGGCCACCACGCTGGGAAAGCGGTTCGCCTCGGCCGCGGAGGAGACGCTGATCGCCGTCCGGCGGATCGACGGATTGCTTGAGCGCTACCCGCTGCGCGGGATCAAGGGCCCGATGGGGACCGCCCAGGACATGCTCGACCTGTTCGACGGTGACGCCGGGCGACTGGGTGAGCTGGAGGGCCGGGTCGCCGGGCACCTGGGCTTCGCCGCGGTCCTCGACAGCGTCGGCCAGGTGTATCCGCGGTCGCTGGACCACGACGTGGTCTCCGCGCTGGTCCAACTCGGTGCCGGGCCGTCGTCGCTGGCGCACACGATCCGTCTGATGGCCGGCCACGAACTGGTCACCGAGGGGTTCGCGGCCGGGCAGGTGGGCTCCTCGGCGATGCCGCACAAGATGAACACCCGCAGCTGCGAACGGGTGAACGGACTGCAGGTGGTGCTCCGCGGCTATGCGTCGATGACCGCGGAACTGGCCGGGGCGCAATGGAATGAGGGCGATGTCTTCTGCTCGGTGGTGCGCCGGGTGGCGCTGCCGGACGCGTTCTTCGCCATCGACGGGATGATCGAGACGTTCCTGACGGTGCTGGCGGAGTTCGGCGCCTACCCGGCGGTGATCCAGCGCGAACTGGACCGCTACCTGCCGTTCCTGGCCACCACCAAGGTGCTCATCGCCGCGGTGCGGGCCGGTATGGGCCGCGAGGCCGCCCACGAGGTGATCAAGGAGCACGCCGTCGCGGTGGCACTGGCGATGCGCGAACGCGGGGCCGAACCCGACCTGCTGGACCGACTGGCCGCCGATCCGCGGTTACCGCTGGACCGGGCCGACCTGGACGCCGCGCTGGCCGACCGGCAGTCCTTCACCGGGGCGGCCGGGGCGCAGGTGGATGCGGTGGTGGCGGCGGTCGACGATCTGGTGCGGGCGAATCCGGAAGCCGCCCGCTACGTTCCCGGCGCCATCCTGTGACGCGCCCCTGCAACTTCGGCGCGGTTTCGTGCGGTCAGCGCCTGTTAGCGCGCCGAAATCACCCGGGCGACCCCGGCGGAGCGTAATTCCAGCGCCGCCAGGCCGCGAACCGTCATCGGGTCCCCGGCCCGCCACGCCCCCACCGGGTCCGGGCTGACCTCGGTGAGCTTGCGCAACGGCCGGTTGGCCAGCGCGCGCAGCGCCAGCAGTTGTTCCCCGGCGGGGGTCTGAGCGAGTGCGATCACCGTCCACTTCCGGCGGAAGAACCGGATCCGCAGCAGCAGCCACGGCATGCCGAGGGCCAGGATCGGTGGGGCGGCCACCGCGATCGCCAGCAGCACCGCCAGCCAGGTGGCCGTGCTGTTGAGGCTCTGGCCGGCGCCGGCCAGGTCCAGCGCCGCCTCGCTGGCCGCGCGCAGCGGCTTGGCCAGCTCATCCCCGACGAGCGGCAGTCGGTCGGCGTTGTCGCCCGCCGAACTGAGGTTGTCGGCGATGCCGGTGGCGCCGGTGCGCACCTGGGTGCCCACCCGGGCGAAGGTCGCGATCGCGTGGTGCACGGCGACCCCGACGAGCACCCACACGGTGATCCAGGATGCGATCAGCACGTCGCTGAGCAATTGCGCCGTCAAACGCGCCGGGGTGGTGGCGTAGGGCAGGAATCGCGATGTCATGGGTTCGATCCCAGCACAGCCGTTGTCCGGGTGGCCGTTAGTCTGACCCAGTGCGTCCTGCCCTGACCGATTACCGTCACCTGGCCAGCGGCAAGGTTCGCGAGCTCTACGGCGTCGACGACGACCATCTGCTCTTCGTCGCCACCGACCGGATCTCGGCGTTCGACCACATCCTGGACACCCCGATCCCGGACAAGGGCCGCATCCTCACCGCCATGAGCGTCTTCTTCTTCGGACTGCTCGACACCCCCAATCACCTCGCCGGACCCCCGGACGACCCGCGGATACCCGCCGAGGTGCTGGGCCGGGCGCTGGTGGTGCGCCGCCTGGACATGGTGCCGGTGGAGTGTGTCGCCCGCGGCTACCTCACCGGATCGGGCCTGCTGGACTATCAGCGCACCGGTGCGGTCTGCGGTATCGCGTTGCCGCCCGGACTGGTCGAGGCCAGCCGCTTCGAGCGCCCGTTGTTCACCCCGGCCACCAAGGCCGAACTCGGTGAACATGATGAGAACATCTCCTTCGACCGGGTGGTCGAGATGGTCGGTGAGCGTCGCGCCGAACAGTTGCGGGAACTGACCCTGCAGACCTACCGCACCGCCGCGGCGCACGCGCTGGAGCGGGGTGTGATCATCGCCGACACCAAGTTCGAGTTCGGTGCCGGACCGGACGGGGAATTGGTGCTCGCCGACGAGGTGTTCACCCCGGACTCGTCGCGCTACTGGCCTGCCGACAGCTACCGGGAGGGCGCCGTGCAGCCCAGTTTCGACAAGCAATTCGTCCGCAACTGGCTGACCGGGCCGGAATCCGGTTGGGACCGAGGCGGATCCGCACCGCCGCCACCGCTTCCCGACGATATCGTCGCGGCGACTCGGGCGCGCTACATCGAGGCCTACGAACGTATTTCAGGACTGAGATTCGACGACTGGATCGGACCGCACGCGTGAAACCACCTGTTCCCAAGCGCAGCGCGACCACGCGCGTGCACCACGACGACGTGTTCGTCGACCCCTACGAGTGGATGCGGGACAAGTCCGACCCGGAGGTCATCGCTCATCTCGAGGCGGAGAACGCCCACGTCGAGGCGCAGACGGCCGATCAGGAACCGCTGCGTCAGCAGATCTTCGACGAGATCAAGGCCCGGACCAAGGAGACCGACCTCTCGGTGCCGATGCGCCGGGGCCCGTGGTGGTACTACGGCCGCAGCTTCGAGGGCCAGCAGTACGGGGTGCACTGCCGCTGCCCCGTCGCCGGCGATGACGACTGGAGTCCGCCGGAGTTCGACGAGCACACCGAGATTCCCGGTGAGCAGGTTCTTCTCGATGAGAACGCCGAAGCCGACGGCCATGAGTTCTTCGCCATCGGGGCCAGCAGCGTCAGCGTCGACGGGAACATGCTGGCCTACTCGGTCGATGTGGTCGGTGATGAGCGGTACACGTTGAAGTTCAAGGACCTCCGCACCGGAGAGCATCTGCCGGAGCAGATTTCCGGCGTGGGCACCGGACTCAGTTGGTCGGCGGACGGCAGTTGCGTGTACTACACGACCGTCGACGCCGCGTGGCGGCCCGACACGGTCTGGCGGCACCGGCTCGGCTCGGGTGAACCCGATGAGCAGGTGTTCCACGAACCCGACGAACGCTTCTGGGTGGCGGTGGGCCGAACCCGCAGCAATGCCTACATCGTGATCGTCGCCGGTTCGGCGGTCACCTCGGAGGTTCGGGTGGCCGACGCGACGGACCCGAGGGCCGAATTTGAGACGGTGCTGCCGCGCCGCGACGGGGTGGAGTACACCATCGAGCACGCGGTGATCGACGGCCGAGAGGTCTTCCTGATCCTGCACAACGACGGCGCGGCGAACTTCACCCTGGTCGAGGCGCCGGTCGAGGATCCGACGGCGCAGCGGACGCTGATTCCCCCGCGTGACGACGTCCGGTTGGAGGGGGTGGACGCCTTCGCCCACCACCTCGTGGTGCATTCCCGCGCCGAGGCGCTGCCGCGACTCGAACTGTGGCCCATCGACGGCGGTTACGGCGAGCGGACCGAGATCCGTTTCGATTCCGAACTCATGGCGTGCGGGCTGGCGGGCAATCCCAACCTGGACGCCCCCCGCCTGCGGATCGCCGCGACGTCCTTTCTGACCCCGATGCGGATCTACGACCTCGACCTCAACACCGGTGAGCGGATCCTGCTCCGCGAGCAGCCCGTCCTCGGTGACTACCGGCGGGAGGACTACGTCGAGCGCCGGGATTGGGCCACCGCCGAAGACGGGACCCGCATCCCGATCACCGTGATCTACCGCGATGGAATCGAATTCCCCGCTCCGGCAACCCTGTACGGATACGGGGCCTACGAGTCGAGTGAGGACCCGAGGTTCTCGGTGGCCCGGCTGTCGATGCTGGACCGGGGGATGGTGTTCGCCATCGCCCACGTCCGGGGTGGCGGCGAGATGGGGCGGCAGTGGTACGAGCGCGGCAAACTGCTGGAGAAGAAGAACACCTTCACCGATTTCATCGCGGTCGCACGGCATCTCGTGGACACCGGTGTCACCCGGCCGCAGAACCTGGTGGCACTGGGCGGTAGCGCCGGCGGATTACTGATGGGCGCGGTGGCCAACATGGCGCCCGAGTTGTTCGCCGGGATTCTTGCGGCGGTGCCGTTCGTCGACCCGCTGACCACCATCCTGGACCCCTCATTGCCGCTGACCGTCACCGAATGGGACGAGTGGGGAAATCCGCTGGAGGACCCGGACGTCTACCACTACATGAAGTCCTACTCGCCGTACGAGAACGTCGAGGCCAAGGAATACCCGGCGATCCTGGCCATGACCTCGCTCAACGACACCCGGGTGTTCTACGTCGAACCCGCCAAATGGGTTGCCGCCCTTCGGCACGCCAAGACCGACGGGCGTCCGGTTCTGCTGCGCACCCAGATGGCGGCCGGCCACGGCGGCACCAGTGGCCGCTACGAGCGGTGGCGCGAGGCGGCGTTCCAGTACGCCTGGTTGCTGGCGACCGCGGATCCGGAACGGTTCGGCGGTCGGCCCGCGGCCGAGTGATCGGCGGTCGGGGCGTCGCCTCGGCCGGTGCGGTCAGAACCGGACGGCGTTCTCCTCGGTGAGAACCCGGAAGTCGGTGTCGGTCATCTCCTGCAGTCGGCCGTAGAAGATGCCGCGCGCCTCCGGGGCGATGATGCCCTGGTGGATCGGCACCGCATGGCGCGGAGCCACCGCCCGCAGATAGTCGACCGCCTCGGAGATCTTCATCCACGGGGCGGCGGCCGGGGTGGCCAGGACGTCGACCTCTTCATCCGGGACGAACAGAGCGTCCCCGGGATGCATCAATCTGGCCGGATGCTCGGCATCGCCGATCAGATACGACGTGTTGTCGATCACCGGGATCTCCGGATGGATGACGGCATGGCGGCCCCCGACGCCACGAATGGTCAAGTCTCCCAGAGTGATCCGATCACCGGCGTGTACCGCCTGCCACGCCCCGCCCAGGTTGGCGGTGGTCTGGGGGTCGGCGTACAGGGCCGCTTGCGGGTTGGCCGCCACCAACTCCGGAAGGCGCTGCGGGTCGGCGTGGTCGGGGTGCTGGTGGGTGATCAGGATCGCCGTCAGTCCGGTGATGCCCTCGAACCCGTGCGAGAAGTTTCCGGGATCGAACAGGATTCGCGCGACACCGAAGTCGGCGAGCAGGCAGGAATGGCCGAAATGCGTCAACTCCATGGCTACGATTGTGCGCCAACAGGAGGCAGCGATGCGGATGGCCCTCGCAGCGGCAATGGTGGCCGCGGGCGTGGGCTTCGCGCCGCCGACGGCTGCCGAACCGGCCAGCACCTGTCCGCCGGCCTGCAACCGGATTCCGGACTCCGCGTGGATAGCACCGACGTCGATCCCGATGGCCGCCCGCTACGACTGGCCGCAACTCGCGAATCTCGCGGTCACCTCCCGCTCACCGCGATTCCGGTTCGAGGACCTGTGTTCCGGTCCCGTGCCGCGGGACGACCCGCGGGCCTTCGCGGTCGCCGAGAGATCGGTGGTGACGGCCCCGGACGGGCAATGGCAACTACAGGTCCAGATCGTGCACTGGCGCGGCGAGACCTGGTGGGCCGGGCAGTTGGCCAGGGACACGGTGGCCGCCGCGGTGTCCGCACTGCGGGCGTGTCAGCAGACCAACCCGGCGGCGTCGCCGTCGCTGACCTTCGACGGCCCCGAACGGGTGGCGGCGGTGATCAGCGGACCGGTGATCCTGCATCAGTACCTGGTGGCCGATCCCGTCAGCAGTACCGTCGCCGAGCTGGCACTGTGGTCGACCTCACCGCCGCAGACCCCCTATCCGACGGTGGACCCCGTGACGGTGTTCGACGCGCTGAGCGCGCCGTTGTGCACCGCCTATATCGACTCCTGCCCCTGACCCGCCGGTACGATCAAGCGCGTGTCCGCGGACAGCGTTCGCGGTGCAGGGACCGTCGATACCCCCACGATCTAAGGAGCCGAGTGGCCCGGGTCTATGTCAATGTCCTGCCCAAAGCCGAGATTCTTGACCCGCAGGGGCAGGCGATCGTCGGTGCGTTGGGGCGCCTCGGATACCACGGTGTCTCCGACGTCCGGCAGGGCAAGCGGTTCGAACTCGAGGTGGACGACAGCGTCACCGACGACCAGCTCGCCGAGATCGCCGAGTCCCTACTGGCGAACACCGTGATCGAGGACTGGTCGATCACCCGGGAGCAGTCGTGAATGACCAGCGAGAAGCCGGAGGCGGATCGCGAATCAATGCACGCGTCGGGGTGATCACCTTCCCGGGCACCCTCGACGACGTCGACGCCGCCCGCGCCGTCCGGTTGGCCGGGGCGGAAGCCGTCCCTCTCTGGCACGCCGACGCCGACCTCAAGGGTGTCGACGCCGTCGTCGTGCCGGGCGGGTTCTCCTACGGCGACTACCTCCGCTGTGGTGCCATCGCCAAGTTCGCCCCGGTGATGACGGAGGTGATCGCCGCCGCCGGCCGCGGTATGCCGGTGCTCGGCATCTGCAACGGTTTCCAGATCCTCTGCGAGGCCGGACTGCTGCCCGGTGCGCTGGCCCGCAACGCGGGGCTGCACTTCATCTGCCGCGATGTCTGGCTGAAGGTCGACTCCGTCACCACCGCCTGGACTTCCCGCTACGAGTGGGGTGCCGAGCTGCTGGTCCCGCTGAAATCAGGCGAAGGGCGTTACGTCGCCAGTGAACCCGTGCTCGACGAGCTCGAGGGTGAAGGCCGGGTGGTGTTCCGCTACGCCGACAACCCTAACGGCTCGATGCGCGACATCGCCGGTATCAGCTCGGCCGATGGCCGCGTCGTCGGGCTGATGCCGCACCCCGAGCACGCGACCGAGCCCCTGACCGGACCGTCGGACGACGGGCTGGGGATGTTCTACTCCGCGCTCGACGCCGTGCTGGCCGCCTGACCGATGACGGCCGCGACAGCCGCCGGGCTGTGTGAGTTCGTCGACGCCTCGCCATCGCCCTTCCACGTCTGCGCCACTGTCGCCGACCGGTTGCGGGCGGCGGGCTACACCGAACTCGCCGAGACCGATCGCTGGCCGGGCGCGGCCGGTCGGTTCTTCGTCGTGCGGGCCGGTTCGCTGGTGGCCTGGAACGGGACCGGATACGGGAACGGGGCCGGACTGAGGCCGTTCCGGATCGTCGGCGGCCACACCGACAGCCCCAACCTGCGAGTCAAACAGCACCCCGATCTGACGATGGCCGGCTGGCGGATGGTCGCGCTGCAGCCCTACGGCGGGGCGTGGCTGAACTCGTGGCTGGACCGGGACCTCGGCCTGAGCGGCCGGATCTCCCTGCGCGGCAAGGACGGTCACCTCGAACACCTGCTGGTCCGGTTCGACGAGCCGCTGTTGCGCGTGCCCCAACTGGCGATTCACCTCGCCGAGGACCGCGCCACCCTCAACCTCAACCCGCAGCGACATCTCAACGCGGTCTGGGGGGCGGGGGATCGCCGCGGGTCGCTGTGGGACTGGCTGGCCGAGCGTGCCGGGATCCGGCGGGCTGACCTGCTCGCGGCCGACCTCATGACGCACGTACTGGAGCCGTCCCGGCCGATCGGGGCGGACGAGGATCTCGTCAGCGCCCCCCGACTGGACAACCAGGTCACCTGCTACGCCGGACTCGAAGCGCTGCTGGCCGCCGAACCCGGCTCGCACACCCCGGTGCTGGCCCTGTTCGACCACGAGGAAGTGGGGTCGACCTCCGACCACGGCGCGCAATCGGAACTCCTGCTCACCACCCTGGAGCGGATCGTGCTGGCGGGCGGTGGCGACCGGGAGGACTTCCTGCGGCTGACGACGGCCTCGATGGTGGCCTCCGGGGACATGGCGCACGCCACCCACCCCAACTATCCGGAACGCCACGAACCCGCTCACCCGATCTACGTCAACGGCGGCCCGGTGCTCAAGGTCCAGCCGAATCTGCGCTACGCCACCGACGGCCGCACCGCGGCGGCGTTCGAACTGGCCTGCCGGCAGGCGGGTGTGCCGTTGCAGCGCTACGAACACCGCGCGGATCTGCCCTGCGGTTCGACGATCGGCCCGATGACCGCCGCGCGCACCGGTATCCCGACGGTGGACGTGGGCGCGCCGCAGTTGGCGATGCATTCCGCCCGGGAGTTGATGGGCGCGGCGGACGTGCCGTCCTACGCCGCGGCGCTCCGCGCCTTCCTGGCCGCGGAATAGCCCACCGGTGACCGTTTAGGGTTGAGCCCATGAACGGCACGCTCTCCGTGGAGATGGTCACCTTCGACTGCGTCGATCCGGATCGGCTCGCGCGCTGGTGGTCGACGGCGCTCAGCGGCGAGATCGTGCCCGTCGTGCCGGGGGAGTTCCTGATCGTCGCCCACGACCGTGGGCCCCGCCTGGGCTTCCAGCGGGTGGCCGAGCCGACGCCGGGGAAGGCCCGGATCCATCTCGACTTCGCCACCTCCGATATGGAGGGTGAGGTTCGGCGCCTGGTCGAACTCGGCGCCTCCGAAGTCGGCAGGCATGCCTTCGGGGACTTCGGATGGGTCGTCCTGGAGGACCCCGACGGCAACGTCTTCTGCGTCGCACCGGTGATGGGCTGATCATGTCTCAGGTTCCGCACATCGACACCGTCGCGCACGCCGCCAATACCCCCGACCAGCCTCAGCCGTTCCGCGAACTGGGCCTCAAGGACGACGAGTACCAGCGCATCCGGGAAATCCTCGGCCGTCGCCCCACCGACGCCGAACTGGCGATGTACTCGGTGATGTGGAGCGAGCACTGCTCCTACAAGTCCTCCAAGGTGCATCTGCGCTACTTCGGGGAGACCACCACCGACGAGATGCGTGCCGGCATGTTGGCCGGTATCGGTGAGAACGCCGGCGTGGTCGACATCGGTGACGGCTGGGCGGTGACGTTCAAGGTCGAGTCGCACAACCACCCCTCCTACGTGGAGCCCTACCAGGGCGCGGCCACCGGCGTCGGCGGGATCGTCCGCGACATCATGGCGATGGGCGCACGTCCGGTCGCGGTGATGGATCAGTTGCGCTTCGGTGCTGCCGACGCCCCCGACACCCGCCGGGTGCTCGACGGAGTGGTGCGCGGCATCGGCGGTTACGGGAACTCCCTGGGGCTGCCCAATATCGGCGGGGAGACGGTGTTCGACGCCTCCTATGCCGGCAACCCGCTGGTCAATGCTCTCTGCGTCGGGGTGCTCCGCAAGGAGGACCTGCACCTGGCGTTCGCCTCCGGAACGGGCAACAAGATCATCCTGTTCGGGGCGCGCACCGGCCTGGACGGTATCGGCGGGGTGTCGGTGCTGGCCAGCGACACCTTCTCCGGTGATGAATCTGGCACCGGCAGAAAGAAACTGCCCAGCGTCCAGGTCGGTGATCCGTTCACCGAGAAGGTGCTCATCGAGTGCTGCCTGGAGTTGTACGCCGCTGGGCTGGTCGTCGGCATCCAGGACCTCGGCGGGGCCGGATTGTCCTGCGCCACATCCGAACTCGCCTCCGCTGGCGACGGTGGGATGACGATCGAACTCGACCGGGTACCGCTGCGCGCGGCCAACATGACCCCGGCGGAGATTCTCTCCAGCGAATCCCAGGAGCGGATGTGCGCGGTGGTCACCCCGGAGAACGTCGAGGCGTTTATGGCGGTGTGCCGCAAATGGGACGTGCTGGCCACGGTGATCGGCGAAGTGGCCGAGGGTGACCGGCTGAAGATCACCTGGCACGGCGAGACCGTCGTCGATGTCCCGCCGCGCACCGTCGCCCACGAGGGTCCGGTCTACCACCGGCCGCTCGCCCGGCCGGACACCCAGGACGCCCTCAACGCCGACACCTCCGCGGGTCTGCCGCGGCCGACGACCGCGGCCGAACTGCGCGCGACTCTGCTTGCGCTGCTGGGCAGTCCGGCGTTGTGCAGTCGGGCGTTCATTACCGAGCAGTACGACCGTTACGTACGCGGGAACACCGTGCTGGCCGAGCACGCCGACGGCGGGGTGCTGCGCATCGACGAGGAGACACAGCGCGGCATCGCGGTGTCCACCGACGCCTCGGGCCGCTACACCCAACTCGATCCCTACGCCGGCGCCCAGTTGGCACTGGCAGAGGCCTACCGCAATGTCGCGGTCACCGGTGCGACCCCGATCGCTGTGACGAACTGCCTGAACTTCGGCTCCCCGGAGGATCCCGGGGTGATGTGGCAGTTCGCCCAGGCCGTCCGCGGGCTCGCCGACGGGTGTGCGGCGCTGGGCATTCCGGTCACCGGGGGCAATGTCAGCTTCTACAACCAGACCGGCGCGACACCGATCCTGCCCACCCCGGTGGTCGGTGTCCTGGGCGTTCTCGACGATGTCCGGCGCCGCCTGCCGACCGGGCTCGGTGCGGAGCCCGGCGAGACGCTCTACCTGCTCGGCGACACCCGCGATGAGTTCGACGGATCCATCTGGGCGCAGGTCACCGCCGACCATCTGGGCGGGTTACCGCCGGCGGTGGACCTGGCCCGGGAGAAGCTGCTCGCCGAGGTCCTGGTGTCGGCCTCCCGCGACGGGCTGGTCTCGGCCGCCCACGACCTCAGCGAGGGCGGCCTGATTCAGGCTGTCGTCGAAGCCGCGCTGGCGGGCGAGACCGGCTGCCGGTTGGTGCTCCCCGAGGGGTGTGACACCGTTGCCGACGCGTTCGTCCTGCTGTTCTCGGAGTCGGCGGGGCGCGCCCTGGTGGCGGTCCCGCGCACCGAGGAAAGCCGATTCCGGGCGATGTGCGCGGCGCGCGGTCTGCCCGCCACCCGGATCGGGGTGTCGGACAGCGGCTCGGATTCCGTTGAGGTGCAGGGATTCTTCACCGTGACGTTGGAGGAACTGCGCAGCACCTCGGAAGGGGTGCTGCCCAGGCTGTTCGGATGACCCGGGGGGCGGCACGGGCACGGGTGCCGGAACGGCTGACGGCGTGGGTCCGGTTGGACGTCACCGGTATCGCCGTCGCGGCACTGTTCTTCTGCCTGTCGCTGACCCCGTCACTGCTGCCGCGGGACTGGCTGAACGCGGGCTTCATCGGCGGTATCAATGCGGCCATCGGCTACGGCATCGGGGTGCCGGTCGGTGCGGTGACCCGCCGACTGGTGCTGCAGGGCCGACCGTGGTGGCCGCTGTCGCCCCGGAACCGGTACCTGCTCGTGGGCGTCGTCGTCGGGGTGTCGATCGGTGCGAGCGTGCTCATGATCGTGCCCGCGGCGGCCTGGCAACGCGAGGTGGCCGATCTGATGGGGATCGAGGGACCGGCCACCGTCGGCTACCTGCGCACCCTGCTGGTGGCGCTGCTGACCGGCGGGGCGATCGTCGCCACCGTCCGACTGCTCATCGGCACGGTCCGGACCCTGGCGCGGCTGATGATCCGGCGCTGGCAGGTCGACGACGAGGTCGCGATGTTCATCGGCACCGCGATCGTCGTCGTCGTGGTCGTCACCCTGGTGAACGGGGTGCTGCTGCGGGGGTTCCTGGCCGGGGCCAGCGCGGTGTTCCAACCGCAGAACAGCAGCACCCGGGCGGGTGTCGAGCAGCCGCTGAACCCCGAAAGGTCCGGCAGCCCGGACTCCTTCGCCGCGTGGGACACCCTCGGTTTCCAGGGTCGGAACTTCGTCGGCACCGGACCGACCGCCGCCGATCTCGCCGAACTCAGCGGCCGGCCGGCCAAGGAACCCATCCGCATCTATGCCGGGCTGCAGTCCGCGGCGACCGTCGGGGAACGGGTGGCGGTGCTGCTGTCGGAACTGCAGCGCACCCGTGCGTTCGACCGCAGGCTGCTGGTGATCCTCCCGACCACCGGGACCGGCTGGGTCGATCCGGTGGCGGCCCGCGCGATCGAGGCGATGTACGACGGCGACACGGCTCTGGTGGCAATGCAGTACTCCTATCTGCCCAGTTGGATCTCGTTTCTGGCCGACCGGCAGAAGTCGGTCCAGGCCGGCCGGGCGATGGTCGAGGCGGTCCACCAGCGCTGGCTGCAGTGGCCGGTGGAGCGGCGGCCGAAGTTGGCCCTCTACGGCGAGAGCCTCGGCTCGATGGCCGGGCAGGGCGCGTTCGGCTACCTCCACGACATCATCGGGATGGACTTCTCGTCCGTGCTCTGGGTCGGTCCGCCCAACGAGAGCACGCTGTGGCGGGCGCTGACCGAGCGCCGTGACCCGGGAACACCCGAGGTGCAACCGCGCTATGACAACGGGCGCACGGTCCGCTTCACCCAGTCCTCCAGCACCGCCGAGATCGCGGCGGTGGCCGCCCCGCCGTGGCAGGAGCCCCGGGTGTTGTTCATGCAACACGCCTCCGACCCGGTGGTGTGGTGGTCACCGGATCTGCTGTTCCGGCGACCGGACTGGCTCTCCGAGCCGCCCGGCCTGGACCGCAGCCCGTCGATGCGGTGGTACCCGATCGTCACGTTCTGGCAGGTCAGCGCCGATATGGCGGGCAACGTCACCAGTTCCGCGCGGGTTCCGGCCGGTCACGGCCACAAGTACGGCGACCGCCAACTCGACGGCTGGGTGGCGGTGGCCGCGCCGGAGGGTTGGACTCCGTTCGACACCGACCGGGTCCGGAGGTGGCTGGAGAAGACGATGTCCGCCGGCGGTCCGGAGTTCGGATGAGGGGCTTCGGATGAGAGGGCACGAACGGCTGCGCGCGCTGACGCTGGCGGCCGCCCTGATCGGGTGGAGTTTCACCGCGGGGATCGACCGGCCCTGGCGGCGCCACCCCGTGCTGCAGGCCGCGCTGGGCACCGGACTCGCCGCGCTGGCGCGGGCCGGGTTCGGGCTGCGGCCCCCGCCGGCGACGGCGGGGCTTCGCCTGGGCGCCGCGGTCGCGGGATCCGTCGCGGTCGGGGTGGCGTCCGCCACCGTGGTGCCGCGGGTGCGAACCGCGATGCTGGAGCGGGACCTGCCCGCCCGGCCGGGGCGCTGGCTGGGCGTCGAGATTCCGCTCGGCACGGTGTGGTCGGAGGAGACCGCCTTCCGCGGGGCGTTGGCGGCGGTAGCCGCCCGCGCGTTCGGCCCCACCGGCGGACGCGCCCTTCAGTCGCTCACCTTCGGGCTCACCCACATTCCCGACGCCCGTGCCACCGGCGAGCCCATTCTGGGCACCGTCGCGGCCACCGGGTTGGCGGGCTGGGGGTTCGCGCTGCTGGCCGAGCGATCCGGCAGCCTGCTGGCCCCGATGCTGGCGCACCTGGCGATCAACGAAGCCGGCGCGGTGACCGCGATCGCGGTCCAGCGACTTTCCGGGCGGCCGTCGTGAGTCGCCGAATCAATCCGGGTGCCGTCCGGGAGGCGGTCGCCGCCGTCGGGCCCTGGCTGCGCGACCCGGGACTGCCGCCGCCGCAACGACCCGTGCTCGCCGCCGCGGTCCGGTTGACCGCACGAATGCTGGCCGAACTGGCCCCCGGGGCCAGCGTCGAGGTCCGGATACCGCCGTTCGTCGCGGTGCAGTGCGTGGCGGGACCCCGGCACACCCGTGGCACGCCACCCAATGTGGTGGAGACCGATCCACGGACCTGGCTGCTGGTGGCCACCGGGTTGCGGCCGTTCGACCAGGAGGCGGACGCCGGCCGGATGACCCTCTCCGGTCTCCGGGCCGCGGAGATCTCCCGGTGGTTTCCGCTGGTCACGGTCGATGACCCGGAAACCGGCTGACGACTTGTACGATAACCCAGTCATCGGAATCCGCCACGGGAACCGTTGGCTCTTGCGGATTACTGCGGGTGGGCGTTGTCGTCTGGAGACTTCGCCTTCTGGTGCAGCAGAGGAAGACGGTGACAGATTCAGTGGGTGCGGGGGTTCGTAAACGAGTCGCGCGTCATGCAAGTACGAGTAATTCACAGGCACATGGCGTGAATTCGAATCGCAATGGTAGGCGTGTTGACCTCCAGGGGATGCGTGCCATAGCCGTCCTCACTGTATTCTCCAATCATCTCTTTGAATGGCCGTCCGGTGGATTTGTCGGCGTAGATGTCTTTTTCGTTCTGAGTGGATTTTTCATCACTGGCCTACTGATTCGCGAAGCGACTTCAAAGGGAAAGATATCCTTCCGGGATTTCTACATTCGGCGGGTGAAGCGGATCCTCCCGTCTGCGTTACTGGTTCTCCTCGTAACCGTAAGCCTTTCATATATTCTTTTTCCGGCCGTTCGGGCAAAAGAAACACTTCTGGATGCACTCTATGCTGCTTTGTTCGCATCCAATTTCCGCTTCGAAGCGGTTGGGGCTGACTATTTTCAACAAGGTCAGCCACCCTCTCCGCTGCAGCATTACTGGTCTTTGTCGATAGAGGAGCAGTTCTATTTCGTCTGGCCGGCGTTGTTGGCCGCGATCTTTGCAGTTACTCAAGGGCGTCGCCGCAGTGGATCCGGTCGGGCTGGACATTGGGTGATGCTTGCCGCAATGGGTGTAGTTGTTTCCGCATCATTCGTCTGGGCGCTTCTTCTTACGGCGTCTGATCCGAATGCGGCGTACTTCTCGTCGATGTCCCGGGTCTGGGAACTTGGGGTTGGTGCCTTGATTGCGATTAGTGGTCCCTGGCTCACTCGCATTCCCGACAGAGTGCGTCCAGCACTTTCCTACGCTGGACTCGCGGGCTTGGGTGCGTCCTTGTTTCTGATCGACTCGACAGTTCGGTTTCCAGCACCGTGGGCTGCGCTACCGGTTCTTTCGACCGCGCTGATCGTGGCCTCCTTCCACGGGTCGGATGTCCGGTCGGTCTGGATACTCACCAACCCTGTCGCCCGATGGTTTGGGGATACCAGTTATACCCTTTACCTGTGGCACTGGCCGGTGATTGTTCTACTTGCCACGGTGCTAGAACAGGGAGTGGTTTCATATCTGCTCGCGGTCATATTGTCCCTCGGGTTGACGACGGTCACTTACCGCTTCTACGAAAATCCAATTCGCAAGTCGAACTGGCTGCTCGATGTTGACGAGGTGCCGCGTGGCAGATCCAAAGCGTGGTTGCCCAGGCTGATCCTCAACTCCCGGGCTTGGGGGGTGATCGGCGGTGTATCCGCAGCGGTCATATTTATGGCAATTGCGACCATTACTTATGAGTCGAGATTAGCTAGGGTTGCACAGGAGTCCGCTGCTGTTGATGGGCAAGAGGGACCGAAAGTCGCGTTCGGCAATCCTCCTCCGGAAGTCGAGCCGTGCTACGGCGCACCTGCAATGGTGACGGAAGGCTGCATACTGAGAAATCCTGAAGTGCCTCTGCAGCCCCCCATCGACTACTTCGCTGTGGACAGCCCGCAGCCGTACTTGGGTGCGTGCTACGTCACGGTTGAGAAGAGTGAGAACCTGAACCCGTGTGATTACGGTTACGAGGGTCCCGATGCTGTGCGAATCGCACTGATCGGTGATTCTCACGCGGCGGCACTCACACCTGCGCTGTGGCCGATCCTCGAATCGAACAAGTGGCATCTGACCACTTATCTGGGAACGGCCTGCCATCTGGCCGACCCTGCCCCTCCGGGGTGCGAACGGGCGATGTCGGCTGTCAGGGAGGAGTTATCCAGGAAAAGATACGACATCATCTTCGTCACTAACTTCAACCAAGGGTGGCTAGCAGAGAATTTCCAGAGTGCATGGATTCCGCTCGTTGCAGGAGGCGCAAAGATAGTTGTGGTACCGGATAATCCGCGAACCAGCGAGGAGGCACTCGCATGTCTGACTCGGGTGAGTATTGGGGAAGACACGACTGGGCAATGCGGCACCGCGAGATCGGATGCCATACCAAAGTCCGATACGCTTGTAGCGGCGGCAGAGGGATTCGCTGGCTCGTCTGTGATTGATCTAACTAAGTACTATTGTACAGCAGACTGGTGCCCATCTGTGATTGGCAACGTGATCGTGTATCGCGATTACATCAAAGGAAACTCCCACGTCACAAAGACATTCGCGGAGACTCTGGCGCCGGTAGTCGCCGACCAGACGCGAAAGCTGATCGCTGGCGGCTAGGACCGCTTGCGCGGGCTTTGTGCATAAGTTCTCACTTTCCCATTGGTCCCCTAGACTCGGCATTGCCACCGACCCGCAGGGGAGTGTTGTGACCGACCAGATCGAGAACCCACCCCGTGAAGAATGCGGCGTATTCGGCGTCTGGGCCCCGGGCGAGGATGTCGCCAAGCTCACCTACTACGGCCTCTACGCCCTCCAGCATCGCGGTCAGGAGGCGGCCGGAATCGCCGTGGCCGACGGGTCGCAGGTGCTGGTGTTCAAAGATCTGGGTCTGGTCTCCCAGGTGTTCGACGAGCAGACACTGGCCGCCATGCCGGGCCACGTCGCCATCGGGCATTGCCGGTACTCCACCACCGGATCGACGACCTGGGAGAACGCTCAACCGGTCTTCCGCAACACCGCGGCCGGCACCGGAGTCGCCTTGGGCCACAACGGGAATCTGGTCAACACCGCCGAACTGGCCAACCGGGCCCGCGACGACGGTCTGATCAACCACAACGCGCCCGGCGCGGCGACCACCGACTCCGACATCCTGGGCGCGTTGCTCGCCGGCGGTGCGGCCGACTCCAGCGTGGAACAGGCGGCCCTGGAACTGCTGCCCACCGTGCACGGCGCGTTCTGCCTGGTCTTCATGGACGAGACGACGCTGTACGCCGCCCGCGACCCGTTCGGGGTGCGGCCGTTGTCGCTGGGCCGGTTGGATCGCGGTTGGGTGGTGGCCTCGGAGACCGCCGCACTGGACATCGTCGGGGCGTCCTTCGTCCGGGATATCGAGCCGGGGGAGTTGCTGGCCATCGACTCCGACGGTGTCCGCTCGAGCCGATTCGCCCCGCCCACGCCGAAGGGTTGTGTTTTCGAGTACGTGTACCTGGCCCGTCCGGACAGTGTCATCGGCGGACGGTCCGTGCACGCCGCGCGGGTGGACATCGGCCGGCGGCTGGCCCGGGAGATGCCGGTGCAGGCGGATCTGGTGATCGGCGTGCCGGAATCGGGAACCCCGGCGGCGGTGGGTTACGCCCAGGAATCCGGCATCCCGTTCGGCCAGGGACTGATGAAGAACGCCTACGTCGGACGCACCTTCATCCAGCCGTCACAGACGATCCGCCAACTCGGTATCCGGCTGAAGCTGAACCCGCTCAGAGAGGTGATCCGCGGTAAGCGCCTCATCGTCGTCGACGACTCCATCGTCCGCGGCAACACCCAGCGTGCCCTGATCCGCATGCTGCGCGAGGCCGGTGCGGTCGAGGTGCATGTGCGGATCGCCTCCCCACCGGTGAAGTGGCCGTGCTTCTACGGAATCGACTTCGCCACCCCGGCCGAACTGATCGCCAACGCGCCGGGCACCCAGACCGAGGACGGCGAGATGCTGGAATCGGTGCGCCAGGCCATCGGGGCGGACACCCTCGGCTACATCTCCCAGCAGGGCATGGTCGCGGCCACCGAACAGCCCGCCAGCAGGCTGTGCTGCGCCTGCTTCGACGGCGACTACCCGATCGCGCTGCCCAACGCGACGGCGCTGGGCAAGAACGTCGTGGAGAACATGCTCGCCGCGGTGCAGGCCGGCAACGACAACGTGTCGGCCCTGAGTCGTCCCTAACGGACCGCGTCGGCCCTAACCTAACTGACCGCGGAGGTCACCTTCTTCACCCGCCGGTCCAGGGTGACCGCCTGCCACGGTCGTCCGGCGTACCAGTACAACCGGCCCATCAGGCCGCGCGGATAGAAGATCGCGCGCTGCTCGTAGCGGCTGCCGCCGCCCTCCGGGGTGATCCGCATCTCCAACCAGCGATCCCCGGGCCCGCGCCGTTCGGCGCGGAGTTTCAGCGTCCGGCCCGGATCGCGCTCCTCGACCCGCCAGTGCTGCGGGACACTGCTCTCGACCGCCTTCCACAGTTGCTCGGGGCTGGCCGAGGTATGCCGCGACCGGGTGTCGGTGTAGACCACCTCGCCGGCCCACTCCGGGTCGCTGGGCAGATGTGCCGCGGTCCCGGTGTTCCAGGTGGTCTCCACCTCGCCGCGCGAGATCCGCGCCAGCGCCAGCGACACCGCGCGCCGGTACGGAGTCAGCCCGCCCTCGGGCGGGGCGATGATGGAGTCGATGTCGTGGTTGTTCATCACCGCGTCGCAGTGCAGCGATTCGACCAGTGGCCGCGCCAGACCGGACGGAATGGGGGTGACCAGTCCCACCCACAGGGCGGCGATCCGCGGTGTCAGAACCGGCAGTACCAGGATCCGGCGCGGGCGGAGGCCCGCCACCTCGGCATAGATCTGCATCATGTCGCCGTACTCGAGGACGTCGGGTCCGCCGATGTCCCAGGTGCGGGATTCGGGAACCGGGCAGGTCGCCGCCGCCACCAGGTAGTGCAGAACATCGCGGATGGCGATCGGCTGGATCTTGTTGTGCACCCACTTCGGGGTGGTCATCACCGGGAGCCGGTCGGTCAGATGCCGGATCATCTCGAACGACGCCGATCCGGACCCGACCACCACCCCGGCCTGCAACACGATCGTCTCGATACCCGAGGCGATCAGGATCTCGCCGACCGTGGTCCGCGAACCCAGGTGGGTGGACAGTTCGGTGCCTTCCGGGTGCAGGCCGCTGAGGTAGACGATGCGGCGCACCCCGGCGCGACGGGCCGCGACCACGACGTTCTGCGCGGCGCGGCGTTCCTCGGCGGCGAAGTCCTTCTCAAACCCCATCGAATGCACCAGGTAGTAGATGACGTCGACGTTCTCGAACGCGGACTGCAGCGAGGCGGGGTCGCCCAGGTCGCCCTTGGCCACCTCGATGCGCTCCCGCCAGGGCACGGTCGCCAGTTTGTCCGGATTGCGGGCCAGGGCGCGGACCGCGAAACCGCTCTCCAGCAGGCGCGGGACCAGTCGGCCGCCGATGTATCCGGTGGCGCCGGTTACCAGACAGCGAAGCTGTTCAGCAGCCACGAGATCCTCCGTTCATCGCCTGTATTGAACCCTCAACGGGGTGAACGTCGCAGCCCGACCGGCGGGAAGTCACCGGTACGTCAGGAAACCGCGCATCCGGCCGGTGCGGGCACCTCCACCGACAGCGGCGAGCCCACCGGGTTGATGTAGACGACCTCCATCACCAACGGGGTGGCCCCCTCGTTGCGGCCGTTGTGGACGAACCCGGGCCCGATGCCCTCCTTGACGGGGGTGCCGGTGGCGTAGACCGCGTCCACCGCGCAGCCGACGTTCCCGCCGCCCGCGTTGTAGTGGGTCATCGCGCCATCGCTGATGTAGCCGAACACGTCGCCGGGGTGGTAGTGCCAGCCGGTTCCTGCGCCGGGCGCGACGGTGATCCGCGTGACGATGTACTGCATCCCGTCAACGGTGTTCGAGGAAAGGGTCTCGACGTCGACACCGGGGGGAGCCGCCGCGGCGGGTGCCGCGAGCATCACAGCGGCAAGGGCAGAACCCGCCAGCGCGCACAGTCTTGTCATGACGCTCAGGGTGTCACAGGTGGTGGGCTAGCGTGATCCGCCATGGCTGACTCCTCCCTGCCGAGCTCCTACCTGCTGACGGGCGGCCCGATCTGGACCGGGGAAGCGGCCGCTCCGTGGGCGCAGGCCGTCGTCGTCCGCGGTCGCGAGATCGCCTACGTCGGTACCCGGGACGGTGCGGCGCAGTTCACGGACGCCGGAACCGAGGTGATCGACCTGCGCGGCGGCATGTGCCTGCCGGGATTCGTCGATGCGCACAACCACCTCGCGTCGATGGCGCTGACCAAACTCGGCGTCAACCTCTCCGGTGTGGTGGGCCGGGACGCGGTACTGGCAGCGGTGCGCGACTGGGTGGCGACGCAACCCGCCGATGCACCGTTGCGGGGCCACGGCTGGATGCCCGACTCCTTCGAGGAGCGCTCGCCGCGTCGGGAATGGCTCGACGAGATCACCGGGCCGCGACCGATGTACCTGCTGTCCGCCGACGCCCACGACTCCTGGTTCAACACTGCGGCGATGCAGGCCGCCGGAATCGGGCCGGACGTCCCGGACCCCGATCCGGGTGCCCAGTACTGGGTCCGCGACCCCGACGGCACCCCGACCGGCCATGCGGTCGAGGCGGCCGCCACCATCCCGATCATCATCGCGCAGGGGATGTTCTCGACGGCGAATATCCGCGCGGCGCAACAACTCACGCTCGCGCCGGCGCCGTCATGGGGGCTGACCGCATACTTCGAAGCCGGCATCGTGGTCGGCCCCACCAGTGATGACGCGCGCTGGGTGTACAGGACTCCGGACATGGTGCAGGGATGGCTGGTCGGCGTGGGTGCTGTGAGCTGCTGATTTGAGGTGTGTTGGGGTCGTTTTCCCGCGTGTTTAGCGATATAATTCTTGAAGGGTTTCCGGAGGGATGGTGGGGTGCAACGATGGCGGTGATGACCACCCAGCAGCCCTTGCCGCTGATCCCGGCCGAGGCCACCGAGATCAGCGCCGCGGCGGCGATGATCGAGGACGCCGAGGGGGGCCGGGTCTATGTGCATGGCAACCTGTGTTTCGCCTGGGACGCCGGTGACACCGCGGGGCGCCGGTTCGCGGCGGTGTCGTTGATGCGGACCAGGGCGGCCACCCAGACCCAGGTCGCGGCGGCTTTCGGCACCTCGGCGCTGACGGTGTGGCGCTGGGATCAGGCCTTGTCGGCGGACGGGGTCGCAGCGTTGGTTCCCCGGCGCACGGGGCCGCGGCGGGCCTCCAAGCTGACCTCCGAGGTGACCGCCACGATCGCGGCGCTACGTGAGCAGGGCCTGTCGCTGCGGGCGATCGGAGAGCGGGTCGCGGTCTCGGAGGCCAGCGTCCGCCGGGCACTGTCGGAGAACTCCCCGGCCGGAACCGAGACCGAGACCGATTGTCCGGCAACGGTTTCCGATAGGGGCCCCGATCTCTGCGGGCAGATGCCCTCGACACCGGCGACACCGGTGATGGCCTGCGGGGATGCGGTGGCGGTGTTGGCCGATCCGCTCGACCGTTCCGGTGAGCGGGTGTTGGCGGCGTTCGGGTTGATCCCGTACGCGGCGCCGGTGTTCACCGGGTGTGGCCGGGCCCCGTTGGCGGGGCTGTTGTTGGCGCTGCCGGCACTGGTCGCGACCGGGCTGATCGAGTGCGCGCACCAGGCCTACCCGGACTTCCCGAACGGCTTCTACTCGCTGGACACCATGTTGTGCGAGGGGGTGTTCCGCGCTCTGCTGGGCCAGGCCCGCGCCGAAGGCTCCACCCGGATCGACCCGGTCGCGTTGGGTCGGGTGTTGGGTGTGGACCGGGCCCCGGAGGTCAAGACGATCCGCCGCAAAATCAAGGCTCTGGCCGAGGCGGGTAAGGCCGGCCAGTGGATCACCGCGATGGCCGCCGGCCACCTCGCCGCCCGCCCCGAGCAGGCGGCGGTGTTCTACGTCGATGGGCATGTGCGGGCCTATCAGGGCACCCGGCGTATCGCTAAAACCCATGTGCCGCGGTTGAAGTTCCCCGCCCCGGCCACGGTGGAAACCTGGGTCACCGACGCCGCCGGGGACCCGCTGCTGGTCGTGATGGCCGAACCGGCCGCTTCGCTGGCCTCCGAACTACGGCGGCTGATCCCGCAGCTGCGGGCCATGGTCGGCGACGATCGCCGGGTGCTGGTCGGGTTCGACCGCGGCGGCTGGTCACCCACCCTGTTCGCCGACCTGCACGCCGCCGGGTTCGACACCCTGACCTGGCGCAAAGGCCCCACACCCGACATCGCCGAGAATCTGTTCGCCGAGTGCTCCCACACCGATGAGTACGGCCGCACCCACACCTGGGAACTGGCCGACACCGACGTCGAACTGGCGATCACCGACGGTTCGCGCGCCGGTGAGGTGTTCACCATGCGCCAGATCAGCCTGCACGACCGGCCACGGGCCCGCCAGATGCACATCCTGACCACCCGCCGCGACCTGAGCCCCGGCGAGGTCCGCTACCGGATGGGCTCACGCTGGCGTCAGGAGAACCACTACCGCTACGCCCGGATGCATTTCGATCTGGACTCCCACGACACCTACCAGGCCGGTGACGACGACGCCGACCGGATGGTGCCCAACCCCGCCAAGAAAACCGCCCACGCCCAGGTCGACAAAGCCCGCCGGACACTGCATTCAGCCCAACACACCGCCAAGGCCGAACTGCTGGCCGCGCACTCACCCAAACCCGGCACCACCGTCGTACTGACCAACACGATGATCAACACCATCAACACCGACGTCCACACCGCCGAGAAAACCCTCGACGCCGCCCTGGCCGCCCACGCAGCGATACCGGCCCGGCTACCCCTGTCTCAGGTCAACCCCGGCCAACAAGTGCTGGACACCGAAACCAAACTCATCCACCACGCCATCCGCATCGCCGCCTACAACACCGCCCAAACCCTCGCACGCGCCATCGCCACCGACACCGGTTACCGCCGTGCCGCCGATGAAGCCCACACCCTGATCCGCACCGCCCTGGCCGGCTCCGGCGACATCATCCCCGACCCGACCGGCAACACCCTGCACATCCGACTCGACCCGCTAGCCGCACCCCGACACACCGCCGCCATCGCCGAACTCTGCCAAGCCCTCAACGACACCAACACCATCTACCCCGGCACCAACCTGACCCTGCGCTACAGCGTCAAATCCCACCAGTGACCCTGCATCAATTCCTGCGCCATGTCCGGAGTCCTGGTGTACGAGGATCTGATCGCCCAGGATGAGGCGGGCACCCTTCCGGTCCGGGTCGCCGGGTCGTACTGGACACGGACGCCGAGCGATGACCCCCGGGCGATCGCCGACGGACTGGCCCGCTGGAACCGTGAGCTGCGATCCGCGCACGTGTCGATCAGCACCTGCAAAATGTGGGCCGACGGCACCCTCATGAGCGGCGGGGCGTTGCTGCTGTCCCCGTGCTGCGGGCACGCCCCGGATGACCTCGGCACCATGACCTTCCCGCCGGAGAAGATCGAAGCCCAGATCCGGGCGGTGCAGGCGGCCGGATTCGATATGCACATCCACGTCGACGCCGACGGATCGGCCCGGGTGGTGCTGGACGCCTACCAGAAAGCCCGCGAGACGTTGCTGAGCAGTGGCGGCCCGTCCGGCCCGGGGTGGTCGCCGCGCCACGTCCTGGCGCACAACTCGATGGTCGACCCGGCCGACATCAACCGCTACGCCCACCTCGGCGTGATCGCCAACTGCACGCCGCTGTGGGGTACCGACTACAACGGCCAGTACCGCGACATCTACACCACGATGCTGGGCGCGGAACGGGTCGAGGAGCGGTTGTTCCCCTACGGGGATCTGGTCCGTTCCGGGGCGACGGTCACCTACGGCAGCGACATCCCCGGAGTGGACATTCCGGAGATCCCGCCGCTGATCCAGATCGAGGCGCTGGTGACCCGGCAGCGGCCCGGATACCCCGAGGACGAGCCGTTGGTGGCACGCCAGCGCATCGGCCTGCATGACGCGCTGCGCGGCTACACCGCCAACGGTGCCTACCAGTTGCGGCTGGACCACCGCATCGGAACGCTGACCGCCGGGAAGGCCGCCGATCTGACGGTGCTGGAGGCGGATCTCTTCCGGGTGGATCCGCGGCAGATCCACGCCGTGCCGGTGGTGCTGACGATGATGGACGGCCGGATCACCCACGACGCGCGCTGACGGGCGACGGCTCGGATACCAGAATGGTGGATATGGCGTTCAGCGGATGGCCGGTCGAAGCGGTCGAGTTCTACGAGGGACTGCAGGCCGACAACTCCAAGACCTACTGGCAGGACCACCGAGCCGTCTACGAGCAGTGCGTCCGCACCCCGATGGAACAGTTGCTCGACGAACTCGCCGACGAATTCGGAACCGGCAAGCTCTTCCGGCCCTACCGCGACGTCCGGTTCAGCGCGAACAAGGAGCCGTACAAGACGAACTGCGCGGCCACCCTCGGTCAGGGTGTCGGCCAGGCCTACCTGTCCTTCTCGGCCGATGAGTTGTCCGTGGGCGGTGGGCTCTACATGCCGGATCCCGCGACCCTGCAGCGCTATCGGACCGCCGTCGACCGGGAGAAGTCCGGAACCGAACTCTCCGCAATCGTCGACGATCTGCATCGGGCCGGCTACCGGACCATGGCCCATGAGGTCCTGAAGACCGCCCCGAAAGGATTTCCCAAGGACCATCCCCGCATCGAACTGCTCAGGAACAAGGGCATCGCGATGATGATGGAGTGGCCGCCGGCCGCCTGGCTGGGCACCGCCGCGGCCAAGGAACGGATTGTCACGGCTCTGCGCGCCGGGCGCCCGCTGAACGGCTGGTTGGACCGGTACGTCAGCTGACATGGTCGGACCTAAGGATTTGGTGGTCGTCGGCGCCGGCATCGTCGGACTGGCCGTCGCCCGGGAATGGACCGCGCGCCGTCCGCATGATTCGGTCGTCGTCGTCGAGCAGGAATCCGGGCCGGCACGGCACCAGACTGGCCACAACTCCGGGGTGATCCACGGCGGCATCTACTACCAGCCCGGCTCGCTGAAGGCCCGGCTGTGCGTCGACGGCGCCCGGATGATGTACGAGTACTGCGAGGAGCACGGCATCCCGCACGAGCGCTGCGGGAAGCTCATCGTGGCGGTGGAGCCCGATGAACTGCCCCGGCTCAACGAGTTGGAGATCCGCGGTGCCGCCAATGCGGTGCCCGGATTGCGGCGGGTCGCCGCCGCGGAGATCGCCGAGATCGAACCGAACGCTGTCGGCCTGGCGGCCCTGCACGCCCCCAACACCGGAATCGTCGACTACGGCGCGGTCGCGCGTCGACTGGTTGAGGAACTTTCCGCGGCCGGGGTGGACGTCCGATTCAACCTGACGGTCACCGCTGTCGAGGGCGTGGACCCCGCCGTGGTGCACACCGCCGCCGGGCCGATCCGGGCCCGCACCGTCATCGCCTGCGCGGGGCTGTGGGCCGATCGGCTGGCCCGGCGCTCCGGTGCGCCGCGCGACCCGCAGATCGTTCCGTTTCGGGGGGCCTACCTGGGGTTGCGCCACACTCCGCAGCCTCGGTTACGCGGGATGATCTACCCGGTGCCCAACCCAGACTTGCCGTTTCTGGGCGTGCATATCACCCGTCACATCGGCGGCGAGGTGACTTTGGGGCCGACGGCGATGATGGTGGCCGCGCGTGACGCGTATTCGCTGCGGCGGTTCAGTGCCCGGGACACGTGGGAGTCGTTGACCTGGCCGGGCACCTGGCGGGTGATGCGCCGCTATTGGATGGTCGGGGCCGATGAGCTGCGGATGGCCGCGAGCCGGCGGGCCTTCGTCGCGGCGGCCGCCCGTTACATGCCTGGCCTGACGGTCGAAGATCTCGACGGCAGCTCGCACGCGGGGGTGCGCGCGCAGGCCGTCGGCCGAGACGGATCGCTGGTGGACGATTTCGTCATATCGGGCTCGGAGCGGGTGTGCTACGTGCGCAACGCGCCCTCGCCCGCAGCCACGTCGTCGTTTGCCCTGGCCCGGGAATTGGTCGACCGGGTGATCGGGTCAACGACCGCGGGGTAGCCTTGACGCCGATGTCCGGCAAGTCCCTCCCCCCGAAAAACGCCCCGAGTTCCACGCCCACCAGCGGCATCTCCTATGCGGCCGCCGGTGTCGACATCGAGGCCGGTGACCGGGCGGTGGAACTCTTCAAGCCCCTGGCCAGGAAGGCGAGCCGTCCCGAGGTCCGTGGCGGGCTCGGCGGCTTCGCCGGTCTGTTCGCCTTGCGCGGCGGTTATCGCGAACCCATCCTGGCCTCCTCCACCGACGGAGTGGGCACCAAACTCGCGGTCGCGCAGGCCATGGACAAGCACGACACGGTGGGACTCGACCTGGTTGCCATGGTGGTCGACGACCTCGTGGTGTGCGGGGCCGAACCGTTGTTCCTGCAGGACTACATCGCGGTGGGCCGGACGGTTCCGGAGCGGGTCAGCGCCATCGTGGGCGGTATCGCCGAAGGCTGTGTGATCGCCGGGTGTGCACTCCTCGGCGGGGAGACGGCTGAGCATCCGGGCCTGATGGAACCCGACCACTACGACGTCTCGGCTACCGGTGTGGGCGTGGTGGAAGCCGATGACCTCCTCGGCCCGGAGCGGGTCCGCCCCGGTGATGTCGTCATCGCGATGGGGTCGTCCGGATTGCACTCCAACGGCTACTCGTTGGCGCGCAAGGTGCTCCTGGAGATCGACCGGATGAACCTTGCCGGCCATGTGGAGGAATTCGGCCGCACGCTGGGTGAGGAGTTGCTCGAGCCCACCCGGATCTACGCGAAGGACTGCCTGGCGCTCGCCGCGGAAACGCAGGTCCGCACCTTCTGCCACGTCACCGGCGGCGGGCTGGCGGGAAACCTCGAGCGCGTCATCCCCAACGGTCTGGTCGCCGAGGTCGATCGGGGCAGTTGGACGCCCGCGCCGGTCTTCGCGATGATCGCCCAGCGTGGTCGGATCGACCGTGCCGAGATGGAGAAGACGTTCAACATGGGGGTCGGGATGATCGCCATCGTCGCGCCGGAGGACACCGACCGCGCCTTGGCGATCCTGACCGCCCGCCATCTGAACTGCTGGACACTGGGCACCGTCACAAAAGGTAAGGATGGACCCCGAGCCAAGATGGTGGGCCAGCACCCACGGTTCTAACCGTGGGGACCGCTCAGGAAAGACTCAGCGACGCCAGTCGTCGTCGTCTTCCCACGACTCGTTCTGATCGGGATCGCTGGTGCTGGACCCGGCCAGCTCCTGTTGAAGCCGACTGAAGTCAGTTTGCGGAGAGCTGTATTTCAGCTCTCGGGCAACCTTGGTCTGCTTTGCCTTAGCCCGGCCGCGGCCCATGGGGGATCCCCCTCGCGCAATAACGGAGCGGTCCAAGGACGGACGGCTCCGGATCAATGTGGTGTTTGTCCTGACGACTACTTTACCGTGCCGGGTCCCGATCCGTGCCGAGGCCCGTTCGCCCGGTGGTGAACGTCAACGGCCGTGGCGTAAGCGGTCCACGGCCACCCGGCCCGCACCGGCGACGTCCGCAGGCGGCAGCGACTCCTCGTCGATCTCCGCGGCGACCTGATGCTCACCTCCGGTACGTAACGGTGTTCCCGCTGGAATACCCCTCTTGAGCAGGGCTAACGCGATCGGGCCCAGGTCGGCGTGATCGACCACGGTCCCGAGTCGGCCAACCTGCCGGCCGTCGACGAGTAACGGGTCACCGGTCGCGGGGCGCTCGCCAGACCCGTCGAGATGGAGCAGCACCAGCATTCGCGGTGGCCGGCCCAGGTTGTGCACCCGCGCGACGGTCTCCTGGCCCCGGTAGCAGCCCTTGTCCAGGTGTACGGCGGGGCCGATCCATCCCACCTCGTGCGGAATGGTCCGCTCGTCGGTGTCCACCCCGAGTCGCGGGCGGCGAGTCGCGACCCGGTGCGCCTCGTACGCCCAGACACCGGCCGGCCGCACCCCCGCCTCGGCAAGCCGGTCCAGCCAGCGGTCCTTCTGGGCCGTCGGCACCAGCAGGTCGAGTTCGATTCGGTCGTCGGTGGCGGGCATCCGGCGGATGAAGCCGACCGTGGAACCAGCGTCAGAGCCGCCATCGGTGCCGCTGCCGGTCCCGCTGTCAGGCAGGGCCACCGCCGTTGCCTCGGCGGGCAGGGCCTCCAGGCCCAGCGCGTTCAGGACGGCTGCCGAACCCAGGTCCGGGCCCAGCAGTGAGAGCACGGCCAGATCGGCGAGCGCAGGCCGCACGTCCGACCAGAACACCATTTTCTCCAGGTAGGAGAGCAGTGGCGTACCGCGCCACGGTTCGGTGTCGAGGTAGGTGGTGTCGCCGCATTCCGTCTGCCGCCAGTGATCCTCGACCCGGCCCTGCCCGTCGAGGCTGAGATTTTCCGTGCACGCGCCGTCGCTCAGGTCGGCCACATGCTGGGTGGAGATCGAATGCAGCCACCTGCGGCGATCGGCGCCGGTCAGCGCGATCACGACGCGGTGCGACCGATCCACCACGACCGCGGCACGTTCGGCGGCGTGCTGTTCCCCGAACGGATCGCCGTAGTGCCAGATCGCGCCGGCGTCCGGCGAGCCATCGGGGCACCGCACTGCAGTCACACCTCAACTGTACGAGGCCCGCCAGTACGCTCTGAGCTCATGGCCGAGTCGCAGCAGGTCGTCGTCAGCCTCGACGGTGACGTGCGCGACCCCACCCTGCCGCTGTTGTTCGCCGATGATCTGGCGGCGGTGCGCGGCGACGGCGCCTTCGAGACCCTGCTGGTTCGAGACGGCCGCGCCTGCCTTCTCGACGCGCACCTGCGGCGGCTGACCCACTCGGCGGCGATGCTCGAACTGCCGCCGCCGGATCCCGACGCATGGCGGCGAGCGGTGGACATCGCGGTGCGGGAGTGGTCGGAGCGAACCGCCGCGGAGGGGGCTCTGCGGCTGGTGTACAGCCGGGGCCGCGAGACAGGCTCCGGGCCGACGGGATACCTCACCATCACGGCGTTGGCCGACCGTGTCGCGGAGGCGCGCCGCGACGGAGTGTCGGCAGTCCTGCTCGACCGCGGATTGGCGGCCGCCGGGACCGACGCGCTGCCCTGGCTGCTCGCCGGCGCCAAGACGTTGTCCTACGCGGTCAACATGGCGGCACTGCGTCACGCCGCTGACCGGGGCGCCGACGACGTCATCTTCGTCAGCGCCGACGGACTGATTCTGGAGGGTCCTCGGTCGACGGTGGTGATCGCCGCGGACGCTCCCGGTGGCCGGCCATGCCTGCTCACCCCACCGCCGTGGTATCCGATCCTGCGGGGGACCACCCAACAGGCCCTGTTCGAAACCGCCCGCGCACGCGGCATCGACTGCGACTACCAAGCGTTACGGCCCGCGGACCTGTTTGCGGCACAGGGGGTGTGGTTGGTGTCCAGTGTCACCCTGGCTGCCCGCGTACACACCCTCGATGGCCGTCCCCTGCCTGCCGGACCCGTCGCGACCGATATGCCCGGACTGGTCGAGGCTGCCGTGGTCGGTGATCGCTGACGGCGAAAAACCGTTGGCGCACTCCGGGTTCGGCGAGTAATTTCGGTCGTACACAGGGAAGGAGGTGGTCCGGAACTTTGAGCAGTAGTGTTTGGACATGTGAGGTGGCTGCCCGCTAGCAGCACCAGGTGCAGGGAATCACCCGCGTACTAGGCGCGCTGGCGAATCCCAGGCAGCTACCCGGCCCCCGAGCCCCCAGTCAGTCCAACTGTGGATTTACGGCTCGGGGGCCGCTTCTTTCTGTCACCTGATTGTTGTGGCACCCGATTTCACTCTCCGCGGCACGGTCGCCCGCGATGCATTCCGCCCCTATCCGGGTGGGTCGTCGTCGGGTTGCTTTGCTCCGGGTGGTTCGTTGTCGGGGTGGAGTAGTCGTTCGGGGTGGTGGTAGTCGTTGGTTCGGGTTTGGCCTCGGTCGAGGTGGGGTGGGGGGATCCATTCGGTTCGGTTGTCGGGGCCGTGTTTTCGGGTGGTCCATCCGGTGGGGGTGTCATCGACGAGGCGGTTGTGGGGTCCGCAGGCCAGGGTGAGTTGGTCGATGTCGGTTCGGCCGCCGTGTTGCCAGTCCTGTACCGCGTGGTGGGCCTGGGTGCGGTTGGCCGGGAGCGGGCAGCCCGGTTTGGTGCAGCCGCGCTCCAGGGCGAACAGGGCCAGGTGCTGTCCGGGGCTGGCGGTGCGCCGGCGCCGCCCGTAGTACAGGCGCATCTGTT
>JAKOYE010000218.1 GCA_029780675.1 Actinomycetes bacterium
GCGGATGTCGGTGGCGTTGCCGGACGCCGCGGCCGCGCGCTTGCGACCCGGCTTGGCGCGACCGCCGGTGCGGCGTCCGTTGTCCATGAAGGGCTTCAGGGCATCGCGGAGCCGTGCGGCATTGGCGCTCGACAGATCGATCTCATAGGTGTTTCCATCAAGACCGAAAGTCACGGTCTCTGCAGCGGGGCTCTCGTCGAGGTCGTCAGTCAATACGATGCTGACTCGTTGTGCCATTAGTGGCCCTCCATCACGTTCGGTTTCGCCAGAGTGCGGCAATATCATTCCCCCCTCGCGTGGAAGTGTAACGCCGCGGGGACTGTGTTTGTCCACCGCTGAACAGCGATTCACCACTGTGAACATGTGATCAATCACGTGTGAAACCGTCAATTTGTGGCACTCGTCAAGCGCCACTAGGTATTCGAGTCAATGTGCGTGGTGGCGCTGATTATCGTGTGGGGGCGCGGACCGAGCGGCTATTCAGGCCGTGGCGCGGGCTCTTCGTCCGGATCCTTCGGGATCCGGCACGCCCGCTCCAGCAGCCAGCCCGCACCGGCCCAGCAGATCCCCCCCACCAGGGCGATCGAACCGTGGATCACCCGCGCCGACGCGCTGGGCGTCGGCCAGGCGCTGAGCGACAGCAGCGCCAAGCTGCCGTAGCCTGACGCCAAAGCGGTCGCCGCGAGCAGCGAGGTCTTGGCCAGGCGGAGCCGCACCACCGCGACGTCGGGTTCCAGTGGCTCACGTCGGCGCTGGACCAGGGAGTGGGTCTGCCAGGCCAACCAGCCTGTGACCGCCGCGAGCAGCAGGATCGGCACCCAGGCCCCCACTCCGATGACCGGGAGACCCGCCCCCGCATACAGCAGCACCTGCCACCCGACCCACACCACGCCGACGCCGACGACCGCCGCCGTTGCGACCGACCGGGCGGTGGTCGCGCCCACGCTCGGACCCTCAGCCACGATCGCCTCCAGGCCGCCCGAACGGCCAGTCGGCATCACCGGCGAGGCGGACGCCGTCCGTCCCGACCGCGCCCAGCAGGTCTGCCACGCGCCCGCGTCCGGGGACGGACGCGTCGGCGTCCACCTCGAACCAGGGGACGAGGACGACCGCGCGCTCGTGCGCGCGCGGGTGGGGCAGGGTGAGCCGGGGATCGTCCGAGACGACG
>JAKOYE010000257.1 GCA_029780675.1 Actinomycetes bacterium
AGCAGACCAAGGTCGTCGGCGGCGCGCTCGTCCAAACCGAAGTGGCACCCAGCACCGACGTGGTGACCCGGGCCACTGGTGATGGCGTGCAGGTGATCGCGATCCTCGCTGACGAGAATGCTCCGACGGAGGTCACGTTCCCGCTCACCCTTCCAGACAGCGCGAAGTTGATGGGGCAAGCCGACGGGTCGATATCAGTAGCTGAAGAAGGCCTATGACGCTTGGCAGAGGCTCGGCAGCACCGATGGGATTAGGGGCTCTTCACAATCCAGGGTGTAGTTGGGGTCTGAATCCGCCGGTTTCGAGGAGGCTGCGGGCAATGTAGTTGGTGAGGTTTCGGAACCCGAGAGCGCTGCCGCGGAGGTGTTCCAGCCTTCCGTTGATGGCCTCGGTGGGACCGTTCGAGGTGCGTGGGTGGTCGAAGTAGGCCAGCACGTCACCGGCTCGGCGTTTCAGGGTGGAGCCGAGCTTGCGGAGTTCGACCAGGGCGGCGGGAACGCCTCGGCTGATCGCGTTGATGACCTTCTGGAGCGCTTCCCGGCCCTTCTTGGGGTCAGGGTCTCGGTAGGCGGTGACGATGTTCTGGTACACGCCCCAGGTGGCCTCGACGGCGACGTGGTCGTCGTCGGCGAACAACGCTTCGAGGCGTGTGCGTTGGCGGTCGGTGAGGAGTGCTTCACCGGTGTGCAGGGTGCGCCGCGCCCCGTACAGCGGGTCCCCGGCGTGGCCGCGGTGACCTAACGTCTCCTGTTGGATGCGTTGCCGGCATCGGTCGAGGGCGTCGCCGGCGAGTTGCACGACGTGGAAGGGGTCCATCACCTCGATGGCGTCGGGCAGCGTCTCGGTGGCGGCGGTCTTGAAACCGGTGAACCCGTCCATCGCGACGACCTCCACCCCGTCTCGCCAGGCCTGGTCGCGTTCGGCAAGCCAGGTCTTGAACACGCTCTTGGAGCGGCCCTCGACCATGTCCAGCAGCCTCGCCGGGCCGGTGCCGTCACGGACCGGGGTGAGGTCGATGACCACCGTCACGTACTTGTCGCCTTTGCGCGTGTGCCGCCAGCAGTGCTCATCCACCCCGATGACCTTGACCCCGTCGAACCGCTGCGGGTCGTCGATCAGGACCCGCCGGCCCTCGGCGAGGACCGCGTCGTTCGCGGTGTTCCACGACACCGCCAGCCCTTCGGCGATCCGGGCCACGGTGAGGTGCTGCACCACGATCCCTTCCAGCGCCCACCGCAGCCCGCGCCGGGACAGCTTCGCCCGCGGTTCGGCCGCCTTCGCCGTGTCCTGCCGCCACACATGCGAGCAGTCGCCGCACCGGTACCTGCCGACGACCACCTCCAGAATCGTGGGCCGCCACCCGAGCGGCTCATGCGCGAGCCGCCGAACCACCGTGTCACGCAGCACACCTCGCTGGCCGCAGCGACGGCACCAGTCATCCGGTTCCACCACCCGGCAGGCCAACACCGCCCGTCCGGGTTCGAGTCGTTGGCCAACCACTTCAAGGCCGAGCTCATCGACACGGCAGAACGTGGTCAGGTCAGGACAAGCGAAGGTAGCGTTGCGCACGTCGAGGTCTTCCAGACGGGTTGAGTGAGAACTCCCATCATCGGAAGACCTCGACACTCACCCCGGCACCGACGCGCCGCCCGCGATCACACCCCCGCTACACCCTCGTTTGTGATGAGCCGCTAATCCTCCGGCCGGCCAGAGCCCGCCCATGCCGACGGCGCCGAGCGACCCGGCGAACGCAATCGCCGCCCCGACCGTGGAACCGCCGCCCGGACGGGTCATTGCGAAGCCGGCCGCGGCCAGCCAGATCGCGCTCAACACGTCGCTTGGCCGGTGGGCCGAGGTCGTCACCGAGGCGTAGCCGATCACGGCCAGGGC
>JAKOYE010000220.1 GCA_029780675.1 Actinomycetes bacterium
TCCGACGAGCGTCTGGAAGCCGCGGCGCTGCAGACCGTCGGCGCCAAGGGCTGGGACGGTCTGGCGATCGCCCGGGTCAGGTAGCCACGACCTCGACCGGAACGCCGTTGAGGACCGCGGTGCCCGACAGCGGTTCGATCAGCGAACTGTCCAACAGGGCGTTGACGTTGACGCCCGGCTGGGCGGCTGCGACGGACATCCGGGTACCCGGGGCGGTGTGACCCCAGCCGTGCGGCAGTGACACCACACCCGGCCTGATCGCATCGGTGATCTCCACCGGAACCTGAAGCTTTCCGCCCGGCCCGCTGATCACCGCGGTTTCGGTGAGCCCCAGCAGCTCAGCGTCGTCCGGGTGAACCTGTAGCGTGCACCGGTTGGAACCGCCGGCGAGGGCGGGCAGGTTGTGCATCCAACTGTTGTTGGACCGGAGGTGCCGCCGGCCGATGAGCAGGAGGCCCTCGGTGCCGGAATCGAGCGACGCATGCAGTCGCGGGATGTCGGCCAGGATGGGCTCCGGGGCCAATTCCACTGTGCCGGAGGGAGTTCGGAGCACCTCGGGGATGCGCGGGGTGAGCGGGCCGAGGTCGATCCCGTGCGGGTTGTCCTTGAGTCGCTGCAGGGTCAGGCCGGCGGGGTTGGTGCCGAACGTGTCACCGAACGGCCCGAGTCGCAGCATCATGTCCAGGCGCCGCTCGTAACCCGGGCCGTCGATGAGCATCGCGGTCAGTTCGTCGACGCTGCGTCCTGCCACCGGGGACTCCGGGTCGGCGACCTCTTTGGCCAGGACGGCCGAGATGATCTGGTGGTCAACCAGTCCCGGGTCGGCGTCGGTGCCCAGACCGAGGATGCCCAGTACCAGTCGGGAGATGATCTGCACCTCGTCGGGCCGGTCGTCGGGCAGTGGAAAGACCGGCGGGGAGTAGCGGGCGTTGCTGCGGACCGCCACCCCGGACAGTGCCACGTCGAAATGGGCGGAGTGCGACGGCGGCGGAGGCGGCAGGATGACATCGGCGTGACTGGTGGTCTCGTTCAGATACGGGTCGATGCTCACCATGAACTCGAGGCTGTCCAGTGCTGCAGCGAGGCGATCGCCATCGGGCGCGGACAGCACGGGATTGCCCGCGATCGTCACCAGAGCGCGGATCTGCCCGTCCCCGTCGGTCTCGATCTCCTCCGGCAGCAGTGCGGCCGGAAGCTCCGAAAGGACCTCGGGGTGACCGGAAACCCTGCTGTGCCAACGGCCCACCGCGAAGCCGCGGCCGGGTCGCGCCGGTCGCGGGGCGGCGCCGATCGGGGAGCTGGCGAACATCGCCCCGCCCGGCCGGTCGAGGTTCCCGGTCAGCACGTTGACCACGTCGACCAGCCAGTTGGTGAGCGTGCCGAACCGGACGGTGGAGGTGCCGATGCGGCCGTAGACCACCGAGCGGGGACCTGCGGCGATGTCACGGGCCAACTCGCGGATCTGCTCCGCCGGCACGCCGCAATGGTCGGCCACCGCCTCCGGCGGGAACTCCAGCGCCGCGGCGCGCACCCGCTCGACGCCGGTGACGAACCCGAGGTCGGGGGCGACCAGGTCCTCGTCGAACAGCACGTTGACCACGGCGAAAAGCAGTGCGGCATCGCTGCCCGGGCGGGGTGCGATATGCCGGTCGGCCATCGCTGCGGTACGGGTGCGGTTCGGGTCGATGACGGTGAGCCGGCCGCCGCGGCGCTTCAGCGCCTTGAGCTTGCCGCCGAAATCGGCTGCCGTGCCGACACTTCCATTCGAGACCAGGGGGTTGGCGCCGATGACGACCAGGTGGTCGGTGCGGTCGAGGTCCGGGATGGTGAAGGCCAGCGGGTTGCCGAACAGATAGCCGCACGCCACATGCTTGGGCATCTGGTCCAACGTGCTGGCGGAGAACACCTGTCGGGTCTTGAGGGCCCGTACCAACTGCGGTGCGTACAAGCCGCCGGCGATGGTGTGGGCGTTGGGGTTGCCCAGATACACGCCGACCGTCGCGGTGGCGTCGGCCTGCACACGCCGCAGGCCCTCGACCGCCGCCTGCAGCGCTTCATCCCAACCGGTTTCCACGAGTGCGCCGTCGCGGCGCACCAGTGGGGCGCGCAACCGGTCCGGGTCGTTGTCCAGTTCGGCGAAGCTGGCGCCTTTCGGGCAGATGTAGCCGTGACTGAACACGTCATCGCGGTCACCGCGGGCTGAGGTCACCCGGCCGACTCCGCTGTCGTCCACGCCGTCGTCCCCCGAGACGGTCAGGACCAACCCGCAGGTCGCCTCACAGAGGGGACAGATCCGGAGCGCTGTGCGAGTCACCCTGTTCACTCTGCGGCACCGCTACGCGCACGGCAAGAGGGGTCCGCGGTCGGTGAGTTTCAGTCGCAGACCGCGCCGCCGGCGGCCGAGCCGACCAGCTTGCGGTACTTGGCCAGCACGCCGGAGGTGTACCGCGGCGGCGGGGGAGTGAATCCCGCCTTGCGGGACTCGAACTCGGCCTCGTCGACCAGCACGTCGAGAGTCTGGTTGGCGACATCGAGGCGAATCCGGTCGCCGTCGCGCAGGAACGCGATGGGCCCGGCGTCGACGGCCTCGGGCGCGATGTGGCCGACGCACAGGCCGGTGGTGCCACCGGAGAACCGGCCGTCGGTCAGCAGCAGCACGTCCTTGCCCAGGCCGGCGCCCTTGATCGCACCGGTGATGGCGAGCATCTCCCGCATGCCCGGACCGCCCTTGGGGCCCTCGTAGCGGATCACCACGACGTCGCCGCCGGTGATGGTGCCGTCCTCGAGGGCGTCCATGGCGGCGCGTTCGCCGTCGAAAACCCGTGCGGTGCCCTCGAACACGCTGGAGTCGAAACCGGCGGACTTCACCACCGCGCCCTCCGGTGCGAGCGAGCCGTGCAGGATCGTGATGCCGCCGGTCGGGTGAATCGGGTTGTTCAGCGCCCGTAGCACCTTGCCGTCCGGGTCGGGCGGGGCGATATGGGCGAGGTTCTCGGCCATGGTCTTTCCGGTGACGGTGAGCACGTCACCGTGCAGCAGGCCGGCATCCAGCAGGGCCTTCATCACCACCGGGACGCCGCCGATGCGGTCGACGTCGTTCATCACGTGCGCACCGAACGGTTTGACGTCGGCCAGGTGCGGCACCTTGGCACCGATCCTGGTGAAGTCCGCCAGCGACAACTCGACCTGAGCTTCGTGTGCGATGGCGAGCAGGTGCAGCACGGCGTTGGTGGATCCGCCGAACGCCATCACCACCGCGATGGCGTTCTCGAAGGCCTCCTTGACGAGGATGTCGCGGGCGGTGATGCCGCGGCGCAGCAGTTCGACGACGGCGATACCGCTCTGTCGGGCGAAGCCGTCGCGGCGGCGATCCGGAGCCGGGGGAGCGGCACTGCCCGGTAGCGACATGCCCAGTGCCTCAGCGGCACTGGCCATGGTGTTGGCGGTGTACATGCCGCCGCAGGCGCCCTCACCCGGACAGATCGCCCGCTCGATCGCGTCGACGTCCTCGCGCGACATCAGTCCGCGGGCGCAGGCGCCGACCGCCTCGAAGGCGTCGATGATCGTGACGTCCTTCTCGGTTCCGTCGGACAGCTTGGCCCGGCCCGGCATGATCGACCCGGCGTAGAGAAACACCGCTGCCAGATCCAGGCGCGCGGCGGCCATCAGCATTCCGGGCAGCGACTTGTCGCAGCCGGCCAGCAGCACCGAACCGTCGAGGCGCTCGGCCATCATCACGGTTTCCACGCTGTCGGCGATGATCTCCCGCGACACCAGTGAGAAGTGCATGCCCTCGTGGCCCATCGAGATGCCGTCGGACACCGAGATGGTGCCGAACTCCAACGGGTAGCCGCCGGCCTCGAAGACGCCCTCCTTGACGGCGTCCGCGAGGCGGTCCAGGGACAGGTTGCACGGGGTGATCTCGTTCCACGACGAGGCCACCCCGATCTGCGGCTTGGCGAAGTCCTCGTCGCCCATGCCGACGGCGCGGAGCATCCCGCGGGCGGCGGCCTTCTCCAGGCCGTCGGTGACGTCGCGGCTGCGGGGCTTGATATCGGGAGTCTCGCTCACGGAGCAAGTATGGACCGTCCGGCCGGGACCGCGATGGCGGGTATACCCCCAAGGGGTACCGGGTAGGGTTGCGGCATGACCCCATCCCAGGATCCCGCGGTCGAAACGCCGCCAGGCTATTCGGCGGAGAAGGAGAAGTACGCGCGGCGGTTGAGCCGGATCGAGGGTCAGGTCCGAGGGATCGGGAAGATGATCGCCGAGGACAAGTACTGCATCGACGTCCTGACCCAGATCAGCGCCGTCACCAGTGCGCTGCAGTCGGTCGCCCTGGGGTTGCTCGACGAGCACCTCCAACACTGTGTCAGCAGTGCCGTCGCCGAAGGCGGGGAGGAAGCCGAGCGCAAACTCGCCGAGGCGTCCGCCGCGATCGCTCGCCTGGTCCGGTCCTGATCCCTGGTCTCGGCCCGATATCGATGCGGTCTCCGCCGGATGCAGCAGGGTTTTGCCACCCGGCGGGGATGGCTAGCGTGAAGGTCTGCCCGACTCCACCATGACGGCCGGCACCGCGGCCGCGCCCCCGACCGGCCCGTGGACCCCACGGGTCGGCCTTTCGCTGTGCGTACTCGCCGCCGCGGCGTTCATCTACGTCACCGCCGAGATCATGCCGGTGGGAGCGCTGCCGGCCATCGCCGCCGATCTCGACGTCAGCGTCGCCGTGGTGGGCACCCTGCTGGCCAGCTACGCACTGGTCGCCGCGGTGGCCACCGTCCCCCTGGTGCGTTGGACCGCGTTCTGGCCCCGCCGGCGCACCCTGCTGTTCACGCTGATCTGCCTGACGGTCTCCCAGGTGATCTCCGCGCTGGCACCGACCTTCGCGGTTCTGGCGCTGGGCCGGGTGCTGTGCGCGTTGACCCACGGGCTGATGTGGTCGGTGATCGCCCCGATCGGGGTGCGCCTGGTGCCACCCACCCATGCCGCCCGCGCGACCATGGCCGTTTACGTGGGAACCGCCCTGGCACTGGTGGTCGGCAGCCCGCTGACCGCGGCGATGAGCGGACTGTGGGGGTGGCGGGCCGCTGTCGCGCTGATCGCCGGGGCGGCCGCCGCTGTCACCCTCGCCGCCCGGCTGGTGCTGCCGTCCATGGCCCCGCCCGTCGACGCCGGGTCCGCCACGGGTCCGCGCCGGCCCTGGCACCAGCAGAACCGGCGGCTGCTGATGATGTGCCTGCTCACCCTGGTCGGGGTCACCGGCCACTTCATCTCCTACACCTTCATCGTGGTGATCATCGGGGACATCGTCGGGGTGACCGGTCCGGGTCTGGCCTGGCTGCTCGCCGGCTACGGGGTGGCCGGGCTGATGGCGATGGCGCTGCTGGCCAGGCCGGGCGACCGCCATCCCCGGCGGGCGGTGGTCGGCTGCCTGGCGGTGCTGACCCTGGTGCTGGCGGTGCTGGCCGGTCTGGGATTCGTCGGCGGCGCCACCGCCGCGCTGGTGGGTCTCGGCGGAGCGGCGATCATCGGCTGGGGTGCGACGGCGACCGCCGTGCCGCCCATGCTGCAGTCCACCGCCATGCGGCACTCTCCGACGGACCCCGACGGAGCGTCCGGGCTGTATGTGGCGGCCTTCCAGGTGGGCATCATGGCGGGCTCGCTGATCGGCGGGGTCCTCTACGAACACGCCGGCGAACCGGTGATGCTGGCCACCTCCGCGGCGTTCATCGCGGCGGTGCTGGTGGCCGTCCTCGCCGGTCCCAATCTGTTCGCCAGCGGAAAGTAACGTCGGTCGCCCGCATGCCGATGAACTCCGCAACGACCTGATCAAGACGGTCTGATCACGTCCGGCCCCGGCTCCGCGACGAGTTTGCCCGAGCGTGTCCGGCACCGCGCTGTGTCAGACTGGAGCGGTCGTGATGACAGGAGGATTCTTGTGAAGCGGGTCAGAGGCGTCCTTGCGACCGCCCTGTGTGTCGTCGGCGTGGCGAGCGCAGGTCTGAGCAGCGGCTCGGCGCTGGCGGACCCCGATCAGCCGCCGGTGGACCCACAGATCGTGGACGTCGCGCCGGTGCCGGTCGAGCAGCCCCCGGTGGAGCTGCCCCCGCCGCCACCGCCCATGCCCGGTGATCTGGCCGCCCCCGCCGGGGTTCCGGACCCGGCCGCGCCGCCGTCCGCACCTGTGGCCGTACCCCCGGCCACCCCGACCGATTCGGTCCCGGCCGCCTCGACCGGCCCCGTGAAGGGCCAGAACCCCGCGCCGTTCACCGGTGACCCGGTGTTCGCGCCGCCGAGTTTCAATCCGGTGAACGGCGCCACCGTGGGTGTGGCCAAGCCGATCATCATCAACTTCCAGCGCCCGATCGCCAATCGCGCGATGGCAGAGGACGCGATCCACATCTCGTCCGTGCCGGCGGTGCCCGGAGCGTTCTACTGGACCACCGACACCCAGGTGCGCTGGCGGCCCTACAGCTTCTGGCCGGCCGGTACCACGGTCACCATCGACGCCAGCGGCGCCAGGTCGACCTTCAAGGTGGGCGAAGCGCTCGTCGCGAACATCGACGATAAGACCAAGCAGATGACCGTCACCCGCAACGGCAAGGTGGAGAAGACCTTCCCGGTGTCGATGGGGATGAACGACGGCAAGCACGAGACCAAGAACGGCACCTACTACGTACTGGAGAAGTTTCCGGACATCGTGATGGACTCGTCCACCTACGGCGTCCCGGTGAACTCGGCAAACGGTTACAAGATCAAGGTGCAGTGGGCGGTCCGGATCGACAACAGCGGCGGCTTCGTGCACAGCGCTCCGTGGTCGGTGGCTGATCAGGGCAAGCGCAATGTCAGCCACGGCTGCATCAACCTCAGTCCGGCCAACGCCAAGTGGTTCTACGACAACTTCGGTAGCGGCGACCCGATCATCGTGAAGAACACCCTCGGCGGGCCGTACACCACTCCGGACGGCGCTGACGATTGGCAGTGGCAGCTGTACTGAGCGGCAGCCGTGCTGATCTGAGCGATCAGTTCCAGATCCGCACCCGCTGTGCCGGATCGAGATACAGCGCGTCGTCCGGGGAGACGTCGAAGGCGTCGTAGAACGCGTCGATATTGCGCACCACACCGTTGCAGCGGAACTCCGGTGGTGAGTGCGGATCGACGGCGAGACGGCGCACCGACTCCGCCGGTCTGGACTTGGTGCGCCACACCTGGGCCCAGCCGAACAGCACCCGCTGCACCCCGGTGAGGCCGTCGATCACCGGCGCCTCCCGGCCGCCCAGTGACAGTTGGTAGGCCAGTAGCGCGATCGACAGGCCGCCGAGGTCACCGATGTTCTCACCCACCGTGAACGCGCCCTGAACGTGCGGCGGGTCGTCCCGGCCGGCCAGGTCGCGGGGCACGAAGGCGTCGTACTGCGCGATCAACGCGGCGGTCCGCTTGGTGAACTCGGCGCGGTCGGCGTCGGTCCACCAGTCGAGCAGGTGACCGTCGCCGTCGTACTTGGAGCCCTGATCGTCGAAGCCGTGCCCGATCTCATGGCCGATGACCGCGCCGATTCCGCCGTAGTTGGCGGCGTCGTCGGCATCGGCGTCGAAGAACGGCGGCTGCAGGATCGCCGCGGGGAAGACGATCTCGTTCATGCCGGGGTTGTAGTACGCGTTGACGGTCTGCGGGGTCATGAACCACTCGTCGCGGTCCACCGGTCCGCCCAGCTTGGCCATTTCCCGGTCGAACTCCAGCTCCGAGCCGCGGACCACGTTGCCGTAGAGGTCCTCAGGGTCGATCACCAGATTCGAGTAGTCCCGCCACCTCGCCGGGTAGCCGATCTTCGCGGTGAACTTGTCCAGCTTCTCCAGTGCCCGCTGCCGGGTTTGCGGCGTCATCCAGTCCAATTCGCGGATGCTGACGCGGTAGGCCTCCCGCAGATTGGCGACCAGTTCGTCCATCCGGGTCTTGGCCTCCGGTGGGAAGTGCCGGTCGACATAAAGCCGACCGACCGCATCGCCCATCAGGGCCTGCACCAGCGACACCCCGCGCTTCCAGCGCTCCCGGATCTCCTCGGTGCCGCTCAGGATCCGTCCGTAGAACTCGAAGTCCTCGGTCACCAGGGCGGTGGTCAGCACCGACGCCCGGGCGTGGATCAGCCGCCAGCGGGCCCAGTCCTGCCAGTCCGCGAACTCCGCCGTGCGCCACAGTTCGGCGAAGGCGGTGAGGTAATCGGGTTGGCGGACAATCACTTCGGCGAACATCCGGGTCGGATCGTCCGGAGTCGTCCCGCCCGGTGCGGACCCCGCCAGCGCGGCCGCCCAGGCCGTCCAGTCGAAGCCGGGGGCCGCGTCGCACAGAGCGGTGAACGTGCGCAGGTTGTAGGTCGCCTCGGCGTCACGACGGCGAACCACATCCCAGTGCGCGGCGGCGAGCCTGGTCTCCAGGGCGACGATCCGGCCGGCGCGTTCGGCGTACGCGTCGGGCGAACCCCCGAGAACGCGGGCGAACATCCGCGCGATGTGACCCGGGTAGGCGCCCAGGATGGAGGCGTGCTGCTCGTCGCGGTAGTAGGACTCATCGGGCAGACCCAGACCGGACTGGCTCAGATGAATCAGGTAGCGCGAGGAGTCCTTGGAGTCGGTGTCGACGTAAAGGCCCACCGCGCCGCCCACGGCGGTGCGCTGCAGACCGCCGATGACGACGGCCAGGCCGGCGGGGTCGGCGGCGGCGTCGATACGCGCCAGTTCCGCGAGAAGCGGCTGTACCCCGCGGCGTTCCACGGTGTCCTCGTCGAGGAAGCTGGCGTAGAGGTCGGCGATCCGCCTCTCGTCGGGGTCGACGGGATCGGTTGACCCGGCGCCGGTGATGATCTCGCGAACCTGCCTCTCGGCGCGGTCGTAGAGTTCCCGGAACGCGCCGTCGGTCGCCCGGTCGGCAGGAATCGAGTAGTTCTCCAGCCAGCGGCCGTTGACGTGGCCGAACAGGTCGTCCTGCGGCCGGATCGCCGGGTCACGGTGGGTCAGGTCGATTCCCGAGGCGGATGTCGGTCGGGCGCTGTCGCGGTGAGTCTCTACCGTCACGTCACCATCTCTACCACGACCGGTAGCCTGCCCAGCATGTCCGAGCCAGACGCCGAGCCGGCTGCCGAGCCCGTTGCCGAGCAGCGGCTCGACCCGCAGGATGACGCCCGCATCTGGTCGGTATTCGGGATCGCCTCCGCGGTTCTCGGCGTGATCGCCGTCGCGGCCCTGGTCCTCACCGCGGTGTTGTGGTCGGGCCACCACGCCGCCGCCGGCAACCGGGATTACGAGGCCCGGGCGATGCGGGCCGCGGCGGACTGGACCGGGGTGCTGATCAACATGAACGCGGGCAATGTCGAGGCCAGCCTGCAACGATTGCGCGACGGAACGGTCGGCGAACTCAACACCGGATTCGAGGCCTCCATCGCCCCGTACCGCGATGTGGTCACGACGCTGAAGTCGCGCACCGTCGGCGAGGTCGAATCGGTGTCGGTCGAAGTCGTGCACAACCAACTCGACAGCCGGCCCGGCCAGCGGCCGCCCACTCCGTCGGCCCTGCCGCCGGAACTGGCGTCGCGGAACTGCACCGTCCTGGTCGTCGCGACCTCGGTCAGCGAGAACGCGGGGAGTAAACCCACCACTGTTCGATGGAACCTCCGCCTGGGCGTCTCCGAGGTGGACGGCACACCCAGAATCTCCCGGTTGGAGTCGGTGCGATGAGGACCACCGCCCGGGTGCTGGCCTTCGACGTGGCCGTGCCACTGGCCACGATCGCCGGACTGCTGGTGATCGGGCTGATGCTGGGCTGGCCGCTGTGGTGGGTGTCGGTGTGCTCCATGCTGTGCCTGCTGGTGGTACAGGCGGTGGTGGTCAACGTCGTGCTGTATCGCCGCGATGCGGTGACCATGGGGACCGATGACGACGCCCCCGGCCTGCGGTTGGCCGCGGTGGGCGTGGCGACCGCCGTGCTGGTGGTTGCGACGATCGTCGGCTACAACCGCTGGACGCTCGCCGACCGGGCCTTCGACCGGGACGCCGCGGAGGTGGCCCGGATCGCCGGCATGGTCGCCGAGGCCACCGCGACATTCTCTCCCTCGGATCCCACCGCGGCGCTGGATCGGGCGGCCGCCGCGATGGTGCCGGAGGCCGCCGAGGCCTTCCGGGCCCAGTTCGGCCCGACCGTCGCGGACCTGGCCAAGCGCGACGTCACCGCGCAGGCCCGCACCATCTCGGCGGGGCTGGAAGCCTTGACTCCGGATGCGGCGAGTGTGGCTGTGCTGGTCCGCGCGACCCAGGCTGTGCCGGGGCAGGAACCGACCACCGTGGTGCTGCCACTGCGCGTGGCGCTGTCCAAACAGGGTGACGACTGGAAGGTCGTCGATCTCAGTCCTGCCAGCACTCGTTAGGTGGTCTCGGGGTACTCGTCGGCGGGCTGGTCGGTGAGCCGATCCTGAGCGCGCTGGACACGCATTTTCGCGAAGCGGTCGGACAGTCGCCGCATGCGGATCATCAGCGAGGCGGGTGGGCTGACCGACGCGTCCAGATAGGTGCGCAGATCCTGAGGGCTGACGCCGATGCGGGATGCGAACTCCGGTTCGGTGAGACCGGAGCGCTCCAGCAGCAACTGAACGTGTCGGGCGGCTTCGGCGCGTTCGTTGGCCTCGAGATGGTTGCGGGCGCGGGTCAGGACCTCCCGCAGGGCATACGAAATGCCGTACGGTGCGGCGGTCTCCAGCACCTCCTCGACCTGACGTGCGGTACGGCCATACGGGTCACGTTTGACCGCCAGAACGATTCGCTGCCACACCGCGATATCGCCGCTTTCCAGCGCGGCACGGATCGCCACGGTGGGCCAGAACTCGACCGGCCGGTCTTCGACCGGGTGCTCAGTCGGGCGGGTCAACTCGGCTCCTCCAGCATGGCGACCGCGAGCTCCAGGCATCGCTTCCGAATATTCTCCCACTCGCCGGGCGCCCACCGGTCAGCCTCCGGCGGACCGTCGGATCCGGAGCCGTCCCACTCCCGCGCGTCATCGGGTTCCGACGGTCTCGGGTCGGCGAGCCGGCGCACCAGTTGGGTGGCGATCCACCGCCGTTGACGGCGGCCCGAACTGTAGTACTGGTCGATGTCGGCCAGCACCATCGCCGCGTTCTCCAGCCCCATCGCCTCGGTCAGAGCGGCCAGTTCGGCGTAGTCGGCATGGGTGTTGCGGCACAGCACCAGATAGCTCTTCAGCCGCAGCGTCTCCGCCCCGGTCGGAATCTGCAGTCGATCTCCGCTGGGCAACTGGACGTTGGTGGTCTCCACCGGGCTGCGGCGCGCCACGGCGGCGTCGGTCTCGAGCGCGTCCAGGGCGACCGCGAGCCGGCCCCGCCAGACGGTCACCGGGTGCAACACGCCGGTGCGGGGCTCCGGCCCGCCCGTCACCGGGCGCAACCGGGCGCCGGTCAGCCGTCGAACGGCCGTGGCTCCGGCGCCGGCCCGGAACCCGCCGCGCGCGTCGTCACCGCCGCGCACCGAACCGGTGAACGGAGCGCAGCCGCGCAGCGCCAGGGGGTCGGCCACACAGATCGCGTCGGGCGCGATCTCCCTGAGCCGGGCGGCGTCCTTGAGAACCATGCGGAGGTCGGCCGCCGGCGGTGGGACGGCGGAGAGTTCGTCGGGCAGCACCACCAGCCCGCCGAGGTCCAGTTTGGGGAGCGGCCGGTCGAAGTCGACCGACGGCAGTATCCGCTCCAGCCACGTCGGCAGCCACCAGTTCCACCGGTCGAACACCGCCATCAGGGCCGGCACCAGCACCATCCGCACGATCGTGGCGTCGACCGCGATCGCCACCGCGCAGGCCACCCCGAGCTGGGCGACCAGTGGCATACCCGCGAACGCGAAGCCGACGAACACCGCGATCATGATCAGCGCGGCGCTGGTGATGGTCCGCGCGCTGGTGGACACCCCGTAGGCCACCGCGTCGCGGGTGTCCCCGGACTGCAGGTAACGCTCCCTGATCCTGGTCAGCAGGAAGATCTCGTAGTCCATCGACAACCCGAACGTCATTGCGAGGACCAACGGCGGGATGGTGCTGTCGATCGACCGGATCGGCTCGAAGCCGAGGGCCTCCAGCCAACCCCACTGGAACACCACGACCAGGCTGCCGTAGGCGGCGGCGACGGACAGCACGGTCATCAGGACGCCTTTGAGCGCCAGCACCACCGACCGGATCGCGATCAGCAGCATGACGAAGGCGATCAGCGATACGAAGGCGAACACGAGGAGTTGGGTCTGGGCCACCCGGTCGTCGAAATCCTTGATCAGCGCCGTCGGCCCACCGATGTCGACCCGCACTCCGGAATCCCGCAACTCCGGCAGTGCGGGCAGGGTGGTCCGCAGCCAGTCGATGGTGTCCCGGGCGCGCATCTCCTCGGGGTCGACGGCGAGCACCGCGGACAGCAGGGCGCTGCGGTTGTCGTCGGCGAACACCGGCGGGGCGACCGAGACGATGTTGACGGCCTGCCCGGTGGTCCTGGCGATGCTGTCCAGGGCGGGGCCGTTCTTCCGATCGTCGGCGTCGGACTCCGGGAAGGTGACCAGGATCCGGACCGGCCCCAGGGCGCCGGGACCGAGTGCTTCGGCGGCCGCCGCAACCCCGCCGCGGATCTCGTGGGAGGACGGGAACTGCCGTTGCATGCTGTTGCCCAGCACCATGGAGAAGGCCGGCGCGGCGAACAGCAGCAGGACGGCGGTGGCCGCCGCGGCGGACACCCAGGGCCGGCGCATCACCGTGCCGACCCACCGGGTCCAGAACCGCGACCTGGTCGAC
>JAKOYE010000227.1 GCA_029780675.1 Actinomycetes bacterium
GCGATGACCCTCATCCCCCGCCTCATTCCGACACCGCCGCCAGCAGCAGCCGACCCTTTCGCACTGCCCACCGTGGCCATCGACTGGACCCGTCGTCCGGCCTACGCGGTGGTTCCCCGTCAGGAGCTTTCCCGCGACCGTTCTCGGCAGGTGAAGTGGCTTGACCTGCACATGGGGCCGGTGACGTTCCAGATCCTCGACCAGGCCGGGTGTGCGGGTGCTGTCGAACTCCTCCACACCGCCCATCGCACGGCCGTCCAAGTCTTCCGCGACGGTCCCGACCACGCGCAGGACCCCACCGCAGACGACTACACGCCGCCGCCGAACACCTAGCGGTCATCCACAGCTCAACCGGACGCCGGGCCTGTTATCCACAACCGCGGATCGCAGGCCCGGCTTCTTGGTGTTCAGGCCAGACAATCGCAGATGAGTCCGTCCGAACATCCGAGGAGGCCCCCTGAGCGTTCCCTGGTCGCTGACCACTACCGCACCGATCCGCATCGACACCACGATGGGCACCGCCGACAGCCACGATGCGGCGGTGACCGCCGTGCTGGTCGCCGCTCACGACGCCATCACCGCCGCCGAAGTGTCGGCCGCACCGCAGTCTCGCTATGAACTGCGCGCCGGCGGCGACCTGGTCGCCGTCATCCAGACCGGCGCCGACGAAGACGGTAGGCCCGACCATGCCTCGACCCGTGCGCTGATCCAGCGCATCGAGTGGGAGCGCTACCTCAGTTCGTCGTGGTGAATTAGGTCCCTGGCGGTATGGCGCCGAACCGCATCGGTTACGGCGGTTACCCGACCTCGGCTTCGTTCCGTGGAGCTTCAGCCCGTTCGGCCTCTGCGAGGACAGCCTTGTCCCACGCAACTTGATCCCACGCCTGGCCCGGATCGGACGCCACGATGCCGGTGGTCAACACGCTGACAGTTGAGTCCAGTCCGCGCGCGATTTTCGCCAGCGCCGGCACCGTCGGACTGCGTTTGCCGTGTTCAATGCCGTTGAGGAATGCGCGGTCCACCCCGCTGCGTTTGGCGAGTTCGACCTGCGTGATCCCCCTGCGCTCACGGAGCACGACGATCGTGCGCGCCAGCTTTCTGCGGATGTCGTCCTCTTCGGGTCCGGCTTTCGTCGCCATCTGGCACCTCCCAGTCCAGTGTGGGCTATCGGCTACGACTGTACGCCCTGGTGGGCAACCCCACTAGGGCACGTACCGACCCGCTCGCGGCCCTGCCCGCAGCTTCTCTCGCACTGGGTGCCCGAACCAGATCCGCATAGAGCTCTAACGGGGCGGTGTGCGCGACACAAGAACGCCTGGACGGACAGGGTGGTCCACGCGCGCAGTCAGAGGTGCGAGGTCAACGAGCCGATTGTCGTATCCAGCCCGCCGGCGAGCTTGGCCAGCATGGCGAGGGTCGGATTGCGTCGGCCGTTCTCAACCCCGTTGAGGAAGGCTCGATCGACACCGGCCCTGGCGGCGAGTTCACGCTGGCTCACCCCCAGGGCGGCGCGGCGGTCGCGGATTGTCGCCCCCAGGCGGGCCAGGATCGTCGAACCGCTGCCGGCGACCACATCGGCGAAATCAGAATGGTGCATCAGCGCGCTCCTTCATCGGAAGCCCTCCCTCCCGGGAGTTGCCTATAGCCTACTCTTGAGGGTAGGCTATAGACAACAGAGCGTCCGCCACCAGAGGAGTCGTCACCATGACCGGACTGAACACCCGCACCTACTGGGCCAACTACGAGAACTGCCTCAATCGCGTCGCCGCTGAGGCCCGCACGGTCGATTCCCTGATCGCCATCCTCAACGAGCACTACCAGCCGTCGTGCGGCGAGGCGTTCTTCCCCGGCGGCGCGGACCGCGACCTGCGCAGCACCCTGCTGGAGTGCGGTTGGCGACTGCGGTGGAGCCGCGCCCCGTACTGGTACGCGATCTGCGAACCCGAATCTGATCACGGCATCACCGTCACCGAGGGCGACATCGACCGCGGCGTGGGCCAACACCGCCAGACCCAGATCCTCTGCGGTCGACTCGACGCCAGCGACCTGGTGCTGACACCAAAAGCACCCGACCAGGCGGTGTGCGCGGTTGATCCTGTCGCCGAAACGGTGGTGGTGTTCGCCGCCGGGGGGACTGGGCCTGGTGACGACAATGAGTGACCCGACCGGCGACCTCACCGAGGACGGCTACGCCGCCGCCGACCGTATTGACCTCTGGCTTGAAGCCCATCCCGGCTGGCACAGTCCGAGCAGGATCGCCCGTGGTGCCCACCTGGGCACCACCCAGGCCCGCCACATCCTCGTCTGGCTTGACCGCCGCGCCCTCGTCGCGGCCACCGGCAACGGCTGCTGGCGCAACTACAGCAGCCGCCGACACGCCCGCTGACCAGATCGCCCCTATCCCAGCACCGCCACCACGAAGGAGAACCCACACCATGACCGACACCACCGCCGGCGCCGCCCAGGCCCTGATCGCGCACCTGCAGTCGGCGCAAACCGACGGCGACATGCCGCTGACGCTGCACACCGGAGAGACCCGCTGGCCCGACGCCGACATCGTCGCGGTCGGGGACGGCTGGGTGACGATCCGGTACACGGTCTGGCACGGCAACACCGGCTACAACGAGATCGCGCGGCTGCGCCTAGACGCCATCACCGCGTTCGTCTACCCCGCCGCCGTGCCACGCTGATGGCCGCTGGGGCCGGTCGCGAAGGTGTGGCAGCGCATCGCCGCCGCCGGCACCCGCGCCCACCCGGCCTACGGCCACGGCATGACCCGGTCTATTCACCGGACTAACGGACGACACGCCCTCACCGCCCTCGACCACCCCGACGCCCGCCGCCGCGGTTGGCCCGACGCCGAGTTCTGTGACCTGTGCGATCTCGTCCTGACCGGCCCGGCCCGACTCCGCCCGAGCTGCGACCACTGCGCGGACCCCGGATGCACCGCCAGCCTCGAGGACGGCCAGGGCTTCGACGGCTATTGCGGCGAGTGCGCCGACCGCCGCGACCCCCCTCTACGACTGACCCGTTCACCCCCGGCGGGGCGGTCGTTGCGGATAGTTCAGGTGGCACCGGCCCCGGCGCAGCCCCCCGGGCGCAGACGCGCTCGCCCCCCTGCCGGCCCCCGGTCCGCGCACACCGCGCCGCGGCACACTCCGAAAACTGTTGCCTATAGCCCTCCTGTGCTGTAGGCTATAGACAACAGCCGGGGGATTCCCCCCATCTACGAGGAGGACCGACCATGACCGAACCGCTCACCGCCACAGGCACTCTCGAACACCTCGACCC
>JAKOYE010000237.1 GCA_029780675.1 Actinomycetes bacterium
CCGGATCGCCGAGCCCTACCTGCGGCCGGGTCAGAACGAGGAACACCTCGTCTACCCGGTCACCGCAGGCACCACCGACCACCCGGGTGGCTACGCGGGGGCGATGGAGGAGTTCTACGCCGAGGCCGCCGAACGGATCGCCGCGCATCTGGAGGCCGGCCGCGACGTCGCCCTGCTCGCCGAGGGCGATCCGCTCTTCTACAGCTCCTACATGCACATGCACACCCGGCTGACGCAGCGCTTCGACGCGGTCATCGTCCCGGGGGTGACCTCGGTCAGCGCGGCGTCGGCGGCGGTGTCGACACCGCTGGTGACCGGTGACGAGGTGCTGACGATTCTGCCCGGGACGCTGCCGGTCGCCGAACTCGCCCGCCGCCTCTCCGACGCCGACGCGGCGGTGGTGATGAAGCTCGGTCGCACCTACCCGCAAGTCCGCGAAGCACTTTCACTGTCGGGACGGCTGGATGACGCACTGTACGTGGAGCGGGCCAGCACCACCGGCGAGCGGGTGCTGCCGGCTGGCGGGGTCGACGATGCCGAGGTGCCGTACTTCTCCCTGGTGGTCCTGCCCGGAGCCGGAACGCCCCGGCAGCCGTCGACCGGGCCGGCGACGGTGGTGGTGGTCGGCCTGGGCCCCGGCGACAGCTCCTGGACGACCCGGGAATGCCGACGTGAACTCGCCGCCGCCACCGATCTGATCGGGTACGGCCCCTACCTGGACCGGGTTCCCAGCCAGCCGGGTCAGCGCCGCCATCCCTCGGACAACACCGACGAGGCGCAACGTGCCCGCCTTGCCTGCGAACTCGCTGAGCAGGGCCGGTCCGTCGCGGTGGTGTCCTCCGGGGATCCGGGGGTCTTCGCCATGGCCAGCGCGGTGCTGGAGGAGGCCAAACAGTGGCCGGGGGTGTCGGTTCGGGTGGTCCCGGCGATGACGGCCGCCCAGGCGGTGGCCAGCCGGGTGGGTGCCCCCCTGGGCCACGACTACGCGGTGCTCTCGCTGTCCGACCGGCTCAAGCCGTGGGACGTCATCGCGGCGAGAATCTCGGCGGCAGCAGCCGCCGACCTGGTGCTGGCCGTCTACAACCCGGCCTCGAAGACCCGCACCTGGCAGGTGGCGGCGATGCGTGATCTGCTGCTCGAACACCGCGACCCCGGAACTCCGGTGGTGATCGGACGGGACGTGTCGGGCCCCCGGGAATCGGTGCGGGTGGTGCGCCTGGCCGACCTGGACCCGGCCGAGGTGGACATGCGGTGCCTGCTGATCGTCGGCTCGTCGCAGACCCAGTGGTATCCCTCCGCAACCGGCGACGTCGTCTTCACCCCGCGGCGTTACCCGGGCTGAGCACCCAGTCGACGGCGGCGTCGACGGTATCGACCACCCGCACACCCGGTGGCAGCGCGGGCCGGTCGATCATCACCACCGCAACGCCCAGGCCGGCGGCGGCATCGAGTTTGGCGCGGGTCAGCCCACCACCACTGTTCTTGGTGACCAGCGCCTCGATGCGGTGCTCCCGCAGCAGTGCCGCCTCGTCGTGGTAGCCGTAGGGCCCCCGGGAGAGCAACACCCGGTGGTGGCGCGGCAGATTCCCGGCATCCGGCTCGGTGACCATCCGAATCAGGAACCAGGCGGTGCTGTCCCGGAACGCTGCCGTACCGGAGCGGCCGGTGGTCAGGAACACCCTGGAAAAGCCCTGTTCCGCAACGACTTCGGCGGCCCGCTGGTCGGAGCCGACGAGGATCGCGTCACCGGGATCCCACGGCGGGCGATGCAGCACCAGGTGGGCCAGGCCGAGGTCGGCGCAGACCCCGGCGGCGTTTGCGGTGATGGTGGCCGCGAACGGGTGGGTCGCATCGACGACGGCGCCGATCTCGTTGTCCACCAACCACTGCCGCAGCCCCGCCGGACCGCCGAACCCGCCCACCCGGACCGGGCCGACCGGCAACGCCGGGTCGGGTACCCGACCGGCCAGCGAGCTGATGACCGGCACCCGCGGATGCAACCGGGCGGCCAGTGCCCGGGCCTCCGAGGTGCCGCCGAGCAGCAGCACCCGCATCAGTGCCGGCTTCCCCGGGTACGACCGGAGGAGTACAGGTAGCTGTCCGGGAACCCCTCGGCGGCGAGAACGTCCCCGACGACGATCACCGCGGTCCGGGTGACGGAGGCGGCGTGCACCTGTCCGGCGATATCGCCCAACGTGCCCCGCAACACCACCTGCTGCGGCCAGGTCGCGAAGGCGACGACCGCCGCCGGGGTGTCGGCGCGACGGCCGGCGGCGATCAGATCGGCGACGATCGCGTCGATGCGGTGCGCGGCGAGATGGATCACCAGGGTGCCGCCGGAGGCCGCCAGCGTCGTCAGATCCTCGCCCTCCGGCATCGCCGTGGACAGGGTGGCGACCCGGGTCAGGGTGACCGTCTGCGCGATCCCGGGCACCGTGAGTTCCCGGCCGAGCGCCGCGGCGGCCGCGGCGAAGGCCGGCACGCCGGGCACGATCTCGTGGTCGATGCCCAGCGCCTCCAGTCGCCGGCACTGCTCGGCCAGCGCGCTGTAGATCGACGGGTCGCCGGAATGCAGCCGGGCCACA
>JAKOYE010000033.1 GCA_029780675.1 Actinomycetes bacterium
CGCTGGCGTCGGTGGACACCAGTAGCTCGCCGAGGAGCCGGGCCATCCGCTCGGTGCCGCCGGCAACGCCGCGCACCGGGCTGCCGTCCTCCGGGACGATGTAGGTGCCCCCGCCGCCGTCGGGGCCGCGCAGTTTCACCGCTCCGAGTTCCTCGAGGTCACGCGACAGGGTTGCCTGGGTCACCTCGATGCCCTCGTCCGCCAGTAACGCCGCCAGTTCGCTCTGGCTGTGCACCGCGCGGGTGGACAGGATCGCGACGATGCGGGCCTGCCGGCCCGCGCGAGTGGTCTCCGAGGATCGGGTCATCGGGATAGTCGCTCTTCGCGCAAGCGGCTCATCGGGACCCCAACAACCACAGCAGCAGTGCCTTCTGGGCGTGCAGCCGGTTCTCCGCCTCGTCCCAGACGGCGCTGTGCGGACCGTCGATCACCGAGTCGGTGATCTCCTCGCCACGGTGGGCCGGGAGGCAGTGCAGCACCGTGACATCCGGGTGCGCCAGTGCCAGCAGGTCCTCGTTCACCTGATAAGGCAGGAAGGGACCGACCCGGTCCCGGCCGTCGTTCTCCTGACCCATCGACGTCCAGGTGTCGGTGACCAGGACGTCGGCTCCCCGGGCGGCGGCCTCCGGATCGGTAGTGGTGTGCACGCTCGCGCCGGTCTCGGCGGCACGCCGGGTGGCGGCCGCCACGACCTCCGGGGCGGGTGCGAACCCGGGCGGTGCGGCGATGGTGACGTTCACTCCGGCGGTCACACCGCCCAACATCAGGGAGTGCGCCATATTGTTGGCACCGTCGCCCAGGTAGGTCAATGAGAGCCCCTGGAGCCGACCCTTGCGTTCCGCGAGGGTTTGCAGGTCGGCGAGCACCTGGCAGGGGTGGAACTCGTCGGACAGTGCGTTGATGACGGGAACCGTTGCCGCCGAGGCCATTTCGTCGAGACGCTCCTGACCGAAGGTGCGCCACACGATCGCCTCGACGTAGCGGGACAGCACCCGGGCGGTGTCGGCCAACGTCTCCTCCCGGCCGAGCTGGGTGGCGCGGCCGTCGACGACGACCGCATGCCCGCCGAGATGGGCGATACCGATCTCGAAAGAGAACCGGGTGCGGGTCGAGTTCTTGTCGAAGATCACCGCGACCCCGCGCGGCCCCTCCAGCGGGCGGCGGCTGAACGGGGCCCGCTTGAGCTCAGCCGCCAGGGCCAGCACCTCAGCCTGCTCGGTGGGGGTCAGGTCGTCGTCACGGAGGAAATGGCGGACGGTCACGATGAGGTCTCCTGTGTTCGCTGGGCGGTGTCCAGGATCTCCGGCAGAGCGCCCAGGAACTGCCCGACCTGATCATCAGTGATGATCAGGGGCGGAGCCAACCGGATGACGTCCGGGGCGGCGGCGTTGACCAGGAAGCCGGCGTCACGGGCTGCGGTCTCGACGGCTTTGCCCGCGGGCGCGGTGAGGACGACACCGACGAGCAGTCCGCGGCCGCGGACGTAGTCCACCAACGGATGGTCCAAACCCTCGATGCCGCCCGCCAGGGTCTTGCCGAGCAGTCCGGCGCGGGTGACGAGGTCGTCGTCACGTAGTACCCGCAGCACGGCGAGGGCCGCCGCCGCGCACACCGGGTTCCCGCCGAAGGTGCTGCCGTGTGTTCCCGGCGTCATCAGGTCCGCCGCCGGACCGGCGGCCAGGCAGGCGCCGATGGGAAGTCCGGCACCCAGTCCCTTGGCCAGCGTGACGATGTCGGGGGTGATGCCCTCGTGCTGATGTGCGTAGAAGGTGCCGGTGCGGCCCACGCCGGTCTGCACCTCGTCGAGGGCGAGCAGTGCGCCGTGCCGTGAGGTGATGCCGCGCGCCGCGGTGAGGTAGCCGTCCGGCGGGACCACCACACCGCCCTCCCCCATGATCGGTTCGAGGAACACCGCCGCGGTCTCCGAATCAACCGCTGCGGCAAGGGCTTCCACATCGCCGTAGGGGACGTGGACGACCTCTCCGGGCAGGGGTTCGAAGGGTGCGCGTTTGGCCGGCTGGCCGGTCAAGGCCAGCGATCCCATGGTTCGTCCGTGAAAGGCGTTCTGGGCGGCCACGATCCGCGTGCGTCCGGTCAGCCGGGTCAGCTTGAAGGCGGCTTCATTGGCTTCGGCGCCGGAGTTGCAGAAGAACACCCGCGCCGGCACGCCGAGTCGGTCGACCAGTTCCTCGGCGAGCGCGACGGCGGGCTCGGTGGCGTAGAGGTTTGAGACGTGGCCCAGGGTGTCGAGTTGGGCGGTGACCGCCGCGATGACGGCCGGGTGGCGGTGGCCGAGGACATTCACCGCGATGCCGCCCAAAAGGTCCAGGTAGGTCCTGCCCTCGGAGTCGATGACCGTGGCTCCCTGGCCGGCAGTCAGTGCCAGCGGCGGGGTGCCGTAGTTGTCCATCATGACCGTCCGCCAGCGGTCCAGCAGACCTTCTCCCCTGGTCATGACGGCACCACGGTGGTACCGGTCACATCATCGGTGAACAGTGCGGCCACAATGCAGTGCGGCACCCGGCCGTCGATCACCTGTGCGCTGGGAACCCCGGCCCGCACCGCCCGCAGGCACGCTTCGATCTTGGGCACCATGCCTTCTTCAAGGGTCGGCAACAGTTCGGTCAGTTCGTCGGTGCCGATCCGGCTCACCAGGGACGTCCGGTCGGGCCATCGGGTGTAGAGGCCTTCGACGTCGGTGAGCATCAAGAGCGTCTCGGCCCCCGCGGCCTCGGCGACCGCCGCCGCCGCGGTGTCGGCGTTGATGTTGTGGACCACGCCGTCGGCGTCGGGTCCGATCGTCGAGACCACCGGGATGCGTCCAGCGTCGAGCAGATCTGTCAGCAGTGCGGTGTCGACGTGGTCGACGTCGCCGACCAGACCGATGTCGGTGGGTATCCCGTCCACGGCGACGTTGCGGCGGACGGCGGTGAAAGTCCGGGCGTCCTCGCCGGTCAGGCCCACCGCGTACGGTCCGTGCGCGTTGATGAGGTTCACCAGTTCGCGGCCGACCTGGCCGAAGAGCACCATGCGCGCGATGTCGAGCACCTCGGGTGTGGTGACCCGGAAGCCACCCTTGAACTCGCCCTGCACGCCGAGCTTCTTGAGCATGGCGCTGATCTGCGGGCCGCCGCCGTGCACGACGATCGGCCGAACCCCGACATGCCGCAGAAACACCATGTCTGCGGCGAAGGCGACCTTGAGCGTGTCATCGGTCATCGCATTGCCGCCATACTTGACGACGACGGTCTTGTCGCGCAGCGCTGCGAGTCTCGGCAGCGCGCGGGCGAGAAGTGCGGCCTGGGACGTCATGAGCTGTACGCCGAGTTCTCTTCGACGTAGGCGTGCGAGAGGTCGGTCGTCCGGATGGTCGCCTCGGCGTCGCCGATGTTCAGATCGACGACGACGGCGATGTCGGGCCCGGACAGGTCCACGTCGCGGGCCCCCGGTGCCCCGGCGCCGTTGATGCATACCGGAAAACCGTTGAAGGACACCGAGATCCGCGCCGGGTCGAGCGTGAACGGTGACATGCCCACCGCTGCCAGGACCCGGCCCCAGTTCGGATCGGACCCGAAGAGCGCAGTCTTGACCAGGTTGTCACGGGCCACCAACCGGGCCGCGGTGACGGCGTCGTCCTCGCTGGGGGCACCGGACACCGTGATCGTCACCCGTTTGGTGACGCCCTCGGCGTCGGCCTGGAGTTGGAGGCAGAGGTCTTCACAGACTCGCAGGACCGCATCGTCGAGATCCTCCTGGCTCGGCCGGATCTCACTCGCGCCGGACGCCATCAGCAGCACGGTGTCGTTGGTGGAGCAGCTGCCGTCGACGTCAAGCCGGTCGAAGGTGCGCGCGGTCGCCTTGCGCAGGGCGGTGTCGAGGGCGTCGGAGTCTGCGACGGCATCGGTGGTGAGCACGACCAGCATGGTGGCCAACGACGGAGCCAGCATGCCCGCGCCCTTGGCCATCCCGCCGACGGTCCAGTTCTGCTCGGGCCCCAGGGCATGATGGAGGGCAACCTGTTTCGGCACGGTGTCGGTGGTCATGATGGCCCTGGCGGCGTCGTCGCCGCCATGCAGGCCACCGGCAAGTTCGTGCACGATCTCGGTGACTCCGGCCAGTACCTTGTCCATCGGCAACCGGTCCCCGATCAGCCCGGTGGAGCAGACGGCGACCTCGATGGGGCCGGTCTCGGTCCCCCAGTTCGACAGGGTGGTGGCCACCGCCTCGGCGGTGGTGTGGGTGTCGCCTAAGCCGGCCGGCCCGGTGCAGGCATTGGCGCCCCCGGAGTTGAGCAGCACAGCCCGCAGCCGGCCGGTCGTCAGCACCTGCTGACTCCACAGCACCGGGGCGGCCTTGACCTGGTTGCGGGTGAACACGCCGGCGGCGGCGTAATCGGGGCCCTCGTTGAAGACCAGGGCCAAGTCGGGTGCGCCGGACTGCTTGATGCCCGCGGCGATTCCGGCCGCCCGGAAACCTGCCGGTGCGGTCACGCCCTGGTTTCGCAGGAGTCGGGTCGTGGGGGTCTGCGGGGTCACGGGGACACTCCAATCACCGTCAGGCCCTCAGTCTCCGGCCACTGCAGGGCAAGGTTCATCGACTGCACCGCGGCACCCGCGGTTCCCTTGACCAGATTGTCGATCGCGCACAGGGCCACCAGCACGCCGGCGTCGGAGTCGACGGCCACCGCGACCTGGGCGGCGTTACAGCCAACCACCGATCCGGTGCGCGGAAGCTGGCCCTCGGGAAGCAGGTACACGAACGGCTCGTCCCGGTAGGCCTTGTCGTACGCCCCCCGAATCTCCTCGGCGGTCGCAGTCGTGGGCGCGGTGCAGGTCGCGAGGATTCCCCGCGCGGTGGGGATGAGAACCGGGGTGAAGGACACCCGTACCGGAGCGTCGGTGACCGTGCGCAGACCCTGGGCGATCTCCGGGGTGTGCCGGTGCACGCCA
>JAKOYE010000062.1 GCA_029780675.1 Actinomycetes bacterium
TGAACGCGGCATAGCGCCTGAGGCTACCGTTAGCCGGCGTGGGCGCAGCAGCGGAGGATTTCGGCGGCGCCGACGTCGCCGAACACGTCCCGGTGGCCCCGTTGACCACGTTTCGGGTCGGTCCGGTCGCCCGGCGTGTCATCACCGCCCGCAGCACCGAGCAGGTCGTCATGGCGCTGCGCGCGGTGGACCGCCCGGACCGCCCGGTCCTGGTCCTCGGGGGCGGGTCCAACGTGCTCATCGCCGACGATCTGGCTGATCTGACCGTGGTGCTGCTGGCCAACCGGGGCGTCGAGATCGACGGGGGCCTGTTGCGCGCCCGGGCCGGAACAGACTGGGACGACGTCGTGGTGGCTTCGGTGGCAGCCGGACTCGGCGGACTGGAATGCCTCTCCGGCATCCCGGGCTCGGCCGGCGCGACCCCGGTGCAGAACGTCGGAGCCTACGGCGTCGAGGTCGCCGACCGGCTGACCCGGGTCCTCCTGGCCGACCGGCGCACCGGTGACGTGGGCTGGGTGCCGGCCGCCGATCTGGGGTTCGGCTATCGGCACAGCGTGCTGAAGAACACCGCCGATGCGGTGGTGCTCGAGGTGGAGTTCGCCCTGGATTCCGCCGGCCGGTCGGCGCCGGTGCGCTACCGGGAACTGGCCGATGCCCTGGGCGTTCAGGTCGGAGCCTCAGCCGACCCGGCCGAGGTTCGCGCGGCGGTGCTGGCGCTGCGCGCCGCCAAGGGAATGGTGCTCGATCCGGCCGACCACGACACCTGGAGCGCGGGGTCCTTCTTCACCAACCCGGTGGTGTCCACCGAGGAGTTCGAACGGGTACAGGCGGCCGCTTCCGGTCCGGTGCCGCACTACCCGGCGCCGGACGGGGTGAAATTGGCAGCGGGCTGGTTGGTGGAGAAGTCCGGATTCGGCCGGGGGTATCGCGTCGGCCGGGCCGGACTGTCCACCAAACACGCGTTGGCACTGACCAATCGCGGCGGTGCGACCAGCGCGGACCTGCTGGCACTGGCCCGCACCGTGCGCGACGGGGTGCGCGCGGCATTCGGCATCACCCTTTACCCCGAGCCGGTTCTGGTGGGCTGTTCGCTCTAGGACGGCCCATCCGCAGGATCAACTCCTGCGGTGGAACCGGCGAGCGTTGGCCTGGTCGCGCGGGCGCACGACGACCTGGTCGATATTGACGTGCGACGGGCGGGAGGCCACGAAGCCGATCACCTCGGCCACGTCGAGAGCGCTCAGCGGGGTCATTCCGGCGTACACCGCCTCGGCCCGTTCGGTGTCCCCGCTGAACCGCACTTCGGAGAACTCGGTGCGGACCGCACCCGGGGCGATCTCGGTCAGCCGTACCGGCAGGCCCAGCAGTTCTCCGCGCAGGGTGCGGTGCAGGGCGCTCTGCGCGTGTTTGGCGGAGGTGTATCCGGCGCCGCCGTCGTAGACCTCCAGTGCGGCCACCGAGGTGACCGTCACGATCAGGCCGTCACCGGAGCCGATCAGGGCCGGCAGCAGGGCTCGGGTGACCCGCAGCGTGCCCATCACGTTCGTCTCCCACATCCAGCGCCAATGCTCCAGGTTCGCCTCGGCCACCGGCTCCAGACCTTTCGCGCCGCCGGCGTTGTTGACCAGGACGTCCACCCGGGAAAGTCCCGCCGCGAGCGCGGCCACCGCGGCGTCGTCGGTGACGTCCGCCACTACCGGGGTGCCGCCGATTTCGTCGGCCAGTCGGGCTATCCGATCCGCCCTGCGGGCCACCGCCACGACGTGGAACCCCTGTGCGGCAAGCACTCTGGCGGTGGCCTCGCCGATCCCCGAACTGGCACCGGTCACCACCGCGACCCGGGAGTGGGCTTCGGGAAGGTTCATGCTGGCGACTTTACGGCCCGGGGCGGGCCGCCGGGCCGACGCACCACACGGCGCCCCGGTGTAAAGATGGACTGGTGTCCTACGCCCGGGAGCCCTCGATAGCGGTGCCCCGGCGGGTGGCCGTGCTGTCCGTGCACACCTCGCCGTTGGCGCAGCCGGGCACCGGCGACGCCGGGGGGATGAACGTCTACGTCATGCAGACCGCCCTGGGCATGGCCCGCCGCGGCGTCGAGGTGGAGATCTTCACCCGGGCCACCTCCTCGGCCGATCCGCCGACGGTGACGGTGGCGCCCGGGGTGGTGGTGCGCAATGTGGTGGCCGGACCGTTCGAGGGGCTGGACAAGAACGACCTGCCCACCCAGCTATGCGCCTTCACCGCCGGGGTGCTGCGCGCGGAGGCCAACCACGACCCCGGCCACTACGACATCGTCCATTCGCACTACTGGCTGTCCGGGCAGGTCGGCTGGCTGGCCGCGGAGCGTTGGGCCGTACCCATGGTGCACACCGCCCACACCCTGGCGGCGGTGAAGAACGCGGCCCTGGCCGAGGGGGACGAACCGGAACCCCCGTTGCGTTCGGTCGGCGAGCAGCAGGTGGTCGACGCGGCCGACCGGCTGATCGTCAACACCGATGAGGAGGCACGCCAACTGGTGTCGTTGCACCAGGCCGATCCCCGCCGGATCGACGTGGTCCACCCCGGCGTCGACCTGCAGACCTTCACCCCGGGTGACCGGTTGGCCGCGCGAGCGGCGCTGGGACTGCCGCCCGGTGCGCGGATCGTCGCCTTCGTCGGTCGGGTTCAGCCGCTGAAGGCGCCGGATGTGCTGTTGCGCGCCGCGGCCCTCTTACCGGACGTCCGGGTGCTCATCGCCGGTGGGCCCTCCGGCAGCGGTCTGGCCAGCCCGGACGGTCTGCGCCTGCTCGCCGCCGAACTCGGGATCGCCGATCGGGTGGAGTTCCTGCCACCCCAGCCACCGGAGCGGCTGGCAGAGGTTTACCGGGCCGCCGACCTGGTCGCTGTGCCCAGCTACTCGGAGTCCTTCGGGCTGGTCGCGGTCGAGGCGCAGGCCTGCGGCACACCGGTGGTGGCCGCGGCGGTGGGTGGGCTTCCGGTTGCCGTCGCGGACGGTTCCAGCGGGGCCTTGGTCGACGGGCACGACCCGGCGCGCTGGGCGCGGTCGATCGGGGAACTCCTGGCCGCCGATCCGACGGCGCTGAGCGCCGCCGCGATCGCCCACGCCACCCGGTTCTCCTGGGACAACACGGTGGCCGCATTGCTGGCCGGCTACGGGCGCGCGGTCACCGAATACTCCGGGGCCCGCAGGCGCGGTGCCACCCGCGACGCGGGCCGCGATCTGATCGCGCGACGCAACGGGCGGCGCTGGGCGATTCGACGCGGGGTGCGGACATGACCGATCAGCAGACGAACGTCGGGCAGATGATCGAGGACACCCTGACCGGGCACGGTCTGGTGTTCACCCGGCACGACGGGGCGCACGGGGGTCTCCCCGGGCTGATCGTCGAACTGCCGGGGGAGCGGAAACTCACCACGAACGCGCTGCTGAGCATCGGCGAACACTCGGTGCGGATCGAGGCCTTCGTGTGCCGCAAACCCGACGAGAACTTCGAAGGGGTCTACCGCTTTCTGCTCAAGCGCAACCGGCGCCTCTACGGCGTGGCCTACACGCTGGACAATCTCGGCGACATCTATCTGATCGGGCGCAGCGCACTGGACACGGTCAACCCCGAGGAGATCGACCGCATCCTCGGCCAGGTGGTGGAAGCGGTGAACACCGATTTCAACACTCTGCTGGAACTGGGCTTCGCCTCATCGATTCGCAAGGAATGGGCCTGGCGGGTGGCGCGGGGCGAGTCGCTGAAGAACCTGAAGGCCTTCGAGCACCTGTTCGGGCCCGAAGAGGGGGAAGCAGGCACCAAGCGCGCCGATCCGGACCCCGGTACGTGAGAGACTGCAGGGTATGGCTGAGAACTCCGGGACCTCGACGCTGATCCTGCTGCGCCACGGCGAGAGCGAGTGGAACGCGCTGAACCTGTTCACCGGTTGGGTCGACGTCGACCTCACCGACAAGGGCCGCCGGGAGGCCGTCCGGGCAGGCGAACTGATCGCCCAGTTGGATCGGCTGCCCGATGTGCTCTACACCTCGCTGCTGCGCCGGGCGATCACGACCGCGAACCTGGCTCTCGACAAGGCCGATCGGCACTGGATTCCGGTGCATCGCGACTGGCGGCTCAACGAGCGTCACTACGGTGCGCTGCAGGGGCTGGACAAGGCGGAGACCAAGGCCAAGTACGGCGACGACCAGTTCATGAAGTGGCGTCGCAGCTACGACACCCCGCCACCACCGATCGAGCCCGGCAGCACCTACAGCCAGGACCGCGACCCCCGGTACGCCGCCATCGGCGGTGGGCCGCTGACCGAATGCCTCGCCGATGTGGTGGCACGCTTCGTGCCCTACTTCGAGCAGACCATCGTCCCCGACCTCAAGGCCGGCCGGACGGTCCTGATCGCCGCACACGGGAACTCGCTTCGGGCTTTGGTCAAGTACCTCGACCACATGAGCGACGCCGATGTCGTGGGGCTCAACATCCCCACCGGCATCCCGCTGCGCTATGACCTCGATGCCGATCTGCGGCCGGTCACTCCCGGTGGTGTCTACCTCGACCCCGAGGCCGCTGCCGCCGGTGCCGCGGCGGTAGCCAGCCAGGGTGCCAAGAAGTAGGAACACGAACGGTCGGTTAACGCCCGTCGAACTCTTCGCGCGGCGGGTGTGACCTCGCCCGAACCGGGCCCGATCGTGTTCTCGTGAGCCCGGTCGGCTGCGTACAGTCGGCCTGTGAGTGTCGGTGCGGTGATTACGGTCGCCGTCGCATTTCTGGTGGGTCTGGCCGCCGGGTTCTGGATGGCCCGCAGCCACCCCCGTCCCGGTGAGTCGAGCGAAGCGCGCCCGGCCGCCGCGGGCATCGGTTTGAGCGTGGCCGAGACGCTGTCGCGCACCGTCTCGCTCGCCCCGGTCGGCATGGTGGTCGTCGACAGCCTGCGTGACGTGGTGGTGTCCAACCAGCGGGCCGCCGAACTCGGCCTGGTCCGGGACGGGCTGCTCGACGATCGGGTGTGGGCGGCCGCGCAGCGAACCCTGGCCGACGGCGCCGATGTCGAGGTCGCCCTGTCCGCGCCGAATGGGGCGACCGCCGGCCGGCGGGGACTGTCGGTGCGGGTCCATGTTCGTCTGCTCAGCGACGTCCACCCCCGGTTCGCGGTCGCCTATCTGCACGACCAATCCGAGCAGGCCCGGATGGAGGCCAGCCGCCGCGATTTCGTGGCCAATGTCAGTCACGAACTCAAGACGCCGGTCGCCGCGATGGGGGTGCTCGCCGAGGCGCTGCTGGAGTCGACCGATGACCCGGAGACCGTGCGGCATTTCGCCGGAAAGCTGCTCACCGAGTCCCAGCGCCTCGCCGATATGGTCGGTGAGCTCATCGAACTGTCCCGGCTGCAGGGGGCGGAGCGGTTGCCGGACCTGGTGTCGGTCGATGTCGACACCGTGGTGCAGGAAGCCATCTGCCGGCACAAGGTGATGGCGGACAACGCCGACATCACCGTCAGCACCGACGCGCCCAGCGGATACCGGGTGCTGGGGGATGAGGCGCTGCTGGTGACTGCGGTCGCGAACCTGATCTCCAATGCGATCGCCTACTCTCCCAACGGGTCCACGGTGTCGATCAGCAGGCGGCGGCGGGGCGAGGAGATCGAGATCGCCGTCACCGACCGCGGTATCGGCATTGCCCTGGCCGACCAGCAGCGGGTCTTCGAGCGGTTCTTCCGCGTCGATCAGGCCCGTTCGCGGGCCACCGGCGGGACGGGTTTGGGCCTGGCGATCGTCAAACATGTGGCCGCCAACCACAACGGGAACATCCGGCTGTGGAGCCGGCCTGGAACCGGGTCGACATTCACCCTGTCCATCCCGGTGTACAACGAGGAGGTCGAATGACCAGGGTGCTGATCGTCGAGGACGAGGAGTCCCTGGCCGATCCGCTGGCCTATCTGTTGCGCAAGGAGGGCTTCGAGGTGACCGCGGTGGCCGACGGACCCTCGGCGCTGGCCGAGTTCGACCGCGCCGGCGCCGATATCGTCCTGCTGGATCTGATGCTGCCCGGTATGAGCGGCACCGATGTCTGCAAGCAACTCCGGTCCCGCTCCGGGGTCCCGGTGATCATGGTCACCGCCCGCGACAGCGAGATCGACAAGGTGCTCGGCCTGGAACTCGGTGCCGACGACTACGTCACCAAGCCGTACTCGGCCCGTGAGCTGATCGCCCGGATCCGGGCGGTGCTACGCCGCGGCGGGGAGTCCGAGGAGACGATGTTCACCGACCTGGTGCTGGAAGCCGGACCGGTGCGGATGGACGTCGAACGCCATGTCGTCAGCGTCGACGGGGAACCGATCCCGTTGCCGCTCAAGGAGTTCGACCTACTCGAGTACCTGATGCGCAACAAGGGCCGGGTACTGACCCGCGGACAATTGATTGACCGGGTGTGGGGTGCTGACTACGTCGGCGACACCAAGACCCTCGACGTGCACGTCAAGCGGTTGCGCTCCAAGATCGAGACCGACCCGGCCAATCCGACCAGGCTGCTGACGGTGCGGGGGCTGGGCTACAAGCTGGAGGGCTAGCCGGACGACGATGCGCTGGTCGCCGGGTGGACGGCGATCAGCGGAAATCCCTCGCGCCGCCGGCACATCGCGGCGAGTTCGCCGTAGGCCTTCTCCCCGAGCAGTTCGGTCAGTTCGGCGGCGTAGGACTGCCAGACCGGCTTCGATCCGACATGAGCGGCCGGCGCGCCGGTGCAGTACCAGTGCAGGTCCTCGCCGCCCTCACCCCAGCCACGGCGGTCGTATTCGGTGATGGTGGTTTTGAGGATCTCACTGCCGTCGGGTCGGGTGACCCATTCCTGGGTGCGCCGGATCGGAAGTTGCCAGCACACATCGGGTTTCATGGTCAGCGGCTCGACCCCGAGTGCGACCGCCTTGCTGTGCAGGGCGCAGCCGATACCGCCGGCGAACCCTGGCCGGTTCAGGAAGATGCAGGCCCCCTTGTACTTCCGGGTGCGAAGGTTGGGCTTGTCCTCGTATTCGTCCATCTCGAGGTAGCCCTTGGGGCCCAGGCCCTTGTCGCGGAACTGCCAATCGTCGTCGGTCAGCGATGCGACAGCGTCGTCCAGTCGGGCCCGGTCGTCGTCGTCGGACAGAAACGCCCCGTGCGAGCAGCAGCCGTCATCGGGTCGCTCCGCCACGGTGCCCTGACAGGCGGGCGTGCCGAACACGCAGGTCCACCGCGAGAGCAGCCAGGTGAGGTCGGCGGCGATCAGATGCTCGGGGTTGGCGGGGTCGTAGAACTCGATCCACTCGCGGGGGAAGTCCAACTCGACTTCGCCGGGATGCCTGCCAGCCATGGATCCACACCGTAGACGCGCGGTGCGGCACGCGCGCGGGCCGGTCCACGCTAGTTTGTGTGCGTGAGGTTGGGCGTGCTCGATGTGGGCAGCAATACGGTGCATCTGCTGGTGGTCGACGCCCATCGGGGCGGACATCCGACTCCCATGAGTTCCACCAAGGCCGCGCTGCGACTGGCCGAGGCGATCGACGATTCCGGCAAGCTCATCCGCAGTGGCGCCGACCGACTCGTCGAGACGGTCGACGAGTTCGCCAAGATCGCCCGCAGTTCGGGGTGCGCGGATCTGCTGGCGTTCGCCACCTCCGCCGTCCGTGATGCCCGCAACTCCGACGATGTGCTGGCGCGGGTGCGATCCGAGGCGGGGGTGGATCTGCAGGTGCTGCCCGGGCCTGACGAGTCGCGGCTGACTTTCCTGGCGGTCCGACGCTGGTACGGATGGAGCGCGGGCCGGATCACCGACCTCGATATCGGCGGCGGCTCGCTGGAGATGTCGACCGGGCTCGACGAGGCGCCGGAGGTCGCGCTGTCGCTGCCGCTGGGGGCGGGCCGGCTCACCCGGGAGTGGCTTTCGGAGGATCCGCCGAGTCGCCGCCGCGTGGCGATGCTGCGGGACTGGCTGGACACCGAACTGGCGGGGGCGGCCAAGGAAATGCTGCAGGCCGGACCGCCAGACCTCGCGGTCGGTAGTTCCAAGACCTTCCGCTCGCTGGCCAGACTCACCGGGGCGGCGCCCTCGGCGGCGGGGCCGCGCGTCAAACGCACCCTCACCGCGAGCGGGTTGCGGCAAGTCATCGCCTTCATCTCTAGGATGACAATGGCCGACCGTGCCGAATTGGAAGGGGTCAGCACCGAACGCGCGCCACAGATCGTGGCCGGTGCTCTGGTGGCGGAAGCGAGCATGCGAGCACTGGGGTTGGAATCGCTGGATATCTGCCCGTGGGCGCTACGTGAAGGCGTCATTCTGCGCCGGCTCGACAGCGAGGCCGACGGCACCGTGATGTGAGAGGCGACAGATGAGTTCAGACACCGACGACGACGGCCAGAACACCCGGCCGATCTCGGTGGCCGAGTTACTGGCCCGCAATGGGACGATCGGGGCGCCCCCGGTGGGTGGCCGCCGTCGGCGCCGCCGTGGCAACAGTGCCGCTGTGACCGTCGCCGAACTCACCGGCGAGATCCCGGTGATCCGCGATGAGCCGATGGTCACCGAACCCGTTTCTGAACCGGTTCCCGAGCCGGTTGCAGACGTCGAACCCACCGAGTCGGCGCTCGTCACCGACGAGTCGGTAGCTGCGCCTGACGCGGAGCCGGAGGTGGAGCCGACTCCGGCGGAGCAACCGGCGTCCGCGGTGGAAACCGCATCGGACACTGGAAGCGACGCCGACCATGCCTCGGAGCCGGCGCAGGAGTCTGAGGACACGCTCGCGATAGAACCGGAGTTGGAGCGCGCGGCGGAAGCCGAACCGGAGCCCGTGGCGGAAGCCGAGCCGGAGTCGGCGTCGGTGGGCGAGGTCTCTCAGCCGGCCGAATCCTCACCGCCGCGGGCTACCGATCCCCGGCCGCACCGCAGCAGAAGTCCGGAGCGGAGCTATGACCCCAGACCGAAGCGCCGCCCCTCGGGTGCCGAGCAGATGTCTCCCGACCCCGTCGACGAGTCGGTCGACATCGCCGGACTGGTTGCCGACCAGGCGGCCGAGGAAGAGCAGCTGCGTTCCTGTCTGACCTCATCGGGAGGTGCGCTGTTCAGCGGCGAGACGGTCGCCGACGACCTCGCACGCCGCGGCATCAGTGGTGACGCCGCGGCTGCTGACGCCCTCCGCGGCCCGGCGCAACGGCCCGCCGTGGCGCGGCCCGGCGGACGCCTCGCCGCGGTACGGCACGCCGTGGTGGCGGTGCTGCAGTCGGTGTTGGCGGTCGCGTTCGGTGCCGGCATGTTCGTCGCCTTCGACCAGCTCTGGCGGTGGAACACCATTGTGGCGCTCGTCCTCTCGGTGCTGGTGATTCTCGGCCTGGTGATCGCCGTCCGCGTCGTCCGCAAGACCGAGGACATCGCCAGCACGCTGATCGCCGTCGCCGTCGGCGCGCTGGTGACACTCGGCCCGCTGGCCCTGCTGCAGTCCTACGGCTGACCCGCCCGGTGCGCCCAGCGATCAAGGTCGGCCTTTCCACCGCCTCGGTGTACCCATTGCGGATCGAGGCTGCTTTCCAGTGCGCGGCCGAACTGGGCTACGACGGCGTCGAACTCATGGTCTGGTCGGAGCCGGTCAGCCAGGACGTGGCCGCGGTGGCCAAGCTGTCCCGGCGCTACGACATGCCGGTGCTGTCGGTGCACGCGCCCTGTCTGCTGATCTCCCAGCGGGTGTGGGGATCGGATCCCATCGCCAAACTCGACCGCAGCGTGCGGGCCGCCGAGCGACTGGGCGCGACGACGGTCGTGGTTCACCCGCCGTTCCGCTGGCAGCGCCGCTACGCCGAGGGGTTCAGCGACCAGGTGGCCGCGTTGGAGGAGCGCAGCGACGTCCTGGTGGCGGTGGAGAACATGTTCCCGTTCCGGGCCGACAGGTTCTTCGGCTCCGGGCAGACCTCCATCGAGCGCATGCGCCGCCGCGGCGGGAACCCCGGTGCCGGGGTGTCTGCGTTCGCCCCGTCCTACGATCCGCTCGACGGCGGCCACGCGCACTACACCCTCGACCTGTCCCACACCGCCACCGCCGGCACCGACGCGTTGGAGATGGCGGCGCGGATGGGCGACGGACTGGTCCACCTGCACCTGTGCGACGGCAACGGGGCCGCGACGGACGAGCACCTGGTGCCCGGTCGTGGCAGCCAGCCGACCGTGGAGGTGTGCCAGATGCTGGCCGGTGGCGGCTTCACCGGCCAGGTGGTTCTGGAGGTCACCACATCGGGAGCCCGCACCAAAGCCGAACGGGATGAGTTGCTGACCGAATCTCTCCAGTTCGCCCGGACCCACCTGCTGCGCTGAGGGAGGCATCATGACGGCACGGTTCTCCGACGCAATGATCCTGCGCCCCGGCCCGGTGGGGGAGGGGACGGCGGAATTCGACGGCGATCTGAGCGAGGACTGGACGATCGGCCCCAAGGTGCACGGCGGGGTCATGGTTGCGCTGTGTGCCAAGGCCGCCCGCGAGGCGTACCGCCCGGGCGCGCCGGAGGAGGGCGATGTCCATCCGGTCGCGGTGTCCGCCAACTTCCTGTCCGCTCCCGACCCGGGGCCGGTGCTGCTGCGCACCGTGATGCGCAAACGGGGCCGGCGGATCGGCCTGGTGGACGTCGAACTGATTCAGGGCCGGCGGGCCTGCGTGCGCGCCGTCGTCACTCTCGGCGTACCCGAGCACGATGGGGCGCCGTTGTACCGCGACGAACAGGTGGTGTCGCTGATGCCCGCGAAGCCACCGGCCGGCGTCGACCCGATCGGTCCGGGGCATCCCGGCGCCGAGATCAACCACCTCGCCCGTGGCTGCGACATCCGGCCGGCGGTCGTCGAGGAACTCGGCGACGGCCAAAGCCCGTTGTTCCGGATCTGGGTGCGGCCCCGCGAGGGTGCCGTCGACGAGTTCTTCGCGCTGATGTGCGGGGACATCTCGCTGCCGGTGCCCTATGCGGTCGGCCGGCGGGGCTGGGCACCCACCGTCCAGTTGACCGCCTACCTGCGCGGGTTGCCCGCCGACGGTTGGTTGCGGGTGTTGTGCACCGCCGGCCAGATCGGTCAGGACTGGTTCGACGAGGACCACACCGTGGTCGACAGCGCCGGGCGCATCGTCGTGCAAACCAGGCAATTGGCATTGGTCCCGGCTGGGTAGGGTGGGCGACCATGTCGAGAATCGCGATTGTCGGTGGCGGCAGCATGGGCGAGGCACTCCTGGCCGGTCTGCTCAGGTCCGGCTATCAGGTCAAGGACCTGGTGGTCGCCGAACGGGTTCCACAGCGGGCTGCCTACCTCGCCGAAACCTATGCCATCCGGGTCACCGGGGTGGGGGACGCCGTCGAGAACGCCGGCCATGTGCTGCTGGCGGTCAAACCCGGCGATGTCGAGTCGGTCGTCGGTGAGATCAGCGAGGCCTCGGCCCGCGCCGAGGGCGACGCCGTCGAGCAGGTCCTCGTCAGCGTGGTCGCCGGGGTGACGACGGCGTTCTACGAGTCCCGGCTGCCCGCCGGTTCGCCGGTGGTTCGGGTGATGCCCAACGCGCCCGCTCTGGTGGGTGCGGGCGTCAGTGCGCTCGCCAAGGGCCGGTTCGTCACCGATGAACAACTGGCGGCGGTGGGCCGGTTGTTCGAGTGTGTGGGCGGTGTGTTGACCGTGTCGGAGGCCCAGATCGACGCCGTCACCGCGGTGTCGGGTTCGGGTCCGGCGTACTTCTTCCTGTTCGTCGAGGCGCTGGTCGACGCCGCCGTGGCGATCGGCCTGAGCCGCCCGGTGGCCACCGATCTGGCCGTTCAGACCATGGCCGGTGCCGCCGCGATGCTGCTGGAGCGGTTGCCCGAACAGGGCAGCCCGACCTCGGCGGTTCCGGACACCAGCGCCGCCCAGCTGCGGGCCATGGTGACCTCGCCGGGCGGCACGACTGCTGCTGGCCTGCGGGAACTGGAACGGTGCGGGGTACGGACGGCGATCGCCGTCGCGGTGGAGGCTGCCAAAACCCGCTCTGAGCAGCTCGGAATTACATCCGAGTAGTTCGGGGAATTTCTGACGGATTAACAAACACCCGTCGCAGTAACCCCATTGGCCACGCTATTCTCCTCGTGTATGCGCGGGTGGGTGCCAGCGGTGGGGAAGCCGCTGGAACTGCCCGCGCCCGACGGATTGGGTTGCGATGACGTCTATGAACGGACGGGATTCCGCCGGCGCGAAGCCGGCCCGAGACTCCGGCACGGCCGACTCGGGGCCCGCCGCCAGAACACAATTCCTCACCGTCGCCGAGGTGGCGGCCCTGATGCGGGTGAGCAAGATGACGGTGTACCGCCTGGTGCACAACGGTGAGCTGCCCGCGGTACGCGTGGGCCGGTCCTTCCGCGTGCACGCGAAAGCCGTTCACGATCTGCTCGAGACGTCCTATTTCGACGCCGGCTGAGACGGCATAGGTTCCACGCGCTTCCACGCGGAAGACTTCCGTGGAAGATGAAGCGCCCCACGGGGCGCGACAGGTAATGCGGCAGACCCCGACGGCCGAGCCGCTCCCCGCTTAGGGGTTTCGGTTCGTCCTTGGGTAAGGTTGCGGGGTCGTAAAACCAAGGTAGGTAGCGGAGTTCATGGGTTCAGTCATCAAGAAGCGGCGTAAGCGCATGTCCAAGAAGAAGCATCGCAAGCTGTTGCGTCGCACCAGGGTGCAGCGCAGAAAACTCGGTAAGTAGCGCGCCCGGCGCACACCGTTAGGCTGTGCGCATGCATCCCGGCGGCTCCGGCAACGGATTTGGAAGCGGTTTCGGCACGGATGCCCAGCACCACCCGAGGGTGGTGCTGGTCACCGGTGCCTGCCGCTTTCTTGGCGCGTACCTGACCGCTCGGCTCGCGCAGAATCCACTGATCGAGAACGTGATCGCCGTTGACGCGATCGCGCCGAGCAAGGATCTGCAGCGGCGGATGGGGCGCGCCGAGTTCGTCCGGGCCGACATCCGAAACCCGTTCATCGCCAAGGTGATCCGCAACAGCGACGTCGACACCGTGGTGCATGCGGCGGCGGCGTCCTACGCTCCGCGCTCCGGTGGCCGCGCCACGCTCAAGGAGTTCAACGTGATGGGCGCGATGCAGTTGTTCGCGGCCTGCCAGAAGACTCCGTCGGTGCGGCGGGTGATTCTGAAGTCCACCTCCGAGGTTTACGGATCTCATCCGCATGATCCGGTGGTGCATACCGAGGACAGCAGCAGCCGTCGACCGCCGGGAGAGGGCTTCGCCCGCGACAGCATCGATATCGAGGGCTACGCGCGCGGGTTGGGCCGGCGGCGGCCCGATATCGCGGTGACGATCCTCCGGCTGGCCAACATGATCGGCCCGGCGATGGACACCGCGCTGTCCCGGTATCTGTCCGGGCCGGTTGTTCCCACGGTGTTCGGCCACGACGCCCGGTTGCAACTGCTGCACGAGCAGGACGCCCTGGGGGCCCTGGAACGGGCCACCATGGTGGGCCGAGCCGGAACCTTCAACATCGGTGCCGACGGCATCATCATGATGTCGCAGGCCATCCGTCGGGCCGGGCGACTGGCCCTGCCGGTGCCGTCGTTCTGGGTGAAGGTGGTGGACTCTGCGCGCAGGGCCACGATGAACAGCGAGCTGAACCGCGACCAGTTGGCGTACCTGAGTTACGGCCGGGTGATGGACACCACACGGATGCGCACCGAACTGGGCTTTCAGCCCAAATGGACCACGATGGACGCCTTCGACGACTTCGTTCGCGGCCGGGGTCTGACGCCTATCGTCGACCCGAAGTGGGTACTCTCAGTCGGTAATCGCGCCGTCGCAGTGGCGCAGCGATGGGAAGCGAGGCGGGTGTGACATGGCGGGCGAGAAGGCGAAAGTAATTCCCCTGCACAGCGATCCCGCTCGCGTGGCGAGTCGGGTGAAGACCCGCGGCACCCGGACCTCCACCGGTTCGGCCGAAGAGATCGCCGATGTCATCCGGGAATTCGAAACCCGCCGCGGCGGTCCGGTCGAACCGGCACTCGGTGAATCGGCCCAGCGCATCGCCGGCGCGGCGGATTTTCTTCGACGCCGGATCACCGGCGACTACACCGTCGACGAGTTCGGGTTCGATCCGCAGTACAACGAGGCCGTCGTCATGCCGCTGCTGCGGTTCTTCCACGACACCTGGTTCCGGGTCGAGGTCAGCGGTGTCGAGAACATCCCCGACACCGGTGCCGCGCTGATCGTCGCCAACCATGCCGGCACCCTGCCATTCGACGGCGCGATGCTGTCGGTGGCGGTGCACGACCATCACCCGCGTCGGCGCGATGTGCGACTGCTGGCCGCCGACATGCTGTTCGACATGCCGGTGGTCGGGCCGATGGCGCGCAAGGCCGGCCACACCTTGGCCTGCAACGTCGACGCCAACCGACTTCTCGGGGCGGGCGAGTTGACCGGGGTGTTCCCCGAGGGTTTCAAGGGCATCGGCAAGAATTTCCGGGACCGCTACAAGCTGCAGCGCTTCGGCCGTGGTGGCTTCGTGTCGGCGGCGCTGCGCACCAAGTCCCCGATCATCCCGTGCTCGATCGTAGGCTCGGAGGAGATCTACCCGATGCTGGCCGACGTGAAGTTGCTGGCACGGGTTCTTGGCATGCCGTACTTCCCGGTCACCCCGCTGTTCCCGCTGGCCGGGCCACTCGGGTTGGTCCCGCTTCCGTCGAAGTGGCACATCGCCTTCGGGTCACCGATCGAGACCGCCGGGTTCGAGGACGGCGCGGCCGACGACCCGATGGTCACCTTCGAGGTGACCGACCAGGTCCGGGAAACGATTCAGCAGACGCTGTTCACGCTGCTGGGTCAGCGCCGCAACACCTTCCTCGGCTGATCCGGATCAGTCAGCTATTCCGGTCAGCCCTTCCGGTCAGTTCTTCCGACCCAGGGCCGCCGCCGCGATCGCGGCCACCTGGGCGTTGTCTTCGGCCGCACCGGCGGACTCGCCGATCATGGTGACCACCGTGGTCATCACCGGCTTGCCGTCGGCGTCGGTGACCTCGCTGCGCAGTTCGCTGATCACGGTGCCGTGGGATTCGATCACCGAGTCCAGCCAGGAGTCGAAGTACAGTTTGTCCCCCGCGCAGATCGGCCGGTGGTAGGTGATCTTCTGGTCGCGGTGGATGACCCGGGCCAGATTGATGCCGACGTCGAAGTTGCGGAAAATGTCCAGCTGCACCTGACGGCCGGGGATGGCGATAAAGGTCAACGGCGCGACGACGTCGGGGTAACCGGCCGCGCGCGCGGCTTCCTCGCTGAAGTGCAGTGGGTCCTCGGACTGGATCGCTGTGGCGTACTCGCGGATCTTCTCGCGGCCCACCAGGTAGTAGTCCGGATAGCGGTAGTGCGTGCCGATGATGTCGCTGGCGAAGGACATTCGGCGAGCGTACCAAGGGTGACCTGACAACCGCCTCGTGCCGGTTATTCGTGCTCGTGCCGGCGGGACGCGGCTGCCGCGAGTGCACCGCCGACCGCCCCGATGGCCAGCGCGGACGGCACGCCGATTTTCGCCGCCTTGCGCGCGGTGCGGAAATCCCTTATCTCCCAACCGCGTTCGCGGGCCACGTCGCGCAACTTGCCGTCGGGGTTGACGGCAACGGCCGTGCCGACCAGCGACAGCATCGGGACGTCGTTGATGCTGTCGGAATAGGCCGAGCATCGGCGGAGGTTGAGGCCCTCCCGGATGGCCAGCGCCCGAACGGCGTGCGCCTTGCCCAGCCCGTGCAGGATGTCACCGACCAGGCGGCCGGTGAAGACGCCGTCGACGGACTCCGCCACGGTGCCCAGCGCCCCGGTGAGGCCGAGTCGCCGGGCGATGATCTCGGCCAGTTCGTAGGGCGTCGCGGTGACCAGCCACACCTGCTGGCCGGCATCGAGGTGTGCCTGCGCCAGAGCCCTGGTACCCGGCCAGATCTTGGTGGCGATGATCTCGTCGTAGATCTCCTCGCCGAGTTCGGTGATCTCGGCCGTCGAGCGGCCCTCGATGAACTCCAGTGCCTTGCGCCTGCCCTCGGCGACGTCGTCGCTGTTCTCCCGGCCGGTGAGCTGGAACTTGGCCTGCGCGTAGATGAACTTCCAGACGTCGGAGTACTGGAAGTACTTGCGGGCCGCCAGGCCCCGGCCGAAATGCACCAGGGAGGAACCCTGCACCAGGGTGTTGTCGACGTCGAAGAAAGCGGCCGCCGTCAGATCCAGCGGCGGGGCACCGGTCGCCGGCCCCTCGGCCGCCGGACCCTCGAAGATCCCCGCGGCGCTGGCCTGCCCCGAATCCATAACGCCAGCCTATCGCCAGGCCATCGGCTCTGCCGGGGGCGCCGGATGTCACGGCCCCGGATGCCAGAATGATCAACCATGAGCCGTCCCCATGTCGAACTGCTGACCCGCGCCGGGTGCGGTATCTGTGTGCGGGTTCACGACCGGCTCGCCGAACTGGCCACCGAACTCGGGTTCGACCTGTCCGTGATCGACGTCGACGCCGTCGCCGCGGCCGGGGACTCCGCGCTACGGGCCGAGTATGGCGACCGACTGCCGGTGGTTCTGCTCGACGGCAGGGAGCACAGCTATTGGGACGTCGACGAACCGCGACTGCGGGCCGACGTCACGAAGCGGTGAAGCCGCCGGTCAATTTGGTGAGCCCGCTGCGAAGCGCCTACCGTAGCGAGTAGTTTCACACTCTGAACTCATGGTTGAGGGGAGCGGTAGGTGATCGCGCAGTGAGCGTCCTCTTGTTCGGGGTGTCTCACCGCAGCGCTCCGGTCTCAGTCCTCGAGCGGTTGTCCACCGACGAGGCCGACCAGGCCAAGCTGGTCCAGCAGGTGCTGGATTCCCCGCTGGTGACCGAGGTGATGATGCTGTCGACCTGCAACCGGGTCGAGGTCTACGCGGTGGTCGACGCCTTCCACGGGGGGCTGTCGGCGATCGGCCAGGTGCTCGCCGAGCACTCCGGCATGTCGATGGGCGACATCACCAAACATGCCTATGTCCGCTATAGCGAGGCTGCCGTCGAGCATTTGTTCGCGGTGGCCAGCGGGTTGGACAGTGCGGTGCTCGGGGAGCAGCAGGTGCTGGGGCAGGTGCGCCGCGCCTATGCCACCGCCGAAACCAATCGGACGGTCGGCCGGGTGCTGCACGATCTGTCCCAGCGAGCGCTGGCTGTCGGCAAGCGGGTGCACTCGGAGACCCGGATCGACGCAGCCGGGGCCAGCGTGGTCTCGGTTGCGCTGGACATCGCGGCCGAAAGGCTCGCCGGTATCGCCGGCCGCACCGCGACGGTGATCGGCGCGGGGTCGATGGGCGGGTTGTCCGCGGCCCATCTGATCCGGGCCGGGGTCGGTGAGGTCCACGTGGTCAATCGCTCCCTGCCGCGTGCCGAACGGTTGGCGCAGAACATCGCCGCGCAGGGTGTTTCGGCACGCGCCGTCGCACTGGAAGATCTGCCGGTTGCGCTGGCCGCCGCCGACGTCGTGATCAGCTGCACCGGCGCGGTGCGCCCGGTGGTCTCGCTGGCGGACGTTCATCACGCGCTGGCCGCGTCGCGCCGCGACGAGCTCACCGAACCGCTGGTTCTCTGTGACTTGGGTATGCCGCGCAACATCGACCCGGCTGTCGCCGGCCTGCCGGGGGTGTCGGTCGTCGATATGGACCGGGTGCAGCGGGAGCCGTCGGCCCGGGCGGCCGCCGCCGACGCCGACGCGGCCCGCCGGATCGTCGCCGCCGAGGTTGCCGCCTACCTGGCGAACCAGCGGATGGCCGAGGTCACTCCGACGGTCACCGCATTGCGGCAGCGCGCCGCCGACGTGGTGGAGGCCGAACTGCTGCGGCTGGAGAACCGGCTGCCCGGCTTGGACTCGGCGCAGCGCGATGAGGTCGCCCGCACTGTGCGCCGGGTGGTCGACAAGCTGCTGCACGCCCCGACCGTCCGGGTCAAGCAACTGGCCGGGTCCCCCGGCGGGGATTCCTACGCCGAAGCGCTGCGCGAGCTGTTCGAGCTCGACCCGCAGGCGGTCGACGCCGTCGCGGCGGGTGAATTCCCCATCGGGGAGAACGAGCTGAGTTGAGGGCGTATCACGTCTACGTCCTGAACAGTGAGCGAAATCCGGTTGTGGACACTCGGACGCGTCCACTGGAGTTGATCACCCATATGTACTCCTGTCTGACTCACAAGGAGTTCAACCACGACATTCCGCTCGTCCTCATTGCGGATACCAGGATGGTCGAATATTTTGACCACTGGAAGATAACGCGCCTCTACGATGAAATAATTGTCGACTTTTTCGACGACTATCCTCGGGAACGGATCTCGCACCGTTTCTGGGCTTCGCCGAAGATCTGGGCTTCGCCGAAGATCTGGGCGATGTCGAAACTCGCGACACCGTTCGTGATATTCGATACCGACATCGTGCTCCAGAAGCCTTTGCGGGAATTCACTGATTGCGACCTGTTGTATCTCCACCGTGAATTCTCAGGTCCGTACCCGAACATTTTCGATGTGGAAGGCCCGCCCGGCTTTGTCTGGGACGAGCAGATCGCCAAGTCATTCCACAACTCACAGCCGATGAACTGCGCCGTGATCGGGATGTTCAACGAGGCTTTGAAGTCGGATTACGTGACGGCCTACTTCGACTTCGTCCTGGATTCCACCGGTGAGTTGCAGTACGCGAATCAAAATTCACACCGGATGACGCCGCCGAATTCGGCCCAGATCATGATCGAGCAGTGGTTCCTCGCGGCTCTCGTCGAGTACTGGCGCCGGGTTGGTGGACGACCGATCACCACCAAGTCCTTTAGCGGGGTGGTCTCCTGTGACGACTATTTCATGCCGTACGACCTGGACTTACCGCCCGGCAGTGTCGACGAGGAACTGCACCGGACGTTCTACCACCTGTGGGGCGCCAAGAACTTCCAGAACGACAAGGACAATCCCTATTTTCAACAGGCGAGAGATATCGTGACCAGCGCGACAAGGATCGTCGAGAACAGCGAGTTTTTCGACCTGCTCGAGGAACCGTTCAACGCCCTGATTGCGGCCCTGCACCAGTGATCCGGATCGGTACTCGGGGCAGCCTGCTGGCGACCACGCAGGCGGGAACCATTCGTGATGCGTTGATCGCCCGCGGGCACGCCGCCGAACTGGTGATCATCAGCACCGAGGGCGACCGCTCCGACCGTCCGGTCGCCGAGATCGGGGTCGGGGTGTTCACCGCCGCACTGCGGGAGGCCATCGCCGACGGCCGGGTCGACATGGCGGTGCACTCGTACAAGGACCTGCCGACGGCGCCGGATGCGCGGTTCGTGATCGCCGCGGTGCCGCCGCGGGAGGACCCCCGCGACGCCCTGGTGGCCCGCGACGGACTGGTGCTCGGCGAGCTCCCGGCGGGTTCGGTCATCGGCACCTCGTCCGTCCGCAGGGCGGCACAGCTTAGAGCACTGGGTCTCGGTTTGGAAATCCGGCCCCTGCGAGGCAACCTAGACACCAGGTTAAACAGGGTAAGCAACGGTGATTTCGATGCCGTCGTGGTTGCCCGGGCCGGTTTGTCCCGGCTCGGAAGGCTCGGCGACGTCACCGAGTCGCTCGAGCCGGTACAGATGGTGCCGGCGCCGGCCCAAGGTGCGCTCGCGGTGGAATGCCGCGCAGGCGACACCGGGCTGGTGGAGTTGTTGGGAACGTTGGACGATCCCGACACTCGCGCAGCGGTCACCGCCGAGCGTGTCCTGCTGGCCGAACTGGAGGCGGGTTGCTCCGCACCGGTGGGTGCGATCGCGGAAGTGGTCGAATCCATCGATGATGACGGCCGCGTCTTCGATGAGCTGTCGCTACGCGCCTGCGTGGCGGCGGCAGACGGATCCGACGTGATCCGCGCGTCGGGTATCGGCAGTCCTGACCGCGCCGCAGAGCTGGGGCTCTCGGTAGCGGCCGAGCTGTTCGAACTCGGTGCGCGCGAGGTCATGTCGGAGCGGTAGGTGCCGATTCCGCGAGGAGCGGGAGTGCGGTGTGAGAGACGCGGGAGATGCGATGACTGGTCACGCGAGCGGGCGAGGACGCAAGTCGAAGCCGGGCCACATCACCTTTGTCGGCGCGGGTCCGGGGGACCCCGGGCTGCTGACCACCCGGGCGCGCACGGTACTCGCCAACGCCGCCTGCGTGTTCACCGACCCCGACGTCCCGCAGGGGGTGCTCGACCTCGTCGGTTCCGATCTCCCCCCGGCGGCCGGCCCGGCGCCCGCCCCCAACGACACCCCCGCCGACGGCGCGGACGTGCCCGTGCACTCCTCCGGCCCGGACATCCGGCCTGCGCTCGGGGAGCCCGCCGAGGTGGCCAAGACGCTGGTCGCCGAGGCCCGGAACGGTGCCGATGTGGTCCGGTTGGTGGCCGGCGACCCGTTGTCGGTCGACGCGGTGATCACCGAGGTCAATGCCGTCGCCAAGACGCACCTGTCGTTCGAGATCGTGCCGGGCCTGCCCGCCACCGTCGCCGTGCCCAGCTACGCCGGCCTGCCCCAGGGCTCCACGCACACCGTCGCCGATGTCCGCGGTGAGGTGGACTGGGCCGCGCTCGCCGCCGCTCCCGGCCCGCTCATTCTCACCGCCACCGCCTCACATCTCCCCGAGGCCGCCGGCACCCTGATCGAGTACGGACTGGCCGAAGCCACCCCGTGCGTGGTGACGGCCCAGGGCACCACCTGCGCGCAGCGTTCGGTGGAGACCACCCTGGCCGGTCTGGCCGACCGCTCTGCGCTGGGCGGTGAGGGCAGTGGACTGATGGCCGGGGCGCTGGTGGTCACCATCGGCCGCACCGTCACCCAGCGGGCCAAGCTGAACTGGTGGGAGAGCCGCGCCCTGTACGGCTGGACCGTCCTGGTGCCGCGCACCAAGGAGCAGGCCGGCGAGATGAGCGATCGGCTCGTCGGACACGGCGCGCTGCCGGTCGAGGTGCCGACCATCGCCGTCGAACCGCCGCGCAGCCCCGCCCAGATGGAGCGGGCGGTCAAGGGTCTGGTCGACGGCCGCTACCAGTGGGTGGTGTTCACCTCCACCAACGCCGTGCGCGCGGTGTGGGAGAAGTTCGGCGAGTTCGGTCTGGACGCCCGGGCGTTCTCCGGGGTGAAGATCGCCTGCGTCGGCGAGGCCACCGCGGACCGGGTGCGTGCCTTCGGGATCAGCCCCGAATTGGTCCCCTCCGGTGAGCAGTCCTCGCTGGGCCTGCTCGACGAGTTCCCCGAGTACGACAGCATCTTCGACCCGGTCAACCGGGTGCTGCTGCCGCGCGCGGACATCGCCACCGAAACCCTCGCCGAGGGGCTGCGCGAGCGCGGCTGGGAGATTGAGGATGTGACGGCCTACCGGACCGTGCGAGCGGCACCGCCGCCCGCCGAGACCCGGGAGATGATCAAGACCGGCGGGTTCGACGCGGTCTGCTTCACCTCGTCGTCGACGGTCCGCAACCTCGTCGGCATCGCCGGCAAGCCGCACGCCCGCACCATCGTGGCCTGCATCGGGCCGAAGACCGCAGAAACCGCGGCCGAGTTCGGCTTGCGGGTCGACGTTCAGCCGGAGACCGCCGCGGTGGGTCCGCTGGTCGACGCGTTGGCCGAGCATGCGGCCCGGCTCCGCGCGGAGGGCGCGCTGCCGCCGCCGCG
>JAKOYE010000068.1 GCA_029780675.1 Actinomycetes bacterium
CCTGCGACAGCAGCGCCTGCTCCAACGCGACCGGACAATGCTGGCCGCCGCTGAGCTGTTGCTTAATTTCGCCATCCCGACCACGGACGAGGGCGACCGTCGCCTGCCGCTGCCGGCGGACGACGTCCACTACCTGCGCAAGCTGTTCGAGCATGCCTCCCACGGGATCTACCGGCATCACCTGACGCGAAAGGGATGGAAGGTGAAGCACGGCCCCACTCAGCAGTGGGACATCTCCGACGCGTCAGCCGGTATGGACGCTGTGCTCCCGCACATGGAGCTCGACATCGTCCTCGAACATCCGAACCCTGACGGCCAAGGATCGCGCCGGATCGTCATCGACACCAAGTTCACCTCCGTCACGAAGGCCGGTTATTACCGCGCAACGACCCTGAAAAGCGACTACGTCTACCAGATCTACGCCTACCTGATGTCCCAGGCGGCGACCGAAGGCGAGAACCCGTCAGAGGGGCTGATGTTGCATCCCGTGATCGACGGCCGCTTCGACGAGGAGGTCGTCATCCAGGGACGGCGTATCCGGTTCGCCACCGTCGACCTCACCGCCGCGGGGTCGAAGATCGCAGACGACTTCCTGGCCGCGGTGTCGCCAAGCACCGCAACCAACGCAGCGCCCAGGACGTCAACGGTGCGGGTAACAACCCCGGACTCGTCGGTCCAGGAGCTGCTGTAGATGTTGTAGGGGGTCGTGACCACTAACGGCGCCCCTCCGGTGTGGACCGTTCCGTGCTCAGCGGAGTCGAAAGCGGCCAGCGCGGATTGCCGTACGAGCGATTATTTCGTATCGCCGACGCGCTCGGGGTGCCTGCGAGCGATTTGATGGTAGGTCAGTAGCGCTACGCCCCCGCAGCCCGCTCGCAAATCCGCCGCTGCGCGGCGCGACGCGCGTATGGAAATCGCACGGCGCGATCCGGTGCCCGTGACGTCACTGGATCGACCGGATGAGCCACTCTGACGCTCTCAGGTCTTTCTGGATTTCATCCGGCACTCTCACGTTGTCGTGGATTTCTTGGCCTGATGCCGTACACAACCAGTTGAGAGTGCGCCGGTCAGCACTCCCCCGCGCTCTCAGAAAGTTCCGGATCGGACAGCTGCAGCTGTCATGATTCGCGACTCGTCCCGCCTGTCGCGATCCGCGACTCGTCCCGCCTGTCGCGATCCGCGACTCGTCCCGCGTGCCTCTGTGAACGCGCCTCATCTGCCCGCGCGCCGACTTCGGTGATGCCCGAAGCTTCCGTCTGGCAGCCCCGGTCTTTCCGAATCGGGACGCCGTCTGGCCGGGCTGGCCACCGGCCCTGAGGGCTCCTGGGTCGGATGCTTCGGGTAAACCCACTCGGGCCCCGAGCCGGAACCGTCCGGGGTGTCGTTCATCAATTCGTCACTGTGACGTATTGATGGCTCCCGTCCTTCACGAGATTAATGCGGCCACGATCAACCCCGCCTCGCCAAGCGCGGTCGTCCCGGTATTACCGATCGCCGGGCCGATCGCGGACCGCGGCAACCACTGGACGAGTTCGGGCAGCAGGACTCCCTCGGGGTTGCTGATGGAAATGACCATCGCCATGGCGTCATCCGGTATTCGACCGGGGATGAACGGACACGTGATCACCCGGCCGGTGTTGGCGGCGATATGGATGGAGTTGGAGAGCACCGCCACATAGAGTTCGCGGTCGGTGTCCAGGCGCGGCGAGATGTCGCCCGGCGCGATCACAGGCCTGCTGCCCTGTTGGCTTCACTCACCTGCGCCGCGTACGAGTCGATATCCAGGGCCGGTACGGTCCGGGTCGTATAGGTGTACAGCTCCCGACGAAGGTGCTCATGGCGAAGAGCCTGCTCGACCAGTTCGGAGCGACTCTGGCCGGCAGCCTCGGCGTCGGCGTCCGCGGCGGCGAGCACGGCGACATCGACCGTCACGGATATCTTCTCTTTGGCCACGTACTTATCCTACTATTTGTCCTACTATCGGTCGCGTTGTGACGATCCGTCAGCGGAGCACGAAGGCGGGGACGGCCGTGTGGTCACCACAGTCCGATGCGTGTGTTTCCGGTGAACGCCAGGACGATGGCGAGCGCCGAAACGAGGATCAGAACAGCCAGATAGGCGAGAACCAGCCGGGTGTCCCGCAATCTGCATCGGGATGAGGTGAGGCCACGGCGGCGTGCGCGGGCGTAGCCGAGGTAGCCGACGACGGCGAAGACCAACAGCGCCAGCGGCCCGAACAGCCAGCCCAGCGCGGCGACGGTCGCGAAGACGCACAGTCGCAGCGGATCGAACGGCGGCTCGGCAGGTTCGGCGCGTTGGGGTTCGACGAGGCGGGGGTCGGTACCGGAGCGATCGGCGGTCATGGCCGCTCACCGGTGGCGGTCGACAGTCTCGTCCGCGCCAGCCCCGGCCAGGCCTGGACGGCGCAGAAGGGTGCGCACTGGTGCGCGCCGGTCTCCCCCACCGTGCCGACATGCACGCAGCACTGGGTCAGACGCTCCTCGATCATCGTGTTCATATCCATGAAGGGTTTGACGGTGACCCGCACGACGCGCTCCCCGAGCAGTCTTCGCAGTTGGCGCTGCTGGCCCGGAAGCCGCGCGGCGGCCAGGGTCGTCAGGGTGCCGATCCCCAGATCGCAGGTGGTGCAGATATCCCGCCAGATCTGTCCGATCCGCGGGTGCGACAGGGATGACTGCTCCGAGAGCAGGCCGAGCAGGGATTCCTTCACCGCCAGGTGCAGCGTTTCGGGAATGGCGTCATCGGCGATCCGGTTGGCCAGGAGCTCCGGTTCGATGTCGAGCCACTGCTTGAGCCGGTCATGTCCGATCAGAGCGGTCAGCGAGCGCCAGACTCCGGAGTCGTCGCGCAGCAGGTAACCCACCGAGCAGCAGTGCGGGTGTGAGCACGGCAGGGCGGTCAGATCGCGCCAGGTCACCAGGCCGCCGGTCTGCTCCTCCAGTCGCGCCAGCACACCGGTGTGGGTGAGGCGGTCGTGCGGGTCGATGTCGATGGCCCGGCCGCTGCCGAAGACCGGTTGGATGGTCACCCCGCCGACGTAGGGAGTTCTCAGCGCCCGCCGCAGCACGGTGCCGACCTGGTCGTCGTTGACATGAAGCGTCGCCGTCATGGTGAGGGTGGTGAACACCTCGGCTGCCGAAAGTCTCTGCAAAGCAAGCTCTTTGAAGCGAATGAGATCCGCGCCGCGATGCACCTGGGATGCCTGCGGAGACTCGCCGTCGTACTGGAGGTAGACCTCGACCCGCTCCCGGTGCCGGCGCAGGAGAGCGATCAGTGCGTCATCCTGTGCCAGCGTGATCCCGTTGGTGTTCAGCAGAATCCGCACGATCGGGCGGGCCACCAGAGCATCGAGTAGCTCTGCCAGTCGTGGATAGAGCGTCGGCTCGCCACCGGAGAGCATCACCACGTCGAGGCGGCCGCGCTCCCGGCTGAGCCGGGTGTCGACGTTGGCGAGCACCTCGGACAGCGGAGCCACCGAGGCCATCGCCGGACCCGAGGCCGCGAAACAGGCGGGACATTTCAGATTGCAGTGGTCGAGGAGATCCTCCAACAGGATGCAGGTGTGTTGGGACTGCATCTCGGGCAATCCCCGTTCGTACGCCACCGGGACCGGTGCGAAGTTGCCGCGCACGTCCGGTTCGTGGACCTTGGTCGGCGCGGTCCACTCCTCGAGATAGCGCAGAATCTCCGCGGATTCGTCGTACAGCGTGCGCACCAACCCGTGCCGTGTACACCCCCGTTCCAGCCAGATCCGGCCGTCCCGTTCGACCAGCCACCCGCTCAGCCGCATCACCTCTTCCAGCGGCCGACCGGGGTCCTCCTCGTGACAGAGCGGGCAGAAGGCATTGACGTAGCGGTGAATCCGGTCCCTTCGCAGGGGCATGCCGCTTGGGGGTGACGGGGACGGCATCGGTCAGCTCCCTATTCCGGAGGGGTCGGGACTGGGTGTGGTTCGGCGAACACCGGAGTACTTGCCTCGCTTCCACTGCAGGAAGATGCGCGCCGCGACGACCGGGATCGCGACGGCCAGGACCAGTTGCGGGCGGGTGAGCCCGCTCCAGACGACCTCGTTGCCACGGACGAACTCGACCCAGAACCGGAAGGTCCCGTAGGCGGCGACGTACCAGACGAACGTCTCGCCGGGCGGCAGGTTCTGGTGCCGGGCCCAGAACCACAGCACCCCAAAGGCGGCGAGGTGAAAGAGGATCTCGTAGGCGAAGGATGGATGCAGGCCGACGCCGGCCGGCACACCGAGAATGGCGGCGCGTTCGGGGTCGAGGGTGACGCCCCAACCGGTTCCGGTGGGCGTGCCGGGAGCCTCGGTCAGCAGACAACCGACCCGCCCCACAGTCATCCCCAGCGCGACGGCGGGGGCGAACAGGTCGCCGGTTCGTGCGCGGTAACCCACCAGCCGCTTGGTGACGTGCACCCCGAGCCAGGCGCCGAACAGCCCGCCCAGGATGGAACGGTTGCCGTAGAGCCAATGCTCGACGAGGGGCGCGTTGTCCGGTAGGTGAATGTGCTGCAGCCAGGTGCCCAGCCGCATGAACAGCGCGCCACCGAGGAGTGCCCCGGTCACCACGTACAACACGCGCTCATCGGTGGTCCCGCGCCGTCGCGCCTCGATGATGAAAACCACTGCCGCGGTGAGAATCCCGAGGGCGACGAAGATCGCATGCACTGCGTCGGGCCGCAGGTTCGAGATCGCCGTCATGGGGTCGTCACTGCAGAAGCGCTGCGCACATGCCTGCCCAGACGATGAGACCGATGGCCAGCCCGAGGAGTAGCCCGGCGGCCGCCTGGCGGGTCTTGGGGAAGACGAGGAGTGCGATCCCCAGCACGACCAGGATCAGGTTCGTGATGACCACCGACGGGGTCGAGCCGATACCGAACAGTCGGCCGAAGACCGCGGCGGTGGGGATGAACAGCACCAGCCAGCCGGCACTGCCGATCATCATTCCGAGGATGACCATTCCCACGGAGATTCGGCGGGTCGCCTGAGGCAGAACGTACTGATAGCCCGGTGGGTATCCCCCGGGCGGATAGGGCGGGTAGCCCCCGGGCGAGGGCGGATAGGGCGGGTAGCCCCCGGGCGGGGGCGGATAGCCGTACGGGTAGGGCCCGGGGTATCCCGGAGGCGGCGGGACGGGTGCCTCGAATCCACCGGGCGGCCCGGCGGGTGGGCGGTCATCAGGCGGCTCAGTCATCGTCATCCCCATGGGTGAAGCGGCCGTCCATCATCGTCATGTCGATCGGTGTCGCGGCGATATCGTGCGGCGGAACCTCAAAGATGTTCTGACCCAGCACCACCAGATCAGCCCGCTTGCCCGGCTGCAACGACCCGACCAGATCGTCGAGTCGCAACTGACGGGCGGCTCCCAAGGTATTGGCGTACACGGCGTCAGCCAGATCCAGCCTCTCCCCGGCCGGATCCAGGACCGGTCCATCCGGGTCGCCGACGAGTTGCCGGGTTACCGCCACCTGGATCGAGTCGAGTGGTCGGTAGGTCGAGAACCACCCCGCGGCGGGCCAGTCGGTGCCGAAGGTGACCGTACCTCCGCGATCCAGAATTGATTTGGGGCGAAACGTCTTTCGCTGTCGCTCGACACCGCAGCGGTGGATCGTGGTGTCGACGGTGCCGGGGTCGGCGGACAGCCAGTTGGCGGAGAACTGTGCGTACACACCGAGTTCCCCGAACCGGGCCTGGTCGGCGTCGTCCACGATCTGCAGATGGGCGATGGTGTGCCGGCGGTCGCGCGCCGGATTGGTGCGGATCGCCGCCTCGAGTGCGTCCAACGCGAGGCGGATCGTCCGATCCCCGATGGCGTGCACGTGGATGTCGAGGCCGGCCAGGTCGGCTGCGCCGACCAGCCGATGCCACTCATCTTCGGTGAAGGGCGACTGCCCGGTCTCGTCGGGCTTGTCGGTGTAGGGCTGTAGCAGGCAGGCGGTGTGTCCCTCTACCGTGCCGTCGCCGAGGATCTTGAGAACACCGCCCCGGACGAGTTCGGTGCCGAGCGATGCCGTCAGCCGCTGCGCATCGGCCACCGCGTCATCGATGGGCGGCCCCTTGACCAGGTGTGACACCACCACTCGGAAGGGCAGGCCGCCCGCCGATTCGAGATCGGTGTAGACGCTTGCCAGGCCCGCCGGATCGCCCCCCACCGGCGGCATTCCGGCGTCGAACACCGAGGTGATCCCCGCTGCTGCGGCCTGCGGCAGCCAGTCGGCGAAAAGCCGGGCCAGCAGGTCCTTGGTCATCGGTTCCACGGCGTGGATCATGGGCAGTACCGCCGCCATCTCCAGCACGAAGCCGGTGGGCTCCCCGGATTGATCGCGGGCGTAGTAGCTGAAACCCGGCTGCGGATCGTGTGAATCCCGGCTGACACCGGCGGCTTTCAGCGTTGCGCTGTTCACCCACAGACTGTGGGCGTCGATCGCGAAGAAGAACGCGGGCCGGTCCGGAATGATCGCGTCAAGGTCGGCCCGATGCGGGCCCTCCGGCCCGAACATGTCGACCCGCCAACCGAATCCACGGACCGGACCGGTCGGATGAGCCCGCGCGTACTCGGCGATGGCCGAGAGAGCCGCCTCCCTGGTCGGTAGCTGGAGATCGACGCCGGAGGTCATGAAGCCGCCGACCAGCGGATGGATATGGCCTTCGACGAATCCCGGCAGCACCATCCGGCCCGCCAGTTCGATAATCCGCGCGTCGGGTCCGGTGACCGCTGAGACCTCGTCGTCGGAGCCCACCGCGATGATGTCGCGGCCGCGCACCGCGACAGCCTGGGCCCATGGCAGCCGGGGGTCGAGGGTGTACACGGTTCCGCCCCGAAACACCGTGGTCGTGTTGCGGGTGTCAGGTGTAGGGGTCGGAGCCGATCGCGCCGCTGCTCCCCCACCACCGCCGACCACTGCCGCCGCAAGTCCGCAGTTGGTGCACATCGGCGCCCTTTCGACGTGGTTCGGCAAAGCATAGGTCTCGGGGTCGCGGGCCGGAGCGGGCTGACTCAGGTCGCCGCCGCGAGATGTTCGGCGACGACCCGAAGCGGCGCGGTCGTCAGCCCGGTCCGGAGGGCAAAAGGGTAGGCGAGGGCGAGCACGACGGCGATGGACAGCGCCGGGATGAGGCAGGACACCCAGACGAAGACCAGTGATGGCCTGCCGTAGGTGACCGTCGACATTCCCATCACCACCGAGACCAGGACCGCGACGACGAACAGCAGGGCCACCAGGGGCGGCGGTAGCGTGCGACTCGCGACGGCCGACACGGTGGATGCCGACGAGACGAGTTGGGACATCGCCGAGTGCAGACCGTCTGCGCCCACGCGGTCGGGCTGTCCGGCCACGTAGTCGTTCAGCGCGGTCTCGAAGTCGTCGAGGGCCGGCGATGACGGGAGGCCGATGGTGACCCCACGGGCGAGGAACGGCACATCCTGGTGGGCCGCCATCGAGGCGTACGCAGCGAGCTTTTCGGTCAGCGCCGCGGATGCGCTCGCATCGGGAATGTTGCGGAGCTCCCATGTCATCTGCTGGATGGCGGAAGCATGCCGCTCGACGTCCCGTTGCGCCTCCGAGACCGCGCCCCAGCCGATCGAGATGGCGAATCCGATGAACAGAGCGAAGGTCGCGGCCATCCCGGTGAGCGCTCCCTGAGCCTGTTCGGCCAGTTCGTCACGGGTTTCCTCGCCGCAGCGACGCAACACCAGACCGCGGGCCGCGAAGCTCACCGTGCAGAAGAACACCAGCAGTACGGTGGCGACCACCACCGGCGGCAGCGAGATGAGCAGACTTCGCACGGTGCGGAAACTATCAGCCCCGCAACGATGGGGGGCCAGGGCCGCGAAAGCTCAGAGCCCCTTTTCGGCACCGGCCCGGCGCAGCCAGTCGCGCTGCCCGGCCAGGAACCCGGCATCCACGACGGCACCGTGGCCCGGAACGTAGACCCCGTCGGAACCGCCCCACTGCAGCAGTCGTTCGATGGCTGCCGGCCACGCCGCCAGATCCGAGCCCTCGTCGACGGCGGGGTCCGCGGACTCCTCGACCAGGTCGCCGCAGAAGACCACCGGACGATCACCAGGACCTCGCGGTGGGACGACCACCGCGAGGTCGTGATCGGTGTGGCCGCGTCCCGGATGATCGATGTGCACGACGCGGTCGCCCAGGTCGATCCGGGTGCAGCAGACGGTGCGGTCAGGCGCCCACAATCGGGCGACCGTGCGGTCAGGCGCCCGCAATCGGGCGACTGTGTGATCAGGCGCCCGCAATCGGGCGACCGTGCGGTCGATCTCGCCGCGGTCGGCGCCGTAGCTCACGGCATGGTCGCGCACTGTGGTGATACCTCTGGTCAAGGCGACCATGACAGGTTCTGCGCAGTGGAGTCGTGCCTCCGGAAACCCGGCCGAGCCCAGGATGTGGTCGAAGTGGTGATGGGTGAGAACCACATCGCTCACGGGTCGCCCGGTGAGTTCGACGACATCGCCGGCAAGGCGTTCGGCCTCCGACAGCGTCGTCCCGCAGTCGATCAGCAGCACGGCCGCCGAACCGACCACCAGTCCCACGGTGACATCCAGAAAGGGCAGGCGGCAACGGTGTACGCCGTCGGCCAGCACCTCCCACGCGTAGTGCACGTCAGGACGCCGGGGCGGTGACCCGGACGGCCACCGTGCACACGTCGTCGACGCGCGGCCTCGGGGCCAGCGTCTGGTGCAACGATCCGGCCGCATGGGACAGCGGAATGGCCGGGTCCCAGTCGGCCACCAGTCTCTCGGCCTGGGCGATTCCGGCGTCGATATCCCTATCCCGCCGCTCGACCAGTCCGTCGGTGTAGAGCAGGACGATGTCGCCCGCTTCGAGTCGCACGGAGTCCTCGGAGTAGACGGCCCCGGCGATCGGGCCCAGCGCGGGTCCGGATGCTCCCGAGAGTCGGACCACCTCACCGGACGCCTTTCGGCGCAACAGCGGTGGTGGGTTTCCGGCCAGCGCGTAGCGCAATACGGCGGTGCCGGAGTCGAAGGTCGCTACCGTCATGGTCGCGAACCGGCCCTTGGTGAGGTGGTGGGTGAAGCTGTTCAACTCGGTGAGGATTCCTCCCGGTGCCAGACCTTGAATCGCCAGCGCCCTTGCTGCACTGCGCAACTGGGCCATGTCGGTCACCGCCGGCAAGCCCTGGCCGACGACATCGCCGACTGCCAGGTACGACCGGTGTCCGCTCAGCGGCAAGATGTCGTACCAGTCGCCGCACACACCATGGACATCGTCGGCGGGCTCGTAACCCACGAGAACCTCGAGACCGTCGGCATGTCCCGGAACAGTCGGCAGGACCGCCGATTGGAGGACCGCGGCCCGGGCATGATCGTCGGCATAAACCCGGGCGCGTACCAGTGCCTGGCCGACCATGGTGGCCACCGCGGAGAAGTACGCGCATTGGGCGGCGTCGAGTGGCTGCGGCTCAGTCCACATCAACTGCACGACGCCGATCGGCCGGCCCCCGGCGTCGAGGGGCCAACTGGCCATCGAGCGAACGCCCGTACCGTTCAGCCAGGACGCCGTAGCGGGATAGCGGTCGGCGTACTCCGCCCGGCTGCGAAGCATGATCGGCTGACCCAACCGCACCGTCTCGGTGGCCATCGTCTGTTCCTCCAACGGAACACCGTCGACGAACTTCGTCGTAATCGAGGCGGGCAGACCCGCTCGCGTCACCCATTCCAGGCGCTCGCCGTCACGGCTGATCAGTCCCAGGCTCATCGCCCCGGGCCCGCCCTCGGTGATGAGTCGGCTCTCCAGGGTGCGGCCGATCTCCGCCGGTGTCAGGGCGGCCGAAAGCTGCTGGGCGAGATCCGAGACGCTCCGCAACCGGCGTTGTTCCCGCCGTTCGGTCTCCCGGTCCCGGATCGCCCGCAGGCGGGCCGCCGCCTCCTGCGCCAGCAGCAGCGCGACGATGAGCATGATGGCGACGAACAACTGGGTGACGACCAACTGGCTCGGCGGGGAAAGGTCCATCTCACTGAACACCCCGCGGCCGCGCGAGGTCATCGTGGTCGCGACGAACGCGATCACCATGCCGGTCAGCGCGGCACCGAGTACGTCGAGTCGCAGCGCCGCCCAGGCCAGGACGGGCAGGATCAGCATGGACGGCTGCGCCTGCGACCAGAACGCCGCGACCGAGAACACACCCGCGAGAAGCACGACGACGACCGTCTCCACCGGCCGGGCCCTGACAACCGGATACTGCTTGGCCCACAACAGAATCGGCGCAGCTGCCACGAGGACACCGACACTGTCGCCGGCCCACCACTGCACGACGCCGGACAGCCAGTCCGATTCGTGATACCAGGAGGCCGTCGTGCCGCCGATGAGACCGGCGAATACCGGCGCGATCACGCAGGCACCGGCGACGAACAGCGACAGATCCCGTCGGTGGCGCAGGTCGGGCACACCCCGACACCAGCGCAGGGTCAGCGACGCTCCGATCAACGGCTCAACGACGTTGGCCAGGGCGTAACCGGCCGCGACGGTCGGCGGATTGCCGAAGTAGACGTCGACGAGCCCCTCGCCGAGGATGATCGCGACGATGACGGACGGCCATCGGGAGCGTTTGGTCAGGATCATGGCGGCCACGGTGACGCCGGCGGACGGATAGAAGAAGGCCGGTCCGACCGCTGAGCCGAAGGACTTCCACGCCAGCCAGGCGCCCAGGAGGTAGGCGGAGAAGACGACGCCGAACAGGCCGACGGCGGCCACCAGTTCCGAACGCTTGTGCGGCGGTGCCGTCGGACTGGCGCTGAGTGTGTCGCTCCCCCGCCCGGTCACGTCCGAAGCGTAGCGCTCGGCGCGGTGGGTTGGTCAGCGTTGCCGGGCCGTACGCTTCTCCCGGACCCGGACGTTGATGCGGATCGGCGATCCCTCGAAGCCGAAGGTCTCGCGCAGCTTGCGTTCGAGGAAGCGCCGGTAGCCGGCCTCCAGGAATCCGGTGGTGAACAGGACGAACGTCGGCGGTCGCGCGGTGGCCTGGGTGGCGAAGAGAATCCGTGGCAGCTTGCCGCCCCGCACCGGCGGTGGTGTCGCCGCCACCACCTCCTTGAGCCAGTTGTTCAGTTGGCCTGTGGAGATGCGGGAGTCCCAGGACGCCAGCGCGGTCTCCATCGCCGGGACAAGCTTCTGTACCGCCCGCCCGGTCATCGCTGAGATGTTCACCCGCGGTGCCCACTGCACCTGGCCCAGTTGCAGGTCGATCTCCCGATCCAGCAGATACCGCCGATCCTCGTCGACCAGGTCCCACTTGTTGAACGCGAGCACCAGCGCCCGGCCCGCCTCGATCACCATCGACAGAATCCGCTGGTCCTGCTCGCTCAGCGGCTCCGATGCGTCGATGAGCACGATGACGACCTCGGCGGCGTCGATCGCGCCGTGGGTGCGTACCGACGCGTAGAACTCATGTCCACTGGCCTGCCCCACCTTCCGGCGCAGACCCGCCGTGTCGACGAAACGCCAGACGCGGCCATCCAGTTCGATGAGCGAGTCCACCGGGTCGACAGTGGTTCCGGCGACGTCGTGCACCACCGACCGCTGGGTGCCGGAAAGCCGGTTCATCAGCGAACTCTTGCCGACATTGGGTTTGCCGACCAAGGCGACCCGACGGGGTCCGCCTCCGGACTGGGCGGTCTCCGACACCTCGGGCAGCTCGGCGATCACATGGTCGAGCAGGTCCGCCACGCCGCGACCGTGCATCGCGCTGATCGGGTGCGGCTCCCCCAGCCCCAGCGACCACAGCGCGGCCGCGTCGGACTCGCTCTTCTCGTTGTCGACCTTGTTGGCCGCCAGGAACACCGGCTTCCCCGATCGTCGGAGAATCCGCGCCGCGGCTTCGTCACCCGCCGTGGCGCCGACCACGGCGTCGACCACCAGGATCACCGCGTCGGCGGTCTGCATCGCCACCGACGCCTGTTCGGCCACCAACCGCTGCAGACCTTTCGCGTCGGGTTCCCATCCCCCGGTGTCCTGAACGACGAAGCGCCGCCCGCTCCACAGGGCGTCGTAGGACACCCGATCGCGGGTCACTCCCGGCAGGTCCTGAACGACGGCTTCGCGCCGGCCCAGAATCCGGTTGACCAGGGTGGACTTACCGACATTGGGCCGTCCGACGATCGCGAGAACCGGCGGAGGGCCCTCAGACTCACCCTCTGACCCGGGCGCGGCGTCGCTGCCGAACTCCCACTCACTCTCATCGGACCAGGTGCCGTCGCCGGCGATCGAGTCGGTCATCGGCTCGCTTTCACTCGCTGGTTGACCAGGTCACACAGCCGGTCGATCACCTCGTCGCGAGTCATGTCCCCGGTGTCGACGATGACGGCGTCCTCGGCTGCGCACAGCGGTGACACCGACCGTGTCGAGTCCAGATGATCACGTCGGCGCACGTCGGCGAGGACTTTCTCGTAGTCGTCGGGCAGGCCGGCCGCGACGTTCTGGTCGTTGCGGCGTCGGGCCCGGGTCTCCGGTGAGGCCGTCAGGAAAATCTTCACATCGGCGTTCGGAAGGACCACGGTGCCGATGTCGCGGCCCTCCACCACCACGCTCTGCGGCCCGGCGGCGAGTTCGCGTTGCAGGTGGACCAACCGACTGCGTACCGCGGGCACCGCGGATACTGCGGACACCGCCCGGGTGACCGCGTCACCTCGAATCTGCGCCGACACCTCTTCCTCGCCGAGGTAGGCGTGCTCGCTGTCGGGGTCGAAGCCGACGGAAATCCGCACATCAGCTGCGGCGGCGATGGCCTCGGGGTCGTCGAGATCGACCCCGGACCGCAGCATCCCGAGCGTGACGATCCGGTACATCGCGCCGGTATCGAGGTACCTGGCTCCGATCCGGCGGGCCAGACCGCGCGATACCGACGACTTACCGGTGCCGGCCGGCCCGTCGACGGCGATCACCACGTTGCTCACCTTCGCGACTCCTCACCCGGTCCCACCGACCGGCGTTGTTGTCCGCGGGTGCTCACAGTCCGACCGCCTGATACAGCTCGCCGACTTCCTTGCGGGTCAGCACCCGGATGCTGCCGGGTCGCTGGTCGCCCAGCGTCACGGCTCCGATATCGGTGCGCACCAGTTCCTGGACCGGAAATCCGACTGACGCCAGCAGTCTGCGGACGATCCGTTTCCGGCCCTCGTGCAGTGTCACCCGCACCAGGGTTTTGCCCGGGACGGCGTCGACGACGGCGAAATCGTCCAACCGCACCGGCCCGTCGTCGAGTTCCACGCCGGCCCGCAACTTCTTGCCCAATCCGCGTGGCACCGAACCGTTGACGGTGGCCAGATAGCTCTTGGGCACCTCGAAGGACGGATGCATCAGGCGGTGCGCCAGTTCGCCGTCATTGGTCAGCAGCAGCAGACCCTCGGTATCGGCGTCGAGTCTGCCCACATGAAAGATTTTCTTGTTGCCGCGCACCCGGTGTTCCACCAGATCGCCGATGCAGGGTCGACCGAGGTCGTCGGACATCGTCGAGTGCATCCCGCGCGGCTTGTTCACCGCCAGGTAGACCATGGTGTCGTCGAGCACGATGCGTGAGCCGTCCACGCGGATGTCGGCGGTGTCCGGGTCCACCCTGGTGCCGAGTTCGGTCACCACCCGGCCGTCGACGGTGACGCGGCCGTCGCGGATCATCGTCTCGGCCACCCGCCGCGAGGCGATCCCCGCCTGGGAGAGCACCTTCTGCAGCCGAACTCCGTCGGTATTCATCATCGGTTCAGGCCTCGACGTCCACATCGAAGGTCACCGGCTTCACCTCTGCGGCGAGGCTGCCGGATTTGTCTCCCCCGCCGCCCGCCAGCTTGGTGAACCGCGGTTCGGCGTCGAGGTTTTCGCTGAGATCCTCGATGACGTCGACGTCGGGCAGCAGCGGTGCGATGTCCGGCAGTTCGGTCAGGTCGGACAGGCCCAGGCGCTCCAGGAACAGCTCGGTGGTGGCGAACGTGGTCGCGCCGCTGTCCGGATCTGTTCCGGCCTCGGTGATCAGCCCGCGTGCGACCAACGTCCGAATCACCGCATCGCAGTTCACACCGCGCACCGCACTGACCCGGGCCCGGGTCACGGGCTGCCGGTAGGCGACGACGGCCAGGGTCTCCAGGGCTGCCCGCGTCAGTTTCGAGCGGGCGCCGTCGAGCAGGAGTCGTTCGACGTAGGGCGCGAACCGTGCCCGGGTGTACATCCGCCAGCCTCCACCGGCCTCCCGCAGTTCGATGCCGCTGTCCCGGCTGTTGAGTTCCGCGGCGATGCGCACCAGTGTCTCGGTGACGTTGCCTATCGGTTGCGCGGTGGCCGACGCCAACGCCTCCGGGCTGACCGGGGTGTCCACCACCAGGAGCAACGCCTCGAGCACCCGGGCGAGTTCGTCGTCGTCGAGGAGGGCCGATTGGTCATCGGTCGGGTTCTCGTCGGTCCGGTTCTCGTCGGTCCGGGTCTCGTCGGTCACGGTTCTTCCCACTCGGCTCTAACCAGGTCGTCGTTCGCCAGTCGGTCGCCGGTCCAGGAAATCTGCAGCACACCAAGCGGTTCGGGCTGCTCGAATGCTACCGCGCGGGCGCGGTACAACTCGAGCAGCGCCAGGAACCGGCCGACGATCTGAATGGGTTCGGCGCAATCGGACACCAGTTCGGAGAACGACGCCCACTGGCCCACTCCACGGCGTTCCAGCAGTTCCATCAACAGCTGGGCCTGTTCGGGCACCGAAACCCGGGAGGCGTGCAGATGGTCGGTGCCGACTGTCGGCACGGGTCGGGGCGTGAACGCGGCGGCGGCGATCTCGGCGAAGCCCTGGGGGCTGACGCCGATCATCACCTCCGGCAGCAGTTCGGCGTAGCGATCCTCGAGTGACACCGCGCGCGGATAGCTCCGCAGCGCGGCGGCTTCGAGTTCGGCGAACATCTCGGCGACGTGCTTGAAGGCGCGGTACTGCAGCAGCCGGGCGAAGAGCAGGTCGCGGACCTCCAGGAGGGCCAGGTCCTCCTCGTCCTGTACCTCCCCCGCCGGCAGCAACCGGGCCGCCTTGAGATCCAGCAGGGTCGCGGCGATGACCAGAAAGGTCGTCGTCTCGTCGAGTTCGAGTTCCGGTCCGATCTCCCGGGTGTAGGCGATGAACTCGTCGGTCACCACGTGCAACGCCACCTCGGTGACGTCGAGGCGATGCGCGAAGATGAGTTGCAGGAGCAGGTCGAACGGTCCCTCGAAGTTTTTCAGCCGAACTCGGAAGCCCTTCTCGGGTGCGCGCTCGGTCCCGTTCCCGGCTCCCCCATCCGGCGTGGATTCGGTGGTCACTTGCCGAAGCGGTCGATGACCTCGCGGGCCAGCGCGCGGTACGCCTGGGCACCCCCGGATTTCGGCGCCCACGTGGTGATCGGCTCACCGGCCACGCTGGTCTCCGGGAAACGGACGGTGCGGGTGATGACGGTGTCGAAGACCAGGTCGCCGAAGCGCTCGAGGACCCGGGCCATCACCTCGCGGGCGTTGACGGTGCGGGTGTCGAAACGGGTCACCAGAATTCCGCTGATCTGCAGGCGGGGGTTGAGGCGGTCGCGCACCTTGTCCACCGTGTCGGTGAGCAGGGCCAACCCGCGGAGTGAGAAGAACTCGCATTCGGTGGGGATGATCACCCCCTGCGAACAGGCCAGTGCGTTGACGGTCAGCAGTCCCAGCGAGGGCTGGCAGTCGATGAGGATGTAGTCGTAGCGATCCAGGACCGGGTAGAGCGCCCGGGCCAGGGTCTGCTCCCGGCCGACTTCGTTGACCAGTTGGATTTCCGCCGCGGAGAGGTCGATGTTGCTGGGAACTAGGTCCAGGCCCTCGACACGGGTGTGCACGATCACGTCGTCGATGCCGACTCTGGGTTCCACCATCAGGTTGTGCACGGTGTTGGTGAGTTCGTAGTGCGGCACACCCAGGCCCGCCGACAGCGCGCCCTGGGGGTCGAGATCCACCAGCAGCACCCGTCGTCCGTACTCGGCCAGGGCGGCACCCAGGTTGATCGTCGAGGTGGTCTTGCCCACCCCGCCCTTCTGGTTGCACATCGAGATCACCACGGCCGGACCGTGGCTGGTGAGCGGTTGTGGTTCGGGTATGGCGCGCGGCGGACGGCCGGTGAGACCGACTTCCCCGGGTTCGTCGGTCACGCCGCCGCCCGCGTGGTCGACGGCAGCGTGGTGAACATCGGCGAAAGTCTATCCATGACGCCCGCGCGGATGCATCGGCTCACGCCCGCGGGTGGGCGCCGGCCCACACCTCGCGTAACGCGTTGACGGTGACCAGGGTGTAGATCTGCGTCGTGGTGACCGAGGCGTGGCCGAGCAGTTCCTGAACCACCCGCACATCGGCGCCACCGTCGAGCAGATGGGTGGCGAACGAATGCCGCAGCGTGTGTGGCGACACCGCGGCCGTGATCCCGGCCCGATCGGCGGCGTCCTGCAGGACCTGCCAGGCGCTCTGCCGCGACAACCGGCCGCCGCGCGAGTTGAGGAAGATGGCTCCGCCGGAGGAGGATCCTGCGCGCCGGGCCAGATCCGGACGGCCGCGCACCAGGTAGGCATCGAGGGCGGCGATCGCGGGCCGGCCGACCGGGACCAGTCGTTGCTTGTCGCCCTTACCGTGCAGCAGTACCGAACGGGCGTGGGTGTCGACGTCGTCCAGATCGAGGCCGACAGCTTCGGAGATCCGGGCGCCGGTCGAATACAGCAGTTCGAGCAGCGCCCGATTGCGCAGCGCCAGTGGGCCGTCGGCGGCACCGTCGCCGCCGGCGCCCTCCAGCAGTGCCAGCACCTCGTCGATGGTCAGGCTCTTGGGCAGCCGCCGGCTCGGTGTGGGTGGTTTGACAGCGCGGGCGACATCGGAATCCGTGATCCCCTCGGCGGCGGCGAATCGGTGCAGACCCCGGACGGCGATCAGGGCACGGGCCGCAGACACCGCGGACAGGGGCGGCATCCCGGCGTCGGGATCGCCTCGCCGCAGCGCCACCAGGAAGTCGCTCACGTCCGTCTCGCTGACGTCCTGGAGATCGCCGATCCCCCGCAGGTTCAGGTGTTCGGCGTAGCGGCGCAGGTCACGGCGATAGGAACTGAGGGTGTTCGCGGCCACTCCGCGCTCGATGCAGAGGTGGTCGAGATAGCCCTGCACCTGTCCGCCGAGCGGAGTCGCGGGTGCGGGGGCGTGGGCGTGGGCGGTCGTCATTGGCCGTGCCCGTGTCCGAGCCCCTGCCCGAGCCGTTGCCTGCGGGCGGCGAACCTACTCGAACGGCTCGGCCACGGGGCATCGACCGGCCGGGTCGGCTTGCCGTCCACGATGGCGGCATGGGCGGCGAGCACCCCGGCGGTGGCGGTTGCGTTGATGACTGTCCCGGCCAGCGCCCAGTCGACGGCTTCACCGAGGTCGACCCAGTGCACGGTCAGGTCCGCTTCCTCGTGCTCGGGTTCCGGCCGTCCGACATCCGTCAAGTCGCGGGCCAGATAGACGCGGACCGCCTCGTCGCAGAATCCCGGTGACAGCGCGAGGTCGATCAGCACCCGCCAGTGACCGGCGGCGAGGCCGGTCTCCTCCAGCAGTTCCCGGGCGGCCGCGGCGGCCGGGTCCTCTCCCGGCCCATCGAGCAGCCCGGCAGGCAGTTCCCACAACCGGTGGCCCAGGGAATGCCGGTACTGATAGATCATGGCCAGCCGACCCTGGTCGTCGACCGCGGCAACGGCAACCGCCCCGAAGTGCTCGACGACCTCCCGGGCCGCGGTGCCGCCCCCGGGCATCAGGACCTCGTCGACCCGCAGCGCGATGATGTCGCCCTGGTAGACGGTGCGGGAGGCGAGGGTCGTGAATTCGTGGCGGTCCCCCCGATCCTCGTCAGGCATGGGGATGGTCCGCCAGCGGCTGCGCCGGCAGTCCAGCCTCGGCGTGGTCCCGGCCGTTGAGGTGGTGCTCGGGGATTTCGACCGGCAGCCGCTCGGCGGCCTTGTAGTCAATCGCCGCGCCGATGAACGCCACGAACAGCGGATGCGGGCGGGTCGGCCGGCTCTTGAGCTCGGGGTGTGCCTGCGTGCCCACCAGGAATGGGTGCATCTCTCGCGGGTACTCCACGAACTCCACCAGGTGCCCGTCCGGGGACGTGCCGGAGAACTGAAGCCCGCTCTGGGCGATCCGGTCGCGGTAGGCGTTGTTGACTTCGTAGCGGTGCCGGTGCCGCTCGCTCACCAGGGTGGACTGATAGGCCTCGGCGACCAGCGATCCGGGAGCCAGCGCGGCCGGGTAGGCGCCCAGTCGCATGGAGCCGCCAAGGTCGGCCTCGCCGGCAACGGCATCGCGCTGGTCGGCCATCGTGGAGATCACCGGGTCGGGGGTCGCGGGGTCGAACTCCGCGGAGTTGGCCGCCTCGATCCCGACCGAGCGCGCCGCCTCGATGACGATGCACTGCAGGCCCAGGCACAGTCCGAGCAGCGGCAGACCGCGGTGCCGGGCATAGCGGATGGCACCGAGCTTGCCCTCGATACCGCGGATCCCGAAACCGCCGGGGATGAGGACGCCGTGCACGTCGCCGAGCACGGCGGCGGCACCGGCGTCGGTCTCGCAATCGTCGGAGGCGACCCAGCGGATCTCCACCTTCGCGCGGTGGGCGAACCCGCCCGCGCGCAGCGCCTCGGCCACCGACAGGTAGGCATCGGAAAGGTCGATGTACTTGCCCACCAACGCGATTCGGACGGTTTCCTGAGGATCATGCACCCGGCTGAGCAGGTCGTCCCAGGTCGTCCAGTTGACGTCGCGGAACGGCAGGTTCAGCCTGCGGACGACGTAGGCGTCGAGTTCCTCTCGATGCAGCACCTTGGGGATGTCGTAGATCGACGGCGCATCGGGAGTGGAGATCACGCCGTCGATGTCGACGTCGCACATCAGGGCGATCTTCTCTTTGAGACCCTCGGGAACGGCCCGGTCGGAGCGCAGGATCAGCGCATCGGGGGTGATACCGATGCTGCGCAGGGCTGCCACCGAGTGCTGGGTGGGTTTGGTCTTGAGTTCCCCGGACGGCGCGAGGTACGGAACCAGCGAGACGTGCAGGAAGAAGCAGTTCTCCCGGCCCACCTCGTGGCGAACCTGGCGGGCGGCCTCCAGGAACGGCTGTGACTCGATGTCACCGACGGTGCCGCCGATCTCGGTGATGATGACGTCCGGGCGCCGGCCGTTACCGTCGGGTTCGGCCATCGCCAGGATGCGGCGCTTGATCTCATCGGTGATATGCGGGATCACCTGCACGGTGTCGCCCAGGTACTCCCCTCTGCGCTCCTTGGCGATGACGGTCGAATACACCTGCCCGGTGGTGACATTCGCCGAGCCGGGCAGGTTGCGGTCCAGGAAGCGTTCGTAGTGCCCGACGTCGAGATCGGTCTCGGCGCCGTCCTCGGTGACGAACACCTCGCCATGCTGGAACGGATTCATGGTGCCTGGGTCGACGTTCAGATACGGGTCGAGTTTCTGCATGGTGACCTGCAGACCACGGGCGATCAGAAGCTGGCCCAAACTGCTGGCGGTGAGGCCCTTGCCCAATGACGACACCACTCCACCGGTGACGAAGAGATGTTTCGTGGTGGGCTGGTGGTGCTTGCGCAGCGCTGGCAAGAATGACCTCCGTGATGACGGCGCAGGACTTCGCGGTCCAGGGCCGTGATGTGCGGCGATACCGAATAACAGCCCTAGTTGGGGCCTGCCGACCCACGGAAACTCACCCTAACACCGACGTGTCCGGCGCGGTGCTGACACACCGGCGTCGACCCGGATGGGCCCGCCGGTTACGGCCCGATGGTGAGTGACATCGCTCCGGGGCCGATCCCGTACTTCTCGGCCGGCGCGCCGTCGAGCATGGATTCAACGGCCAGCACGGTCGTGATCCGGCCGGCTGAGGTGTCGACGTTGTCGACGGTCGTGACCAGGTTGGCCAGGCCGGTATCGGATCGGGTCACCGCGACCGCGCCGATGGTCTCGGCCGAGCCGTCCCGGCCGGCCAGAACGGTGCCGGAACCGTGCGGGGCCAGAGCGGCAGCGAACCGCGCCACGGTGACGCCCTGGTTGCCGGCATCGTCGGGCAGTGCCCCGCCGGTGACGATGACGGCGGCGTCGGCAGGCCCGGGGGTGTCGGTGAAGGTGACGAACCCGGTGTCGCGCAGCGTGGTCAACACGGTGTCGCGCGACATGGGGTCCACCGCGGGGGCCGTCGGATCGGGGTTCAGCAGAATCGAGATCCCCAGTAGGTCGCCCGCCTGGGCGCCGGGATCGATCAGGGTGGTGTTCAGCGCGGTACCGGCGGGCACGATGGGCGAGTTGACCACGGAGCGAAGCTTCTCGGCGGCATTGGCGCCAACGAATTCGCTGGTCAGACCGATGGTCCCGGTGACCGATCCGCCGGCCCGGGTGATCAGGTCGGCCAGGCCCGCCACGTCGGAATCGTCGGCGTCGGGGGTGCGGAAAAGCACGACCGATTTGTCCTCGAGTGCGTCGGCGACGATGCGGGCCGACATCTGGGTGCCGAAATCGTTGGTGGCCGCCAGTCGCCGGTTGAGGGCGTCCTGTTGCTCCTTGAGTGTGCTGATCTGCTGCTGGAGGTATTCGTTGTCGCCGCGCAGGCCGGCCATCATGGGGTCGGAGAGCATCCTGGCGCCGAGCACCACACCCCCGGCCAACGCGACGAAGACAGCGGCCAGCGATAGGACGAAATGCCGAAATGTCATGAGTTCTAGGTCACCAGGTTCTGGATCCACAGCGTCATGCGGTTCCAGTAGGTCGCGATCCAGTCCAGGACGACGGTGTCCGCACTCGACACCCACAGCACAGCGCTCACCGCGAGGAGTATAGCCAGGATGAGCAGTGCCACCGCCCCACCGGAGATGTGGCTACGGTACAGCGTCGCAACGGCTTTGGCGTCGACCAACTTTTCGCCCACCTTCAGACGGGTGAGGAAGGTCGAGGGGTTGGTCTGCGATCGGGCGCGGTCGAAGAACTCCTCGATCCCGGCGGCCTGGCCGACGGTGACGATGAGCGCGGCGCCGTGATGGTCGACGAGCAGCAGGGCGAGGTCGGTGGCCGAGCCCGCGGCCGGGAAGGTCATCGCCCCGATCCCGAGGTCCTGAATCCGCTCCAGGCCGCTGGCGTGGCCGTCGGCGTCGGCGGGCAGCACCACCTGCGCACCGCCCTTGAGGACGTCGGCGCTCATCTGGTCGGGGTTGCCGACGATCAGCTGGGGGCGGTAGCCCTGGTGGCGCAGGATGTCGGCACCACCGGCCACCCCGACCAGGACCGGCTGATACTCCTTGATGAACGGTTTGAGCGACTTGAGGTCGTCTTCCGCGTCCGGTCCGTCGGTGACGACGACCACGTGGCGCCGGTAGACATCGACGTCGATATCGGGGATGCCGATGCCGTCGATGAGCAGCGGGCTTTCGCTGCGGATGAATTCGATGGAGTTGCCGGCGAAGGCCTCCAGGTGCGACACCAGACTGGTCTTGGCGTCGTGCATCAGGTCCGCGATCTCTTCGTCGGTGCGCTCCACGCCGTGCACCAGGCGGCGATCGCCCGAGTAGACCCCGCCGTTGTGCAGCCGGATCTTGGCGCCGTCCTTGAGCTTCTTGAAGACCTCCGGTCCGGCGCTGTCGATCAGGACGATGTTGTTGGCCACCAAGACCTCGGGGCCGAGGTTGGGGTAGCGGCCGGAGATCGACGGGGAGGCGTTGACGACCCCGGCCACCCCGGCATCCACGAGAGCGTCAGCGGTCACCCGGTCGAGGTCGAGAACGTCGAAGACGACGATGTCGCCCGGTCCGACGCGGCGCAACAGTCGGTCGGTGTCACGGTCCATCCGCGCGGTTCCGGTCACGCCGGGCCGTGCCTGAGAGTTACGCGAAAGCAGCGCTGACATCTTCATGGGGGCGATTTTGTCGGCGGTCACAGGCATATTCCGGGAGGCGCGCCGTAACAACAGCATCAGAAGTCATGTTCCGTCACAGCCGTAACAGGCAGTCAGGACGCGGTGCGTTCCGCCTCCGCCGCCTCGAGCAACTCCCGGGCGTGTGCCCGGCCGGTGTCGGACTCCCCCAACCCGGCCAACATGCGTGCCAATTCGGCCACCCGCTGCTCATCGTCGAGGCGGCGCACCTCGCTGGCTGCGCCGGTGGTCTCGACCACGAGGTGGGTGTCGGCGTAGGCCGCCACTTGCGGCAGATGGGTCACCACGATCACCTGGTGCGTCCGCGCGAGCCGGGCCAGCCGTCGGCCTATCTGGACCGCGGCTCGCCCGCCGACGCCGGCGTCCACCTCGTCGAAGACCATGGTGGTGCCGGCCGCCGATGCCGACAGCACCACCTCGAGCGCCAGCATCACCCGGGAGAGTTCTCCGCCGGAAGCGCTGCGGCTCAGCGGCAGCACATCGCTGCCGCGGTGGGCGGCAAAACCGAACTCCACGACGTCGATCCCGCTGGTGCCGGCATGCACCACCTCTCCGGAGGCCAGCCGCAGTGGCGCACTGTCATCCGCCCGGGCGGCCAGCGGAGCGACCGAGACGGTGAACTCCGCGTCCCCCATCGCCAGACCGGCCAGTTCGGCAGTGACCGCCTCGGCGAGTCCGGCGGCTGCCGTACGACGGGCTGTCGACAGCTCGGTGGCGACCCGGGCCAGCCGCGTGGCCAGTTCCTCCACCCGTCGGTTCAGTCCGGCCAGCGCGTCCTCGGACACGTCCAGTGCCTCCAGCCGCTGTCGTGCCTCGGCTGCCCAGGCCAGTACACCATCGATATCGGCGGCGTACTTACGGGTGAGCCCGCGCAGCTGGGCCTGGCGTGCGAGTTTGCCGTCGAGTTCGCTGGCGTCGGCGGGGAGCCCGGCCAGGAACCCGCCCAGTTCGGTCGCGACGTCGCCGGTCACGCTCAGCGCATCGCCGAGCTGGCGGCCCAGCGCCTCGAGCGCGGTGTCTCCGGCGGCGCTCAGCAGCCCGACCGCGCGGCCCAGTGCCTCGACGGCCGAGGCGCCCTGCGCCCCGGCGGTCTCATCGGTTCCGGCGAGCGCCGCTCTGGCGCCCGCGGCGGCCTCCCGGACGGATTCGAGCTCGGAGAGCCGGCGGATGTCGTCGACCAGTGCGGCGTCCTCCCCCGGAGCCGGGTCTACCCCGTCGATCTCGGTGAGCGCGAACGTCAGGCGGTCGGCCTCCTGCTGCAACTCCCTGGCCCGTGCCCCGCGGTCGGCCAGGTCCCGGCGGGCGATGAGCCATTCGTCCCGAAGCTTGCGGTAACTCTCCAGAGCGGCATCGACCCCGGCGAAACGGTCCAGGGCGATGCACTGCTCATCCGGCCGCATCAGCCGTAACTGGTCATTCTGTCCGTGCAGGGTGAGCAGTCCACCGGTCAACGCTGCCAGCGACTTGGCCGGAACGCTCCGACCACCGAGGTAGGCACGCGAGGGGCCCTCCCTGCTCACCGTGCGCAGCGCGATGATGCTGCCGTCGTCATCACGTTCGGCCCCCGCGGCATCGAGCAGTTCGTCAATCCCCGCGGCCGAGGTGAGATCCAGTTCGGCAGTGCTGAAACGGCCTTCGACCACGGCTCGTCCCGCCCCCGAACGCACCCGCGAGGCGTCGGCTCGGGCTCCGCCCAGGAGGTGAAGCCCGGTGACCACCATGGTTTTTCCGGCTCCGGTCTCCCCGGTCAACACGGTCAGTCCCCGGTCGAACTCCGCGGTGGCGGCGCTGATCGCGCCCAGGGACTCGATCCTGATCTCGGTCAGCATCTACCGCTCACGCCAACTGGTCACCGGCAATTGGAACTTCCGCACGAGGCGGTCGGTGAACGGGGCACTGTCCAAGCGCACCCACTGCAGCGGACTCTGACACTGGGTCACCTGCAGCCGTCCCCCGGCCGGCACGACCGCCTCGCGATGGCCGTCGCACACCACCACCGCATCCGGGTTGTCGGCATCCACATCGATGCTGATCACGGCGTAGGGGCTGGTAACCATCGGGCGGGCGAACAGCGCGTGGGCGTTGTTGGGTACGACGATGATGGCCTCCAGATCAGGCCACACCACCGGCCCGCCCGCGGAGAACGCGTACGCGGTAGACCCGGTCGGGCTGGAGACCAGGACTCCGTCGCAGCCGAAAGCCGACACCGGACGGCCGTCGATGGACACCACCACCCCCAGCACCCCCTGATGGCCGCCCTTCTCCAGACTCGCCTCGTTGAGGGCCCACCCTCGGGACAACACCTCCCCGCCGACGCTGACCTCGACATCGAGGGTCATCCGCCGTTCTATCCGGTAGTCGCGGGCGATGACGTGGTCGAGTACCTCGTCGATGGATTCCGCTTCTGCTTCCGCGAGGAACCCGATGCGGCCCAGGTTCACACCGAGGACCGGGATATCGGCATTGCGGGCCAGTTCGGCGGCCCGCAGGAAGGTGCCGTCGCCACCGAGCACCAGGACCAACTCGCAGCCCAGTGCCGCCTGAGCGTCCCCGGCAACCACTTCGACCGCCGCACCGGTCGCCTCCAGGTCGGTCCGCGCGAGGTGCAGGGTGCCCCGATCGACGGCTTCGGTGGACAGGACCCGCAGGGCGATCCCGTTGGCGCCGAGCACCTTGGCCACTCGGCGGGCGGTCTCATTGGCTTCGTCACGCCCCGGATGCACCACCAGCAGCACCGTGCGTTCGGACACTCCATGGCTCCCTGCGGGGCCGTTCACTGCGGGCCCACTGCGACGGCGTGATCGATCGCCGCCTCGAGAGCGGCACCGCCGAGGGCATCGCCGGAGTCGCGGCGCAGCCACAGGAAGTATTCGACGTTTCCGGAGGGGCCGGGCAGTGGGCTCGCGGTGACACCGCGGGTGTGCCAGCCGAGTTCCGCGGCACGACGCGCGACACCGTGGACCGCGCCGGCGCGGAGTTTCGGGTCGCTGACGACTCCGCCCGGACCCACGAGTTCACGGCCGACCTCGAATTGCGGCTTCACCATGGGAACGATATCGGCGCTCTCGCGGCAGCAGCGGGTGAGCGCGGGAAGAACGGTGGACAGCGAGATGAACGACAGGTCGGCGACCACCGCGTCGACCGGACCGTCGATGGTCTCCGGGGTGAGATCACGCACGTTGGTGCGCTCAACGACGCGGACCCGCGGGTCCGCCCGCAGCGACCAGGCCAACTGGCCGTAGCCGACGTCCACCGCCACGACTTCGGCCGCGCCGCGCTCCAGAAGCACTTCGGTGAACCCTCCCGTCGAGGCCCCGGCATCCAGGCAGCGCCGTCCGGTGACGTCGATACCGAACACGTCGAGGGCGCCGAGGAGTTTGTGCGCCCCGCGCGAGACCCAGGTCTTCTGGTCGGGGTTCTGAACTGCCAGCGCGGCATCGGCCGATACGGCGGTCGCCGGCTTGACCGCGGGCATGCCGTCGATCGTCACTCGACCTGCCCCGATGAGTTCGGCGGCCTGTTGACGGGATCGGGCCAGTCCACGTCGGACAAGTTCGGCGTCGACCCGGGTGCGGCGCGTCATGCGCTGCTCAGCCCTTCTCGACCGATTCCAGCGCGTCGACCAGGATCTGGTGTGCCTGTTCGAGGCGGCGCCCCACGGTGTCGATGTCCTCGATGGTCTCACCGTCACCGTCATCGCCGGCAGACGCGGCGGAGCCGCCGGCGGTCAGACCGCCGGGTGGCAGGTCGGCGAGTATGGCCTCGACCTCGGCACGAATCTGGGTTGGATCAATGGTCATGTCACGTTTCACGCTAGTCGATGGACGCACTGAGCAGCGCCCAGCGGTTCAGGGCAGTCTCGGCGGTCGGGTCGCCGGCGCGGATCGCCGGCGGTCGCCGGCCGCCGATATCCCACACCGTGCTCGCCAGCGCGCGGACCACCGAAAGCCCGTCGGAGCCCGGGTCGGCACCGGTGGCGTGCACGGTCACCCTGTCGCCGTCGACGTCCCGGGTGATCTCGATGCGCCAGGCGGGGTGTCGGTCGAAGGCCAGCGCGGCCGGATCCTCCAACAGTGCCCTGAGATCGGCGCCGAGGTAGGTCGGTCGCAGGGCGGGGCCGGCATGGACGGCATCGGCAGCGGTGCCGACACCGGTGAGCACCATCAGACTGGGCAGACCGGCCGCGTTGGCGCCGGCGATATCGGTGTCGAGGCGGTCACCGACCACGATCGGCGCCTGGAAGTTTCCCCGGTCGAGAGCATCCTGCATGAGTGCCGGGGCCGGCTTGCCGGCGACCAGTGGGGTGGCGCCGGTGGCTGCCCTCAGGGCGGCCACCAGAGATCCGTTTCCGGGCAGCAGCCCACGTTCGGTGGGCAATGTGGTGTCGAGGTTCGCGGTGATCCACAGTGCGCCGTCCCGGATGGCCAGCGTGGCCTCGGCCAATTCGGGCCAGCCGATCGTCATCGACAATCCCTGGACGACGGCGGCCGGACCGTCGTCGACGAGGCGCACCGGTCGCAGGCCGACGGCGGTGACCTCCGCGGCGAGAGCGTCGGTCCCCAGCACCAGGACCGACTCGCCGGGGGCGAGGTGCTCGCTGAGCAGACGTGCGGCGCTCTGCGCGCTGGTCACGACGTCTTCGATGGTGGCGGTGAAGCCGAGTTCGCACAGGTGATCGGCCACCTCCGCGGCCGATCTGGAGGCGTTGTTGGTCACGAACAACGCGCGGGCGTCAACCGAGGCGAGTGTGTCGGCAGCGCCGGGCGTGGCGGAATGGCCCCGGAACAGGGTGCCGTCGAGATCCAGCAGCAGGCAATCATGCTGCTGAGCAAGGGTATTCACCTCAGGCCAGTTCGCTCACACGGTCCTCGGCGTCGGTGACGCCGTCCAGGTCGGCCGCGGCCGCCCTGATGAACCATTGCAACGCCTCCGGCGTGCGATCGAGTGCGAGCAGGATGTCGGCGTAGGCATACATCAACCGGGCAGCCGTGGAACCGGTGCGGGCTGGCTCCGGCGGTGGATCGGACAGCACCGCCAGTGCCTGTTCGAGGTGCCCCAGATCAGCACGGGCGCCTGCTGCGACGATCCGCATCTCGTCGGCGTCGTCGCCGGTGAGGCCCGCCGCCTCCGGGCTGCGCGACAGTTCGATGGCCCGTTCGGGCCGGCCGACACCGCGCTCGCAGTCGGCGATCAATGGCAGGAGTTGCGACTTGGAGCCCATTCGCCGGGCTGCTCGGAATTCCGAAAGCGCCTGGGTCCAATCCCCGCAGTAGTACGCGGCGATCCCAACCGCCTCGCGGATCGCGGCGATCCGGCCGGAGCGCGTGCGTGCTGCCTGCGCGTGAGCCAGTGCAGTCTGGGGATCCTCGTCGAGCAGTTCACCGGCTGCGACGAGGTGGCGGGCGACGGTATCGGCCGTGGTCTTGTCCAGGGTGAACAGCTCGGCCCGGATCTCAGGGGCGAGCTGCTTGGCCTCGATGGTCGCCGGAATGGCGGGTCCGCTAGGTGCGGCTGACACCTGTGAACCGGAGCTCTGCCCCGGCCGAGGCTGTTCCCGTCGGGTGGGCCTCTGATCCGAGCGCCGCGGCACCGACGTGCCGCGACGCATCCTCTTTTGCTCGGCAGGATGCCGCATCGGTCGCCCGGAGGGGGAATTGCTTGGTTCGTCAGGCATCACGTCAGAGGATACGGCCATGCACACCGGCCGTTGCACTCGACTCGGAATAGGGTGGCGCTCCGCTTGATGCGATAACGCCTCGTAAAAAAGTGTCCGCATCTCGGAATTGCGGGTGTATTTCTATTGTCCGCCAGGGGTCTGAAATCTTTCTGCGGAATTTACCGACTTACCCGACATTCCTGTGCCCAGGATTCCTGGGCGCTCTAATATGCTCTCAACATAAACCGTTGAATGGGGAATGCCCCCCGATTTCTCGGGGGGCATTCCTGTTAATGTGTGTTCGGCGGTGTCCTACTTTTCCACCCTGTTGGGTAGTATCATCGGCGCTGGCTGGCTTAGCTTCCGGGTTCGGGATGGGTCCGGGCGTTTCCCTGCCGCTATGGCCGCCGTAACTTTATGTAAATTGTGGGTTCCCCGTGGTGTCCGGTGGTGTGCCGGCCGCCCCCTTTTTTTGGGGGGTGGTGTTTTGGTGGTGGGGTGGGTGTTCACGTGTTTGTGAATAGTGTGTGGTTGCGAGTTTGTGTGTTGTAAGTTTTCGGCCGGTTAGTGCCAGTTCCCTGCGCCCATTGCTGGGTGTTCAGGTCTGGTCTATCGATCCCGTGGTCTGCGGGGGGCCTTATCCCACTTGATGGGTGAGAAGCCTGGTCTTGGAGAAGGTTTCCCGCTTAGATGCTTTCAGCGGTTATCCTGTCCGAACGTGGCTATCCAGCGGTGCCCCTGGTGGGACAACTGGTGTACCAGAGGTTCGTCCGTCCCGGTCCTCTCGTACTAGGGACAGC
>JAKOYE010000081.1 GCA_029780675.1 Actinomycetes bacterium
CCCCGGGAGCCGGCGCCCCGCGGCGGTCTCGTCGTAGACGGCGGCCGTCACCATCGGGTCGGCGAGGAACTCCAGGGCGGCCGGGATCGGCATGTGGTCGGGGCCGTCCGCCGGGGCGGCGAAGCGCGCCGCCAGACCCTCGACGTCGCCCTCGTCGACCTCGCCGGTCTCATCGGCCATCGCCACCAGGTCCAGGCAGAATCCCCAGAACCGCGTCACCGCGTGCACCGCACGGGCCTCATCCTCGTCGAGCTGGTGGCGCTCGGCGATGCGGCGGATCCGCAGGCCCGTCCGCCATTCGTCGAAGTCGAACCCGGCCAGCGCCAGCGCGTCCTGATCGCGGGCCAGCCCACTGGCCGCCAGCAGCTCGGTCAGCGGGGCTGTCGGCTCCCGGAACAATCCGGCGTCATCGGCGCAGGCCGTCCAGATCGCGGTATCGAGCATGACCGGCTCGTCGGCGCGCTCCCGGAGCACCCGCGTCAGCGCCGCGTCCAGGTCGCAGGGCACCGCTTCCGGGACCCGGGCGAGGTCGAAGCCGTCGGCGGTGACCCGAAGGCCGACCAGATCGCCCGGGCCCGCGCCGATGGCGGCGAACCGCCCCTGTGGCAGCAGCAGCACCCCTTCCCCACCGTCGAGACCTGCCGGTACACCGCGGTCTGCCAGGGCGTCATCATCGAGGCCTTCGAAGACCTCTGCGATCGCAGCGCCGTCGCAGAGCCTCTGGAACTGCGGGATCTCGGTGAGCATCGACAGCGGCGTCAGGTCGTCATCCCAGGTGAGGACGTCGTGCTCGGCCTCCTCGGCGGTGAGCCGGTGGGTGAACACCCGCCCGTCGAGAACCTCCGGGATCCAGGCCCACCGGCCGTCGGCCAGTTGCAGCACCGGACCGGGGTCGGAGTCGACGGCCTCCAGTAACAGATCTTCGGGCTCTGGCCCCAGGTCGATCCCGGCTTCGGCCAGTGCGGCGAACAGGTCCACCGACCGCAGCGGACCGCGGTCGGCGAGGAGTCGGCGGACGGCGGCGGCGAGATCCTCAAGGAAGCCAGGCATGACGGTGACGCTACCGGGGCGCATCGGCGCGGTCGTCGACTAGACCGACAGCACGGTGCCGGTTTCCCGTTCGGCGAAGGCCACGAGATCCGCCGCAGCGGTGTAGTCGCAGGCGAGCACCGATCGGCCGATGAGCACCGGTCCGCCGCGCAACCCGAACCGGCCGCTGACCCCGACGTAGCTGCCCGGCGGGATCGGTTCGCTGAGGCAGTACAGCGTGGGTGCCGCCCCCTCGTCGATATCGTTGGCCAGTCGGTCGGCCGCGGCCTTGACGGTCTTGTGCGCCAACGACATCAGCGGCGAATCGGACACGTGGGAGAGGTTCGAGGCCACCCAGCCGGGGTGGGTGAGGTGGGTGACGACCGGGGATCCGGCGGCCCGCAGCCGGCGGTCCAGTTCCAGACCCCACAGCATCACCGCCAGCTTCGAGCGGGTGTAGGCGCCCATCGGCGTCCACCTGTGGCGGCGCAGGTGCATATCGTCGAGCCGCAGGGTGGCCGACCGGTGGGCGTCGGAGCCGACGTTGATGATCTGCGAGCGCACCCGCGGTAACAGCAGGTTGGTCAGGGCGAACGGCCCGAGCATGTTGGTGCCCAGCGTCATCTCGAACCCGTCGACGGTCTCGGTTCGACGCTGCGTCACCGTCCCGGCGTTGTTGACCAGGACGTCGACGTCGCCGTCGATCCGGCCGGGAAAGGCGCGCACTGAGGCCAGGTCCGCGAGATCGAGTTCGACCACCGACGTCACCCCGCCCATCTCCGCGGCCCGCTGCCGGCCGAGGTCGGTGTTGCGCACCGCGAGGATCACCTCGGCGCCCGCCCTGGCCAGCGCGGTGGCCGTACCCAAGCCGACGCCGTTGGTCGCCCCGGTCACGATGATGCGTTTCCCGCTCAGGTCGCCGAGGCGGGCCGCGGACCACGTCGATGTCACGGCCACCACGATACGGTCGGCGGGGCCGCGCCTCAGTCCTCCGACGGGTTCGCCTCCCGCCAGGCCGACCAGATCTCCGGGCGCAGCCGGCCGCGATCGGGCACCGGCAACCCCGCGTCGCGGGCCCAGGCGCGAACCTCAGCGGTGCTGGGCGCCACCACGGGTGTGTCGCCCACTCCGGGGAGTTCGACCGTCGCCGGTGAGATGCGTTGCAGCGCAGCTTCTTCGGTCGCCGACCAGGATTGGGCGGCGGCCAGGAAGCGGTAGGTCCACTCCTCGGCGAGTTGGCGCGCCTCGCCGAACACGATGGGCACATTCGGCCAGCGGATCTGCAGTTCGGCCAGCCCGTCGGCGATGAGGGCGGGCCGCACCCGGTCGAGTTTGAAAATCTGTGAGTAGCGGTCCTCGACGATCACCGCCGCGCGCGGGAGCGCCGCGAGGTCGGCGATCTGATACCGCAGCTTCCCGCCGATGAGACCGCCGACCAGGTCGGCCAGCGACTTGCGCTCCACGCTGGCGATCAGCCGGCCGTCGTCGACGATGCCGTAGTCCCCGCACGGCAGGGCGCGTTTGACGGTCGCCACCTGCTGGTTGGCGAATCGGTAGGGGTACTGCTCGTGACTGTCGACCACGATCTGCAGGGCCTCGATGCCCTGGGCGCGGGCGGTCGGTGTCCGAACGTTGGGCCGGGCCTGCTTGCGGGTACGCGGGGACTGCCAGAACACCACGTCGCGGCCCCGCGCCTGGGTGAACACCAACTGCGATCGGTAGTGCTGCGACCGATCGGCGATGACGTCGATGGCCGCGCCGCTGCGGCGGCAGGACCGCAACCGCACCTGTTCGACGATCGCGGGATCGTCGGGCCACTCGGCCAGCGACACCGGGTAGGCGAACAGCGCCTTCTCCTTCGGCCAGGTGCCGGCCGTGCGGAACAGCAGGTCGCCGCCGGGCAGTGGTACCCGCAGCAGGAACGGCAGCCGAGAGTCGGGGTCCGGGTTGGCCGCGATCAATAACACCTGCACGAACCGTAAGTCTGCCGGGAGAAGCGGGACGTGGCCAGAACGCCACGGGTGCGGGTCACCGACCGTCCTCGCGGTGGCTCCAGGCGCGCAACGTCTCGGCGATCATCTCCAGATCGGGCTGCGCCCCGGTGGCCACGCTGATGACGAAGTCGAAGCGTTCGTCCTCCGGTGCGCTGATCCACTCACCGTTGACGGCGAGGAAGGTCCGGCAAGCCGTCCAGGCCAGCCGCTTGTTGCCATCCACAAGCGCGTGGTTGCGGGCCAGGGAATGCAGCAGGGCGGCGGCCTTATGGTGCAGATCCGGATAGGCATCCGCGCCGAATACCGAGGCGCGAGGTCGTGACAGCGCCGAGTGCAGTAGTCCGTAATCGCGGACGACGACGCCCTCGCCGACAACCCGGCGCGCGATGTCGAGTAAGTCCTCGAGGTCGAGATATTCGGTCGTCACGCGTCCTTGAGCCGCTCAAGGACTCCGGCTTCCTCCCGGAGCACCCGCTCCAGCGCATCGGAGACCTTGGCCTTGTGTGCCCGCCGAGCGATGTACTCGTCGATTGCCGACAACGCCACGGCCTGCATCGACCGTCCCTCGGCGAGGGCCTGCCGGCGCAGCGCCTCCGCCTGCTGCTCGCTGGTGCGCAACGTCATCCCCATGCGAGTGATGATACCGGAGTGATACCACGTTTCGGGTGCCTCGCGGTGTCGGGGGTGGCCGATATCCTCTGCCGTATTAGGGGGCCGTATTAGGGGGTGGGCGGTGGCTGACATGAGTACGTGGCGCCGACTGGGCCGCGGGGTCAAAATCAGTGTGGTTCTCGGGGTGTTGATGTTCGTGGGTGCGCTCTCGGACGGACAGTGGCTGCAGAGTCTGGCGGGCCTGGCCCTCGCGGCCGCCGGGGCGTGGGTGAGCTACACCAGGATCCGGACGATGCGGACCGAGTGCGAACCGTGGCCGTGGCCCCCGGAATTCCGCGCGGTGGTCGAGGCGATGGCGCGGCCGGTGGATCCCACTCCCCCCGCCCGGATCGTGCCGCCCCACGAGAAGGCGTCGCTGATAGCTAAGGTCACGGCCACCCGCGAAGGGCTGGCGACGCTGATCGCAGACAAGCCGTCCGCGTGGCCGTGGGCGGTGTTCGCCTCGGTGCTGGTTCAGCGCCGCAACGACGTGACCGATCGGCTTCGGATGTGCGCGGCCGGATACCAGCCCCGGCCCGGACTCCCGCCGCTGTCGGGGCAGGAGTACGCCCAGACCGCGCTGGCCGCGATGACGGCGGTGGCCGACCTGACCGAGCAGATCGATCAGTTCATGCTCAGCCCGGCCTTCACCGGCGCCTTCGGGAAGCACAACGGGGACGACACCGCCGACGCGGAGGCGATCATGGCCGTCGCCAACCGGCTGATGGACTACCACGAGGAATTCCTGGCCCAGGCCGAGGCGTGCCTGCAGACACCGGTGCAATCCGAGGCTCAGGTCTTCGTCGCGGACATGGGTGCCTTCACGCTGCGACCGCTGGCGGGTTTCGAGGAATTCATCGCCCTGATGTGCGCCCGGATCGGTGAGATCCAGGACGTGTTGCCCTACGCCGCCGCCGACGCCACCGTGTGGTTCGAGGACGTCACCCTGACGATGAGCCTGCCGCCGGATCTCTCGGAGCGGATCGGGGCGCATTTCCGCCGGTTCAACCAGTGAGGAAGAGACGATGACCCCACGACGCGGTCTGCAGTTGGCCGACGGCCGCCGAATCAGGGTCGCGGTGATTCACATCGACGACGCCGCCGCCGACGCCGGCATCGTCTACGCGGCCTCGACCGAGACCGTGTGGAACTGCGTGGTCGGTCGGCTCGGACAGGGACTTCCCGGCCACCTGGGAGACCTGCCCATGTTCGTCGTACCCCCGGTATCGGTGCGGCGCGACGAGTTGGTGGTACCCAGGTGGAAGGTCTACGCCTTGCTGGACAGCGATGCACTCGGGCCGGTCGGACCGCTGGGGGGAGGCTCGCACGTGCTACTGGTGTTCTTCTGCGATGACATCGCCAGCCAACCGATCACCGAGCTCATCCAGTGGCAACTGGCGTCGGTGGATGAACAGACGTGGCAGACGCACGCGGAGGACTGGGAGCCGTGAAACAGCCCAGAAAGTTCAGACTCACCCCGACTTCAGCGATGCCTGGTCCAACTCGATCCCGATCACGTCGGCGACGCTGACCATGTCCACGTCCCAGACGAGCAGCGCGAGACCGCGACGGTGCGCCACCGCCGCGATCATGCAGTCGACCATCCCGCGCGGGGTGACTCCGGCCTTGTGGCACCGACGGTAGATGCGCGCGGCGGCGTCGAAGTCGGACACCACATCGAAGTGCGCCAATTCGAACCTCAGCAGGAGCCGCCGCAGATCCTCCTCACGGGCATCACTGCGCGCTCCCGCGACCACCTCCATGAGCACCGGCTCGGTGAACACCAGCGGCCCATCCGCGGCGATCAACTCAGCCAGGCGCAGGTCGGCGCTACTGCCGGTGGCCCGGTCGTATTCGACCCACGCAGAGGTATCCGCCAGGATCACGCGGGACCGGTATCCGGGATCTCACTCATCGCGTGGGCACCCCGCATCGCCAGCGCCTCCTCGCGCGTCATCGGCTGGCCTGCGAGATGCCGCAGCGCAAGGTCCACGGCTTCCGTCTTCGTGTGGACCCCGTAGCGGGCCTTGATCGCCTCCACGTAGCGGTCCTCGATCTCGATATTGGTCCGCGTCCGTGCCATACACGTACTCTACACCTCACGTGTACGGATGGTGTACCTCTCCGGCGGCCGCGAGAGCCAGTCACACCGCCACGATTAGGCTCATCCACATGGCTAAGTCGATGTCTGCGAAGCGGAGTGCGAGCGCCGTCGCACGTTTTTGTGCAGCTCAGCGATACACGCGTGACGAGATCTTCGCCGAGCCGTCTCCGGTACCCGCCGAAGCGGGCGCCCACGGCTGGTGGTTCCGCGACATCCCCGGCGACATCGACGTCTCCGGCTGCGAACAGCGGGAGGGACTGACACTGCTCTACGTCGGAATCAGCCCCGGCCCGCCGCGGGCAGACGGCAAGCCGCAGGTCGCCCAGGATCTGCGCAAGCGCATCCGCTACCACTTCGGTGCGGGCGGTGCGAGCGCGGACGGCTCCACGCTCCGCAAATCGCTCGGGGTCCTGCTCGGTGATCAGCTGGGCATCTCGCTGCGCCGGATCGGTTCGGGCAGACGACAGACCCTCGCCGGCGGCGAGGCGGTCCTGACCGAGTGGATGGCCGAGAACGCGTCGGTGTCCTGGGTGCTGCACCCCGAGCCGTGGCACCTCGAAGCCAAGCTGCTCAACGCGCTGGATCTGCCGCTAAACATTCACGACAACGACCGCAACGCGTTCGCCCCGCAGCTCAAGAAGCTGCGTCGGGACGCGGCCGTGAAGGCCGGCAAGAAGCGCGTACTCCCGGAGTGGTCCTAGGTCTCGCCGGCCACCGCCCGGGTCAGCCGCCGGGAGCGCCCGGATTTCCGGCCTGGCCGAAGATCCCGGCTGCGCCACCCGGGCCGGCCGCACCGCCCGTCGCGATGACCAGGTCACCGGCCGGCCCCGCGCCGTTGGCGTCGCCCCCGTTGCCGCCGTCACCACCGTCACCGAAGAAGACGCCGGCACCTCCGATGCCGCCGGCTCCGCCCTCGGCTACCGCGGACGTCCCGTCGTCGGCGGTTTCCACGGTGGCATTGCCCCCGGTGCCACCGGTGCCGCCAACGGCGAAAGCGCCGCCTGTCCCGCCCCGCCCGCCGGAGCCGCCGGTCGCACCGGTTCCGTCGTACAGGCTGAACAGGAATCCGCTGAGGCTGCTGCCGCCGTCCCCACCGGCGCCGCCATCGACGAACCACCGCCCCGCAGCGCCATCGCCGCCGGCACCGCCGAAGCCCTTTCCGCCCTCGGACAGTCCCGCCCCGCCCCCACCTCCGGCACCACTGCGCTGGCCGAAGACACCGGCGATGCCGCCCTGGCCGCCCACGCCGCCGTACGCCGAGCCAGAAGCGCCTTCCAGAATGGTCGCGTCGCCGCCAAAGCCGCCCTGCCCGCCGATGCCCGCGAAACGGGCATTACCGCCACGGCCACCGGCACCGCCGTAAGCGGGCGCGGCGGAGAACCCGATCGCGAAACCACCCACTCCGCCGGTGCCGGCCGGTGTGCCGATCGACCCCGAACCGCCCGAACCGCCGCGGCCTCCGAAGGCGGGTCCGGAGTCACCGGAGACCTCACCACCGGCACCACCGTCGGCGCCGACGCCGCCCGACCACCAACCGCTCGATCCGCCGTCACCCCCGGCCCCACCGGTAGCGGTGCCGAATCCGAACAGTGCCGCCGATCCGCCCGCGCCGCCGATCCCGCCGGCCCCGCCGAACAGTGCGCTACCACCGCGGCCGCCGGCGCCACCGACGCTGTCAACAGTGACCTCACCGGTCGGGCCGTAGTACGGAACATCCGCGACTCCGCCATCGCCCCCGGACCCGGCGTTGCCGAACGTGGAGTTCCCCGCGGCGCCACCGGCACCACCGGTCGCAGTTCCCGACTGCGACGAGACCGGGCCGACGATCTTCTCCCCGACGGATATCTCCGAGTCGTCGCCGCCGCCCGCGCCGCCATTGCCGCCCGTGCCCGCGAGCAGCCCCCCGCGGCCGCCCCGACCGCCGTCTCCTCCGGTGGCCGCGCCGGGCGAACCCGACGCCGCGGTCATGGGGTCGAAGGTTTGCAGGGCGGTCCCGCCGCCACCACCATTGCCGCCCGTGCCGAATAGTCCGATCCAGCCGGCATCGCCACCACTGCCGCCGACGGCGTCGCCGCGGTTGGTACGCGCACCGCCGCCGCTACCGCCGTTACCGCTGTTGCCGAAGATCAACCCACCGCGGCCGCCGTCACCGCCGTCGCCGCCGCGGGCGTCGGCGGCTCCGACCGAAACCACCCACCCGTAGTCGTTGCCGCCGTTCCCGCCGTTGCCACCGTTCCCGAAAAGCCCCGCACTGCCACCGCTGCCGCCACTGGTCGCCGGCGAGAGCAGGGCTCCGGTGTGTCTGTCGTAGATCGCGAACGCACCGTCGCTACCGTTACCGCCGTTGCCGAACAGAAGCCCGCCGCGGCCGCCGTCACACGGCGCGCTGCCTGCGCACGTACCGGGCCCGAAGCTGTAACCGTTGCCGATCAGCAGGCCCGCATCGGGATGCGCGGCGGTGCCGTCGCTGATGAAGAACGAGATCACCGATCCGGGGGTCCAGACGACCGTCGGCAGCACCGGACTCGAGGCCGCCGTGGCGGTAGCGGTCGCGACCGCAGCACCAGGTTCCGGGCGCGACCGGACTTCAGGGTCGACTGCCGACCATGTCAACGTTGATTCGTGCGGTGCCGCCGCGGGGCGCCGACGATCCACGGCTCTCGGCTGACCGGCCCCGGCTTTGGGAATTGAATTCACCTGTCCCACTGTGACATTGCGCATGACAATCGGGCACTGCTGGACGGACTTCGCCGGTGAGTCCGCGCCCCGCGCGGTCCGGGCCGCCGGCTGAGACGCTGCCGCGTTAGCTGCCGGGTTTGCTCCGTCGTCCGCGTCGGCTTCCGCGACCGCGGCGGGGACCGCGGCAAGCGCGAGGGCCGTCCCGACTACCACCGCCCCGAGGTGACGCCTCCGTACTCGGGTCACATTCCGACTGCGAGTCCTGGACGCCACCCGTCGTACGGTCCTGAAGACCGGACTCGAAGTCAAGTCTTTAGCAGCCGGGGCCGGCTTAGCGATTGGACCGAATCAGGCAACCGCGGCGGCGAAGGACTGGTACAGATCGCCCGGCAACGGCGTCGCCAGCTCCCAGGTGATGGCCATGGGCTTTTCGCCGACGTGGCCGCGATAAGTCGCCGGACCGAGGAACCAAAAGGCGCGGTCGTCGGCGCGTAACCGGGTGAACAGCATGATGGAGCGACCGACGCGTTCGTGATTGCGGTAGCGCAGACCGGTTTCGCTGTCGGCCCGGGTGGTCGACTGGCTCTCCCAGTGGATCAGTCTCGGGCTGATCGCGTAGTCGCGATAGCGGGTGGTCGGCGAAAAGCTGCCGCTGCTCTTGTCGAGCGTGAAGGCGAGGAGGTCGACCCGCTCGTCTTTGACCTCACGCACACCCTCGCGCCAGTCCGGCGTCTTCGCCGATGCGCCAACACCGAGGGCGGCCATGATCTCGATGCGCGTGTAGCGGGCGTGGACCTGAAGCGGAACGTTGGGATGCAGGGGAAGCGCCCCGTGCAGGTGGTCCACTCGTTGATCGAGTTCGACGAGCAACTGGGCCAGTTCCGCCCGCACCTGCGGATGCGACCACACCAGGTCGACCGCCTCCTGCAGTGACTGTGTCTTGGTGATCACCTGGTCGCCCAGGCTCGCGACGAGCATCCGGACGAGGCGGCGCGTCCGCTCCGAAAGACTCGCGACGTGTGGTGGCGCAGGAGACGCCAGGACCTCGCGGTACACCGCAATGCGTTCGTCGTCATCGACGTGCAGCATCCGGCCGATCGCCTTGCGCAGCGGGGCCTCCTGCGGGCCTGCGGGGGCGGTGGGAACACCTGCCGCCTCGCATAGATCCGACCAGCCCCGATTCCCGTCGTACACATCCGGCAGGTCGAGGCCGGACTCGTCGAGGTATTGGGAGAGCGTCACGTCGGGGTAGTTGGCGTACACCACCCGCAGTTCCTCGACCCGCGCCGGCCAGCGCGACGGAATGGCGTCCCGCAGGCTGCGCAGCACGATCTCGGATGCTTTGGCGTCCAGATGCATGTAGCAGCCGGCGGGAAGGAACGGAAAGCCCTGCTGCACAGAGCGTTCGATATCCCGCCGCGTACCGCCGAGAAGTGCCCGGTAACGCCGGTCGAAGCGGAACTCCTTGCGATGAGTGCCGACGAAATCCAGCACGGTGCAGAAGCTCTTGCCCTCGGACCGCCGCAACCCACGGCCGAGCTGCTGCAGAAACAGGGTGGGGCTCTCGGTCGGGCGCAGCATGAGCAAGGTGTCCACCGTGGGCACGTCGACACCCTCGTTGAAGAGATCCACCGAGAAGACGACGCGGACCTTGCCTGCCGCGAGGTCTTTCAGGGCGGCGGCACGATCGTCCGGCGGACTGTCCCCCCAGACGGCGACCGACGGCACGTTGTGTTTGTTGAAGTGATCCGCCATGAATTTGGCGTGTTCGATGCTGACGCAGAAGCCGAGAGCGCGCATCGTGGCGGGATTGTCGGCAAGGCGCGATACCTCCTGCACCACCGTCCGCGCCCAGGCGTCGGTACTGGTGTACACGTTGCTCAGCGCCTGGACGTCATAACCCTGGCCCCGACGCCACGGAATCTCGGACAGGTCGAGTCCGTCGTGGATGCCGTAGTACATGAACGGGCTCAGCCGCTGCTGGTCGATGGCATCCCAGAGCCGAAGTTCGGCGGCGATGCGGTCGTCGAACCAATGCAGGATCGACAGATCATCGCTGCGTTCGGGAGTCGCTGTCAGCCCCAGGAGTTCGCGGGGCTGGACGTGGTCGAGCAGCCTCCGATACGACGGGGCCGCGGCATGGTGGAACTCATCGACGATGACGACGTCGAAGTGATCGGGCGCGAGGTCCTCCAGGTTGCCGGCGTTCAGGCTCTGCACCGAGGCGAAGACGTGCTCGAAGTGGTGAGGTCGTGCACCGCTGACCCATTTCTCGCCGAAGGATCCGTCCCTGATGGCGTGCCGGAAGGTGGCCAGGCTCTGATCCAGGATCTCATTACGGTGTGCGACGAACAGCAGACGCGCCCTGGGCAATTCACTGCGCAGGCGGGCGTAGTCGACGGCGGCCATGACGGTCTTACCGGTGCCGGTGGCCGCCACCAGCAGATTGCGGTGCCGACCGCGGCTCCGAGCTATCGAGATCTTCTCCAGCAGTCGCTCCTGGAAGGGTTCCAGGCGAAGTTCGATCGGGCTGAGGATGACCTTCGGTCCGGTGTCGATCCGGCCCGCTCGACGGCTCTCGGCTTCGAACTGAGCGGCATCGAACGGGACGAAATCGGCGCTTTGCCAGTAGCTTTCGAAGACAGCCTCAAACTTGGCAAGGATGTCGGGGTTGCGGGCGGCCGAGGCCCGGATGTTCCACTCCAATCCGGTGACCTGTGCGGAATGGGTGAGGTTGGAGGAGCCGACGTATGCGGTGGAGAAGCCGCTGCGGCGGTGGAAGATCCACGCCTTGGCGTGCAGCCGGGTGGTGCTGACATCGTAGGAGATACGTACTTGCGCACCCAGGTCTGTGAGTTGCTGAAGGGCGGCCTGCTCGGTGGATCCGGTGTAGACGGTGGTGAGGATCCGCAGCGATTTGCCGCGTTCGCAGTGCCGGCGCAGCGAGCTGATGAGCGGATTGATACCGCTGCGGCGGATGAAGGCCATCAGCACGTCAATCTCATCGGCAGAGTCGATCTCGGCGTCGAGTTGATGAAGCAGGCCCGGCTCCCCGGGTGAGTTGGTCAGCAGTGTGGTGTCCAGCAGCGGGATGAGCGGCTCGGTAATCGGCCGGGGAGTCCCGTCAGGCCTGCGCTCGAGGATGGCATGTAAGACCGTTCCGGGCTCGACGGGCGCCTCGGCGAGTTCGGCGTCCACGATCCGAGCGAGCCGGGCGATGAGGTCGCGAGCCACCTCGACGCCCACTCGGACCCGATCGCCGTCCCCCACCGATTCCAGAGTTCGTTGAATTCGTCGGCTCAGGTGCAGCGCGATACGGTCCGCCGCTTCAGCGGTGTGCAAGGAGCGCGAGGCGGCATTGAGACGTCCGTCCAGCGCTTCAAGTTCGCTGCGTAACGCCTCGGTCAGAAGTTGTTCGTACAGCCCTGCCTCGATCACGCGTGTCCCCCTCACGATCCGGATCGACTCGGCCGTCACGACCCGTTCTGGAGGACCAGGTTAACAGTGGGCAGCGACAAGGAACCGTGCGATTTGCGACGGAGAAGGTGAGGCGGCATCGGTGCACCACCGAAGCAGACGAACGCAGCGATCCCCGAGATTGTGATGACCGCCTTGCCTGACGGAGAGCATTCCGCGTTGGTGGGCCCGATCCCATTAACTGCGCGCGACACGCCGTCGTCGGCCCCGACTGCAACAGGAGTTCGACCGCGCGGGCCTCCCCTAACGCCGCAGCTCCCAGCGCCGCCGCGCCGCAACGGGTCCCGCGTAACCTTGGCTTCCATGACTGACACCGGCGTCGAGCAGGCCCAGAAGATGGCGGGCGGCAACGTCTCGACATTGCTCCCCCAAGAACGCACCACCGAGCAGGAACGCCTGCACCGCAAGCAGAATCTGGCCGCGGCTTTCCGTCTCTTCAGCAGGTTCGGCTTCGACGAGGGTGTCGCCGGGCACATCACCGCGCGCGATCCCGAGTTCACCGACCACTTCTGGGTGAACCCGTTCGGCATGCACTTCGGTCACATCCGGGTGAGCGATCTGCTGCTCGTGCGCCATGACGGCACGGTCGTCGAGGGGGACCTGCCGGTGAACCAAGCCGCCTTCGCCATCCACTCCCAGGTTCACGCGGCGCGCCCGGACGTCGTGGGCGCGGCCCACGCCCACTCGGTGTACGGCAAGACGTGGTCCACCCTGGGCCGCACGCTTGACCCGATCACCCAGGACGCCTGCGCCTTCTACGAGGACCACGCGCTGTTCGACGACTACTCCGGGGTGGTGCTCGACATCGAGGAGGGCAAGCGCATCGCCCACGCCCTCGCCGGCAACAAGGCCGCGATCCTGCGCAACCACGGCCTGCTCACCGTCGGGCAGTCGGTCGAGGAAGCCGCGTGGTGGTTCATCACCATGGAGCGCAGTTGTCACGCCCAGCTGATGGCCGAGGCTGCGGGCACGCCGATCCTGATCGACCCGGAGATGGCCAGGCTCACCAGCACCCAGGTCGGCAGCCACTTCGCCGGTTGGTTCAGCTTCCAGCCTTTGTTCGCCCGGATCACCCGCGAGCAGCCTGATCTGTTCGACTGACGGATCGCCCTCTTCCGCGGCTGCCTCGCCGCCGAATCGCCGCCGATGCGATCGAAACCGTTAGCGGAGCGAACGCTGCGTGCTGGCTTTCGCCTTCTGGCTGGATCCTTCGACCGCCGCAGAGCGGGCGGGGTAAGGGGCCGTTGCCGGCGTCATCACCTCACCGGTGTCGGCTTCCTGGCTCGGATCGACGGCCACGCGCTCACCCGTGACGGGCGCGGTATCCGCCGCTTGTGTGGCTGCGGCGCGCGGCTCAGTTCCAGTCTGCCGCTCCACCAGGCGGACCCGACTGCGCTTGTCTGTTGAACTCGTCTCGTTGCGCACCGAAGGTGAAGCGAGATCGTCCTCGTCGACAGCGGCTTTCGTCGACTGCGCAGAGCCCGTCGGCGTCGGCGCGTCATCGGGGAGGCCAGACCGCCCCGCTGCTGGGGCCTCGGCAGCGGCGGCCGAGGCCGAGCCCTGCAGAAAGGGCATGAGCAAGCTGATCGGACCGCTGATGAACCCGAGTCCGGTGGCAATGAGGAACTGCAGCGTCCCGAAGGGACCGTCCATCGTCACCTGAGACGCCGCGATAAACATCGACAGCGGCAGTGTGAACGGGGTGGCGAAAAACCACAGCGGCATGGCCACAAAATTGACGGCCATCAGGAACGTCCCGAAGGGGGTGTCGAAGAAGCTGTCCTCGGCCTCCTCGGCCTCCGCGGCCGCCGGAAGGATCGCCTGCCCCCCGACCAGGCTTGCCGCCGGGCGCGGCAACGACTCCGGACCAGCCGGAGGGGCGTCCACTCCGATCACCGAGCTGTTGTCAACGGCGGTCAAGAGCACGGCCGCGAAGTGCGCCGACGGAGTCTCTGTCCGCAGCTGACGAACGTCGGGCGGAGCCACCGCCAGTCCTACAGCGAGTACGACCGCCAATGACGCCGATCCCCCGACACGACCACCCCGAGCGCCCAGGCGCGAACAAGCCACTTCAACCCCCCGTTACGACTGCGTGAACGTCGATCAGGATAAGCACAGCAACCGAGAAAACCTAATCGAAATCGACTGAACTGCAATGTAATTCGAACTGAACAATGCCATAGTCAACTGCACTATTCGGGCTGGCCATACCCCCGCGTTCGCCACCTTTGTTCTGCGACAAACGCAGACTCAGATGTCGGCTGGCCAGGACCGATACTGGTCACGTCGTTGGATGATCCGCCGCCGTGTGCTGGAGACGAGGTAGTCAGCCGAACCCAGGCTGAGGTTGTAGGTCGTGTAGGTGAATCCGGCTGCGCGCATCAGCGTTTCGGCGTGTTGCGACACGCTGCCCTTGAGCCCGAAGTAGCTCATCACTTCGCTGACCTGACGGTTCCCTCTGCCGAAGAGGTTATTGACCTTCCCGATGATCCACACCACCGCAGCCGCGGACGTCTGTGGCTTTCCCCGGCGGCGGAACGATTCCCGAGAAGCCGCGAGGCGCGTGAGCAGGCGCCGGCAGGCGGTGCGATACTCCACGTCGAGCAGTTCCTCGCAGCAGCGGTCGATGAGTTCGACCACCTCGCCCACCCGCTGGGCGACGTCCGGATCGATGCCGTCCCAGCTGAACGGCTCGTCCGGCAGTGGCAGGTCGTCGAGACCATCAAGCGCCGCCCGCCCGCCGACATCACGCTCCAATCGCTCGAGCATCAACTCGCTCACGCTAGGGGCAGATTCGTCATCGGCGTCCTCGCCGAGCGCCAGCGACGCCAGTAGCGCCGCAGCACCGTGCGGTCGAGCCGTTCGGATCGCGCGTTGGAACTCCGGCTCGCAACGATCGACCGCGGCCAGTGCCTCGTTCGTGAGCTCGGCGCGAATACCTGCCTTGCCATGGACGAAGGCGATGAAGGCGCGCAGGAGTTCGGGAGCACGACCCAGATATTCAGCAGGAGCGAGCACCTTGCGTGGAAGCCAATCCACCAGGAGCAGCTCGACCTTCACCAAGCTCCACCGCAGCGGATCGCCGGTGCTGTAGTCGGTGGCGAACCAGAGCAGCGACTCCATCAGATCGCGACGATCCTGATCGTCTAGACGGGAGCCGACGTCGGACCGGAAGAATTCGTCCGTGAGGTCGGCGAGAGCATCGGAATCCCACTCCTGGCGAACCCAGCCCGCACCCCCGTCGGGCAGATCCCGGGCAAGCCACTCGATCAGAGCGCGGCACTCCGGCCAGGACTCCGTCTCGAACGGCGGCCACGTGATCGCCCCCAGGTCGATCGCGGCTTCGATCCGCGCCCGGGCTTCCGCCAGGTCGATGTCCTCCCACGTGGTTTCCGGATCGTCGTTGACGTCCCGGTACTTGGCCAGGACTGTCTCGAGCGGCTCGGAGATCGTAAAACCGTCTTTGACCAGGGTTCCCAAGTTGTGGTCGACGTAGAGGATGCAGGTCCCCTCGCCGCCGCCGGGCAGGTCCACACCAAGGATGATGTTCTCGCCATCACCGAGGACGTGGCTCATCACGACGGCCCGATTGATCCTGATGCCGTCGAGCTCGGCGAGCCACGCGGGTTCGATTTCTGCCCGCGAAGCGAGTTCCCGCCGGATCCGCACCCGCAGTAGGTCGTCGTCGTCGATCATCGCAGCGAACACCGCCAGCAACGCTGAGGTCTCCGGGCACACGATGTCAAGGAAGGTGCCGACCAGTTCCTCGCGACTCGGTGCAGTCCTCTCCTCTGCGCCTGCCAGAGGATGGTCACGACGCGGATCGGTCAGGTACATCAGCATGCTGACAAAGGACAGCAGGTGTAGCGGGTCGGGATCGGCCATCGCCCGACGTACATCGGGCAGCAGGGGTGGCTCGTCCGCAGGCCGCTGATTCTGTCGGGACGGACGGCGGGGCTTTGATCGAACGGCCTTGCGGCCTCGTCGGCCACGACTTTCGGGCATGGACGTCAGCCTACGATCCCCGGATGTGGCGTCCAGTCGGAGTGGATGGTCACCCCGTGACAGGGCGAGCCCGACAGCCGCCGACGGCGGCACGTCTGGTTCCGATCGAGCAGCAGTGGTCACAGGAGTTGGGGCTTCGTTTACATTCCCGGTGCCGGACGACACTGACCGAGCCGTCACGCCTCGGGCGTGCAGCGGAAAAGGCAATCGAGCGCTACTCGTGGTTTCCGCGGTGTCAGCATGGGAAATCACCACGAAGCGTCTGCTCGGGAAGTTGCCTCGGGAAGTTGCCTCGGGAAGTTGCCTCAGACCGACGTTCTGCTGGTGGCCTATTCAAGGCACCTCGATGGTCTCTGTGCCGTCAGACTGTCCGGTAGCCGAGGACCACGCACTGCTCGCTGGACGTTTGGACTGGGACCATCGGGATCCTTTCGACCGGATGATCGCCGCGCAGGCAATGATCGAGTCCGTGGTTATCAGCACCGGCGATCCCGCTTTCGCTCACTGCCACGGCGTACCGACCCCCTGGTGACACGGATCGCCCCTGAATTGTTCGCCCTGAAGAAATCCGCCATGTCAGTGAAATTTGCTGCGCTGCAGTGGTTCTCGACCCAGGACGACATGCGTTGATCCACCCATCACGCCGCCGCGGTTCCGCCGAACAGCTCAGTTGTTGGTGGGTGGGGCTTGTGGTTGGAAGGGGTCGTACCACCACCAGTCGGCGCGTTCGCCGGTGGGTCCGGGGTATGGGGGGACTGCTGGTGGTGGGGTGGCCGGTGGTCGGGCCAGTGATCCGGGTGGGAGTTCGTGGCCGTTGGTGTCGGTGATGGTGAGGTGTTCGGCGGGGCCGGTGATGGTGATGATCCCGCGGTGGTGCAGGCGGTGGTGATACGGGCACAGCAGAACGAGGTTGGTCAGTTCGGTTTGGCCGCCGTCTTCCCAATGCCGAAGGTGGTGGGCGTGCAGGCCGCGGGTGGCTCCGCACCCCGGGACCGCGCAGCAGCGGTCGCGGTGCTCCAGGGCGCGGCG
>JAKOYE010000121.1 GCA_029780675.1 Actinomycetes bacterium
GGCGGAGCCGACCACGCGTGCGATCCTCATGCCGAACTCCCCTGGTTGAGCCTGCTGGAAAGCACGCACGCTACCGCCTTTCGCCCCTTGTGGGGAGGGGTGCTGAGGCGGGTGCCCCCCTCGAGGCGAGCCAGCCCGCGGACGAAGTGAGGCGGCGACCCCGACATCTGGTGTTCTGGCTCCATGGCTCCCCGACACATCTTGCTCGCGCTGGCCGTGGTTGCCATCTGGGGGCTGAACTTCGTCGTCATCCATGTAGGCCTCGCGTCCGTGCCGCCGATCCTGTTCGCGACGATTCGGTTCACGGTGATCTTGCCGATGCTGCTTGTCGTGAAGCGTCCGGCCGTGCCCTGGTCGCAGCTGGCGGCGGTGGGGCTGCTGATGTCGGCCGGCCAGTTCGGGCTGCTCTACACCGCGATGGGCGTCGGCCTCCCGGCCGGGCTGGCGTCTCTGGTGTTGCAGGCGCAGGTCCTGTTCACGGTGGGGCTGGCCATGGTCGCGCTGCGGGAGCGTCCGCGCACGCTGCAGCTGGTGGGGGTCGGCGTCGGCGTCCTCGGCCTGTCGATCGTGGCGATCGGACGCCAAGCTGCGACTCCCCTGTTGGGGCTGTTGCTCGCGCTGGCCGCGGCGTTCTCGTGGGCGGCCGGCAACATCGCGGCCCGGCGGATCAAGGGGGCGTCCGGCTTGGGGGTCACCGTCTGGGGCTCGCTGTTCGTGCCGCTGCCGCTGTTCGTGTTGTCGCTGCTGCTGGAGGGACCCGCGGCCATCGGTACGGCGGTCACCCATTTCCCCTTGTCGGCAGGACTTTCCACGCTCTACACCGCCGCGCTGTCGACGCTGTTCTGCTACGCGGTGTGGAACATGCTGCTCGCCCGCTACCCGGCGGCCGAGGTCGCACCGTTCACCCTCTTGGTGCCGGTGATCGGGATCGTCGCAGCCGGCGTCCTGCTGGGAGAACGGCCGAACGCCGCCGAGGCGATCGGCGGCGTCGTCCTACTCGCGGGCGTCGGGATCGCCGTGCTGCCGTGGCGCAGACTGCTGGCACGGCG
>JAKOYE010000138.1 GCA_029780675.1 Actinomycetes bacterium
GCTCGACTGCGGCCAGGACTTCCTCGACCGGCCGGGATCCGTTCAGCGCGGCGTCGATCTGGGCCTGGATTCCCCGATCGCAGACACCGGTGAGGTTGGACGGGGCACGAACCAGCGGGGCCGCGTCCGGCGCCGCGCCCGGTCGGGTGGGGGCTGTCGGACCGGGCCGGGCCGGCGCGCCGTCCGCCGACGGAGGGGTGGCGGGCACCGGGGCGGACTCCAACGCGGGACAGCCGAACCGCGACGACAGCGCAGTCGCGAGGTCGCCGCCCGCCGCGTGCCAGCCGACGATGGCGTCGATCCGGTTGCCGGCCAGCGCTGAACCGTAGAGCACCGGCGGGTCGAGTGCCGCCACCGTGGCGGCCACTCCGACGTTGCGCAGCTGATCGGCGGCGGTGTTGGCGACGGCGACGGAGATGGGGTCGTTGGCGGCGGCGCCGATGACCAGGGTCAGGCGTTGACCGTTGCGGCTGATCCGGCCCCGGGTGGGTTCCGGCGAGGCTGGTGTCGCCGATCCCGGGGGCGCGGCGGGCGGAACCGGCGACGTGGTCGGGTCATGGCCCGCCTGAGGAACTGCCGGACGTTCCACCTGGTATCCCGCCTCGGCGAGGAACTCCAGGGCCCGTTCCGTGCCGACCGGTTCCGGCGCGGTCGCCTCGTAGCCGGGGTCACTCGGGGCGCGGACCAGGGACTGGTCCAGGGTCACCGAGTTGTCACTGCCGGCGGCGACCGCGGCCAGTAGTTCGACGTCGAGCAGTCCCAGAATGCCCTTGCGCACCAGCGGATCGGACAGTGTCGGCTGCTGGCCGCGGAGGGTCAGTTGCAGCACTCGCGGGGTGGTGATCCGGGCGGTCCGGACATCCGGGATCGCCGAGAGTTGGGCGAACGCGGCCGCCCCGCCGTGAACCTGGGCTACCTGGGTGTCACCGTTTCGGATCGAATCGGCCAGCGCGGCGGGCGCCCCGGCCCGGCGGAACAGGATCTGGTCGGGTCGGGCCGGTGTGCCCCAGAACCGGTCGTTGCGGGCCAGCAGGATCTCGTCACGCTGCGGGTCGATGGTGTCCACCCGGAACTGCCCGCCGGTGACCGGGAGCGCCCTCACCAGCCCGGCGCTGAATCCTCCCGGCACGTCCTTGACCAGGTGCGCGGGCAGGAGGTCGTTGAACAACTCGCGCCAGGCCGGATAGGACTGGGAAAACGTCACGACCGCCGTCTTCCCGCCGTTGACCGACTGCACACCGGTGATCAGGTCGTATCCGGCGGGGTCGACCACACCGGGCTGGCTGACCATCTGCCGCCAGAGGTACCAGTAGTCGTCGGCGGCGATCGGGGCGTTGTCGGTCCAGGCCGCCTCTGGCCTGATCGTGTAGGTCACGGTGAAGGGGCGGGTGCTGGTCACCTCGGCCGACAGCAGCAGGTTGGTGTCCATCTCCCAGCGTGATCCGCTGGGCGACTCCGGATCGGGCACCGGCCGGAAGGAACTGGGCAGCACCAGCGCACTGATCGCCGAATTCACCGGCGACTGGTCGCTGAGCAGGTGCGGATTGAACCCGGCGCCGACGGAGTCGATGGCCATGATGACCTGGGCGGCCTTCGGCGGGGGCGCGGCGGCCTGGGTCGTCTCGGTGCTCTGCGGAGCCGGCGGTGGGTCGACCGTGCAGGCTGCGCCCACGACAACCGACAGCGCCGCGGCCGCGGCACGCAGGCCGCGCGATCGTCCTGGCACGGCTTTCAGGGTATCGACCTCGTGCCCGGGAAACCGGTCATGCTTTGGACGCCGCTTTGGCGCGCGACCGGCTGCGGGCCCGCATGGTGGCGTCGAGTTCGACCTTGCGCACCCGGACGATCTCCGGGGTGACCTCGACGCACTCGTCGGCAGCACAGAACTCCATCGCCTGTTCCAGGTCGAGTTCCATCGGCCGGGCCAGCGTCTCCATCACGTCGGCGGTCGAGGACCGCATGTTGGTCAGCTTCTTCTCGCGGGTGACGTTGACGTCGAGGTCCTCGGCGCGCGGGTTGATGCCGACGACGTGGCCCTCGTAGGTGTCGTCGCCGGGCTCGACGAAGAAGGTGCCGCGGTCGGCGAGCTGGATCATGGCGAACGGGGTCACCGATCCGGCCCGGTCGCTGACCAGCGACCCGGTGTGGCGGGCCCGGATCTCCCCCGCCCACGGCCGGTAGCCGTCGAACACGGCGTTGGCGATACCCGTTCCTCGGGTCAGGGTCAGGAACTCGGTGCGGAACCCGATCAGACCACGGCTGGGGACGATGAAATCCATCCGGACCCAGCCGGCCGCATGGTTGGTCATCTGTTCCATCCGGCCCTTTCGGTTGGCCATCAACTGGGTGATGGCTCCGACGAACTCCTCGGGGCAGTCGATGGTCATCGCCTCGAACGGCTCGTGCCGCTTGCCGTCGATGGTCCGGGTCACCACCTGCGGTTTGCCGACGGTCAACTCGAAGCCCTCCCGGCGCATCTGTTCGACGAGGACGGCCAACGCCAGCTCACCGCGGCCCTGCACCTCCCAGGCGTCCGGGCGGCCGATGTCGACGACCCGGATCGAGACGTTGCCAACCAGTTCGGAGTCCAGCCGCGACTTCACCATGCGTGCGGTGAGCTTGTGCCCGGAGACCTTCCCAGCCAGCGGTGAGGAGTTGGTACCGATGGTCACCGAGATGGCGGGCTCGTCGACGGTGATGCGCGGCAGTGCGTGGGCGTGGTCGGGGTCGGCGAGGGTGTCGCCGATCATGATCTCCGGCATCCCCGCCACGGCCACGATGTCACCCGCGACGGCCTCGTCGGTCGGGCTGCGCTCCACCCCGACGGTGGTGAGCAGTTCGGTGATCTTGCCGTTGGCGATCACCGGGACGCCGTCGACCTCGCGCATCCAGGCCACCTGCTGGCCCTTGCGAATCTTCCCGTTGTAGATCCGGATGAGCGCCAGCCGGCCCAGGAACGCCGAGGCGTCGAGGTTGGTGACCAGGGCCTGCAGGGGCGCCTCGGGATCACCCTTGGGCGGCGGGATGTGCTCGAGCAGGACGTCGAACAGCGGGTCGAGGTTCTCGCCCTCCGGGTTCTCCCCGTTGGCGGGTTGCACCGTGCTGGCGACGCCGGCCCGCCCGGAGGCGAACAGCGTCGGCAGGTCCAGCGCGCGTTCGGCGGCATCCTGGGCTTCCGCGTCGAGGTCGGACGCGACGTCGAGCAGCAGGTCGTGGCTCTCGTGCACGACCTCGTCGATCCGGGCGTCGGGGCGGTCGGTCTTGTTGACCACCAAGATCACCGGAAGGTGCGCGCTCAGAGCCTTGCGCAGCACGAAACGGGTCTGCGGCAGCGGACCCTCGGAGGCGTCCACGAGGAGCAGGACGCCGTCGACCATGGACAGCCCGCGCTCCACCTCACCGCCGAAGTCGGCGTGGCCGGGGGTGTCGATGACGTTGATCACCGTCATACCGCCATCGGCGTGATGCCGGTGCACCGCCGTGTTCTTGGCCAGGATCGTGATGCCCTTTTCCTTCTCCAGGTCCCCGGAGTCCATCAGGCGTTCGACGGCGTCGTCCCCGCGGTGGGTGAGCGCACCCGACTGCCGCAGCATGGCGTCGACGAGGGTGGTCTTGCCATGGTCGACGTGCGCCACGATGGCCACGTTCCGGAAGTCAGCCTTAGTCACGCCGGAGATTGTCTCAGCGCACCACCCGGTTTGGGAAAACGGCGAGTTGCGAGCCGACCCGACGGACGTATGTACAGTGCGCCTGGTGAGTCTGGACCCGGCCGATCTAGCGTGTTTCCCCGCGCTCGGCCGGCAGATCTTCCACCGGGACACCACCGCCGACCGCGGTGTTCTGCAACAGATCCTGGTCAACCAGGATTACGAGTTGTCCCGGCTGAGCCGTTACAGCGAGATCGATGCGCTCTACACGACACTGGAACGCCCGCTGGTAGTCGATTGCGGCGCGAACATCGGGGCCTCCGCGGTCTGGTTCGCGACCCGGTATCCCGCGGCGACGGTGCTGGCCATCGAACCGGATGCCGACAATTTCGAGCTGCTGAGGATGAATTCGGAAGGACTTGAGGTGGGCGGGCTGCTCGGCGCGATCGCCGGGCGGCCAGGCACCGTGCAGGTCCTCGACGTCGGCAATGGCGAGTGGGGCTACCGGACCTCAGGGCCGGGCAGGCCGACCGGTGAGGTTCGAGCCCTCACCCTCTCCGAGTTGCTCGACCTGGCGCCCGGCCGCACCCCGTTCATCCTCAAGATCGACATCGAGGGCGGCGAGGCGGACCTGTTCGATGACGAACCGGAGGTCTTCGCCCGTTTCCCGGTCCTCATCATCGAACTGCACGACTGGATGTTGCCCAGGGGCGGGACCAGCCGGCCGTTTCTGAGGTGGCATGCGGCCCGGGACCGCGACTTCGTCCACATCGGCGAGAACGTCTTCTCGCTGTGCAACACCCTGCTGCCGGCCGGCTGATGGAGCCGGGCCGCGCTCAACCGCAGGGCCGCCCCCCGATCCACTCCTGCAGATCAAGCACCCAGGCCCGGTCGGCTGGAACCCATTCCACTTCGGCCAGGTCCGCGGCGTCCGCCCACCGCAGCGCGCGGTGGTCATGCGGATGCGGGGTGCCTCCGGTCAGCCTTACCAGGTAGGCCCGAAGGATCACGTCGGCGCCGAGAACGACGTCGCCTCCGAGCCGGTCTCCCACCAGGACGTCGACACCGAGTTCCTCGCGTAGTTCGCGCACCAGCGCCGCGGGTTCGGTCTCGCCCGGGGCGACCTTGCCGCCGGGCAACTCCCACAGTCCGGCCAGTTCGGGAGGACGCTGCCGTTGCGCCAGCAGCACCCGTCCTTCGCTGATCAGTGCTCCGGCGACGACGACCTGGGCCTGGGTAGACATCGGTCCAGACGGTATACCGTTTTCGTCATGACCGTTCTGAGCGATGAGCAGGTTGCCGACGCGGTGGCGAATCTGGACGGGTGGGAGCACATCGGCGGCGCACTGCGGCGCGCGGTGACGTTCCCCGCGTTCCTCGACGGAATCGACGCGGTCCGGACGGTTGCGGATCTCGCCGAACGTGCCGATCACCACCCGGATATCGACATCCGTTGGCGCACCGTCACATTCACCTTGGTGACGCATTCCGCGGGCGGCATCACCGACCAGGACATCGCGCTGGCGGGTCAGATCAACGACGCGCTCGCCCGCCGATAGCTCACCCCCGAGCGTCGCGCTCCTCATCGCGGCCGACGCCGCTCGATCGTCGCCCGAGCGCGATCCAGCCCAGTGTCACCAGAGTTGCCACGATGTAGACCAGGCCGGCCCAGGCGAGGTACCAAGGCCGACCGATCTCCCAGATCGTCGGCTGGGCGAAGCTGAGCAGCCAGGGCACGCCGATCACGGTCAGAACCAGCCAGCCGCACCCCAGGAGCCGAGCCCCGGGGCGGTCACGCCACGGCCCGGTCAACAACCAGAGCGCCAGGGGCACCACCCACACCCAGTGGTGTGTCCAGGAGATCGGCGAGAGCAACAGCCCGAAGAGTTGGACCACCAGAAGCGAACCCAGGCGGTCCCGGCCGTGCTCCGCTCTCGGGTCACCGAGCGCCCGCCAGGCCAGCACCGCCAGCACCGCCGTCACCGCTATCCCGGCCAGCACCGCCGGCCCGTACCCCGCGTCGTGGCCGGTGATCCGGGAGATGCCGCCGCGCCAGGACTGGTTGAACGAGGTGCCGATCGGCCCGACCCTGCCGGCATCGCCGAGCAGATCGGTGAAGTAGTACCGGGCCTGCTGACCGATGACGGCGACAGAGAGGGCGACGGTCGCGAAGAACACCGCGGCCGCGCAGGCCACGGTCCGCCACCGGCACATCCCCGCGAAGTACAGGCCGCTCACGGCGGGGGTCAGTTTCACCCCGGCGGCCAGGCCGACCAGCGGGCCCGACACCCACCACCGGGTGCTGGCAGTGGCGGCCAGCACGGCCAGCACCAGCACGACGTTCACCTGCCCGTAGTCGAAGGTGCTCCGCAGTGGCTCGAGCCAGATCGCCAGCGCCGTCCACAGCATGGCGTGACGGCGCCCGACCGGCGGTTCGGGTCCGGCGCGCAGCAGTCGCTGGCTGATCCGGACCACCCCGTAGAGCGCGGCGATGGTCCCGAGTTGCCAGCAGAGGGCGACGAACCCGAACGGCAGCCTGCTCAGCGGGTAGAACAGCAGAGCGGCGAACGGCGGGTAGGTGAACGGCAGCGGGAAGTCGGGAGTCTGGTCGGCGTAGACGTAGGAGTAGAGCGTGCCGGGGCGGTCGAGCGCGGCGGCGCCGCCGAGGTAGACGTGCAGGTCGACGAAATTGGCACCGTTGGGCACCAGATAGGTCCAGGCCAGCCGGGCACCCACGCTGAGGGCGAGTAATCCCGGCGCCATCCGGGCGAGCCGGGTGGCGACCCGGGCCGGTGGCAGGTTCCGCACCCCGACGACGGTATCCGGTCACCGCTCGTCATCGCTCCCGTAACGGTTGAATAAACGCCACACGTGTCACTCTGATTCACTTGCGCCACACCCCTACCGTCGGCGGCAGACCAATCGTCGAAGGAGTGGGAGC
>JAKOYE010000148.1 GCA_029780675.1 Actinomycetes bacterium
CAACGGAGCGGAGCTTCTCCAAGCCCACCGGTGTGAAGTCCACGGCTGAAGCCTAGATGACGGCCAATTGCTCTCGGTCGGCTTGGTCTCGAGTGCCCAGCGCAGAATCGGACAAGATAGTGAGACGGTCGTTGTCTCGGCTTCGTGTCCCGCCGCAGGTCAGAGGCACGGAGCGCGGACAAGAAGCGCCGGAACCTACACTGCTGCTGCTGTGGTGGTGTAGGTTGCCGTGTATCTTGTCGGCTTGCCAATATCTTGTCGGGCGCGTGTCGTTCTGCCACCAACTTGTCGGATGGGGGCAGGCTGGACACATGGAGGCGATAGCGCCCCGGGCAACGGAGTTGCGGTACCGCACCGAGAGCGGCGACGAGGTGATCACCAACCTCGCCGATGCGGAGCCGGCGCTGATTTCCGTCGGGACACCGGTGCGTGAGTTCTCCTGGCACCCGAAGCAAGGGAACTACCCGGGCTGGTTGTGGACGGCCACGACGAACTCTCTGGTGGGCTACGAGAGCCTGCTCGAGCGTGATCGGGTCCTGCTCGCCGACTTTGACCCCGTCGTGGCATCGATCGCGAGCCAGCCTTTCTGGATGTCCGGTCAGGACGGTGACCGGCTTCGGCGGCACGCACCGGACTATCTGTTGACCCGACGCGACGGGTCGGTGGTCATCGTCGACGTCAAACCGGCCCGGATGTGCGAGAAGCCTGAGGTTGCCGCCGTCTTGGAGTGGACGGGCCGGCTGTGCCGGGTGCGAGGGTGGCGTTACGAGGTGTTCCATGGCGAGGATCCGATCGTGATGTCCAACCTTCGGTTCATCGCTCAGGGGCGGCGGTCGATGTTCCTCGACGAGGTCGTCGTTGCGGCTGTTGCCGCAGCTGGACGCGCCGGCATGACCCTGGGGGAGGCCGAGGCCCAGGTGAGGGATTTCGACCCGTTGGATGTGCGGGCCAGCGTGCTGGCCTTGGTGTGGCGGCAGGCCTGGGCCATCGATCTGAGTCGGCCGCTGTCGACACGGTCGGTGATCACGGCGACCAGCGAGGAAGGTGCCACATGCCCGTTGGCGTCCTGACCTTGGAGCCGGGTTCTCGGTTCTGGTTCGAAGGGGAGGCGTGGGAGGTCGACGCCTTCCTCGGCGACCAGGCACACCTGCGCCGCGGTTCGACGGTCAGGTCGGTGTCGGTTTCTGCGTTGCTGGCCTCCGCCACGCCCCTTGACGAGCCGCCGCCCGAGGACCGGTCGCAGGTGTTCGAGCTCCCGGCGGTCGCGTTGGCTGGGCTCACCGCCAGGCAGCGCCGCGAGCTCGACCGGAAGGTCGAAGAGCTGCGGCCAATGCTCGCCCCGGTGACGGGTGGACCCAGCCGGACCAAACAGGTCGCGGCGCACGCCGTGCGGATCGGTGTGTCGGTGCGCACGTTGGAACGACGGCTCGCGCGGTACGAATCGCTGGGACCCGCGGGCCTGATCGACACACGCTTGCTGCAGGAAACCCGCCGCGGAGTCGACCCGCGATGGGACGTGGTCTGCAAGGAGGTCTTGGACTCGTTCGTGACCGGGTCGACGCCGACCCGCAAGACCGTCATCGCGCGGGCCAACCAGGGATTCCTGGTGGCGGCGCCCGGCGGGAGGCCACCGTCCATGCGGGTGGCGTATCGGCGGGTGAACCAGCTGGCAGCCGGCCGGTACAGCTTCGGCGACGCCAAGCAGCGACGGTCGGTCGCGGAGCGGCCGAGCGGGCCGTTTGGGCGGCTCCGAAGCACTAGGCCCGGGGAGTTTTTCGTCCTGGACTCCACGCCGCTGGACGTCTTCGCGTTGGAACCGGTGACCCAACGGTGGGTCAACACCGAGCTGACGGTCGCGATGGACATCCATGATCGAACGGTCAAGGGTCTGCGACTGCGGCCCGTCGCAGCGAAGGCGGCGGACGTGGCCAGCGTCCTGTTCCAGGCGATGTCACCGCAGCGGTGGGGCCACCTGCCCACCGCAAAGGAGGGCCCGTACGCCGGCATTCCCGAGGCGCTCTACGTGGGGGAGACCTGCATCGCGCCGGACACGATCGTCGTCGACCACGGCAGGATCTACCTCTCGGAGCACACCCTGAGCGTGTGCCGCCGCCTGGGCATCTCGATCCAGCCCGCGCTGACCTACAAGCCGACCGACAAGCCGATCGTCGAGCGGTTCTTCAAGACAGCGCGACAGGGCCTGCTGGACAAGCTCGCCGCCTACAAGGGCCCCGATGTCGCCTCCCGCGGCAAGGACGTGCAGGACCAGGCCTTCTACTACGTCAGCGAGCTGGAGCAGATCCTGCGTGAGTGGGTCGGCGAGGTGTACCACCACAGCCCGCACGACGGGCTGCCGAAGCCGGAGTCCCCGCGCGAGCTGATGACCCCGGCGCAGGCACACGCCCGCGGTATGGCCCAGTGCGGCCGGCTGCGGCTGCCGGTCAAGGAGGACCTGTACTACGACTTCCTGGAGGTGAACTGGCGCAAGATCCACCACTACGGCGTCGAGGTCGCCAGCCAGCGCTACGACGGGGCGGGCCTGAACCTGTACCGCAACCAGCCATCTCCATACGGTGGCGCGCATCCCGGGAAGTGGCCGATCCTGCTCGATGTCGATGATGTCCGCTACGCCTACTTCCAGGACCCGGCCGACCGCAGGTGGCACCAGCTCGTGTGGGAGCACGCCGCCACGCTGACTGCCCCGTTCAGCCTGGAGGCCGCGGACTTCACCCGGGCGCTGAGCCGCGAGCAGGACAAGTTCGTCGATCCGGCCCAGGCGATGGCGGACCTGCTGGCCCGGTGGCAGGCCGATGAGGTCCTCACCCGCCGAGAACGCAACCTGGCCATCCGGGTGGCGACCCAACCAGCCCAGGCGGCGTCAGCTGGCGGCCAGCTCGACGATTCGCATGGTGCGGCCTCCGTGCCCGGCGTGATCGACTTCCTCCAGCATCGCTCCCAGCGAGCCGCCGAGCCGCTGGCCGACGATCTGGACGTCTTCGAGCGCTACTACGCCGAGCATCCCGAGGGCGGGTTGGCGGTGTTCGACGAATGAGCTTCTCCTACACCCGGTGGCTGGATGCGAACCGGACGACCCGGTACCGGCTCTCTCGCAAGACCGGCTGGCTCGCCTACTGCGACAGCGGGCCGCGCGCCGACCTGCCGGTTCTGAGCCGGGCGCAGGTCGCCACGCTGGGCGAGGACGACCTGGAGGACTACAACCGGGCCCGCGGGATCTGGGTGTCCAACCTGCCCGTGGTGCGTACCCAGCAGGTCCACCACGCCTTCTCCATCCTTGACCAGGTCACCGCCTCCACCCGCCGCGACGGGGACCGGGTGCGAGCCAACGCCGTGCTGGACGGACCCTCCGGGCTTGGCAAGACCACCGTCGCCATGACCTACTGCCGCCTGTTCCACCGCTCCACGATCCGCGCCCTCGGCCCGGTCACCGAGGCCGGCGACCAACGCCTGCCGGTGGCCACCATCCAGCTCGGCGCCAAGACCACACCCAAGGGGCTGCTGGTCAAGATCGCGTCCTTCTACGCCGAGCAGGTCGCCCCCTCGATCAACGCCGACCGGCTCGCCGAGGTGGTCCTGGACCTGGTCACCACCTGCGAGACCGAGGTGATCACGATCGACGAGCTGCATTTCATCGACCCCCGCACCAAGGACGGCCAGGGACTGAGCAACCAGCTCAAGTGGCTCGCCAACGAGCTCTCCTGCGCCTTCGTCCTGACCGGGGTGGGCCTGGCCGAGCGCCGGTTCTTCACCGAGGGGTTCCTCGGCGACCAAGCTGGCTCCACCGCACAGACCTCCCGCCGCTCCACTCCCATCCCGATGGCCCCGTTCACCACCCGGACCCCGGCCGGGGCACGAGCCTGGGCCGACCTGCTGCGCGAGCTCGAGCCCCAGCTCAAGCTGGCCGACGCCCAGCCCGGCGTCCTGACCGACCAGGCGCAGCTCCTCTTCGCCCGCACCCAGGGCCACATCGGGTCCTTGACCACGCTGCTCGAACGAGCCTGCGGCCTGGCCTACCGCAGCGGGACCGAAACCCTCACCGAGCAGACCCTGACTCGTGTCGCCCTCGACAACGCCGCCGCGCTCAGCTACCGCGCCAGCTGAACCCGCCGCCCCCGGTCCGCGCAGGGGCGCGCTGGGGCCACGGCTGACGGCCGCCGGGGGCACCAACCCCGCCCGGTGGCCCGTCACGGTCGACCGGCAACCCGGCGAGGCCCTCGAGAGCTGGCTGCGGACCCTGGCGCACCGTTACGGGCTCACCCCGCGCGCGGCGCTGCGCCTGCTCGGGGCAACCGTCCCGCCGCAACGCCTAGCGCGCATCCACCCGATCCTGGCCGAGGTGGGCCTCGCCCGGGTCGCTGAGCAGCTGGCCATCGACGCCGGGCACCTGGCGCCCGACCCGCTGTTCGGGGCACTCGAGGTGGCCCGCCGCGGCTACCTGACGACCTTCCACGACTACCGCACCCTGCAGGTTCGCGGGCTGCGCTACTGCCCGGGCTGCCTGATCGAGGACGAGCACTGGCAGGCGTCCTGGGGGAGCCCGCTGCACGCCGTCTGCGTGCGGCATCACGTCCACCTGGCCACAACCTGCCCCGAGTGCGACAACGTGCCCTACGACAGCCCGGTGTGGCTGACCGCGACCACGCCCACGTGGCGCTGTCCGGGGTTGTTCGCTCCCGCGCCCGGCTGGCGGTACAGCCGTCGCTGCGGGGCCGACCTGCGGGCCGCGTCCGTCCCTTGGTCCGCGACGGGGGAGGAGGTGCACGCCCAAGAGGTGGTCCTTGATCTCGCGACGGCTGCCGCAGCCGAGGAGGGCGGCCCCGCCCGTTGTTGCGGCGTCGACGCGCCGCCGGCCGTGGCGCTGGAGGCGATCCTGGACCTGGTCCACGCCCAGCTGGGCGCCCGGTTCTACCTGACCTCACCGGCCGAACCCGTCCGGCGCCTGGTCGACGCCCTGACCATCGCCGTGAGCATCACCAGCCAACCGACCGCCGCCGCGGCCCGTCACCTCGCCACCGGGCACGGCCTGCTGGGCCCCCAGGACCCGCAGGCCCCGATCGGACCCACCCACCTGATCAGGGCCCGGCCCCACAACCGGGCCCTTGAGGCGATGACCCTGCTGACCCTGCGTGACAACGCCAGCATCGACGTCGGCCTGCGGTTCCGCCTCGGCACCGACCTGCCCTGCTACCCAACCCGAAACCGCCACCCCCGCGACGATGGGCACCTCCACCCCGAACAGGGCCTGGCGGACCTGCCGATGAGCCGCATCCCAGCACTGGTTTGGCCGCACCTGCTCACGTCGGCTCCAGCCGGGGCCGGACAGGGCGCGGACCCGGTCATCGTTCGCGCCGCCGCCTCAATGGCCCTGGCCAAGACCGCCAGCAGCCGACGCTGGTACCTGCTGGCCACCGACCTGGGCCTACCGGCCACCGTCGCCAGCCCGATCCGCCGCTACTGGCACCGGCTGCGCGACGACGGCGCGTGGACGGACTACCTCGCCTGGATCGACCACACCTTCGTCACCCTGCACCTAACGGAGGTGCCGATCGACTACCAGGTGCGCCGGGCCGTCGGCGCCGACCACGACTTCCTCACCGGCTGCGCACGGGAGGTCCTCGCCGCCCACCTCATCCCACGACCGACCGGGCTCGGGCCCACCTCCCTCGTCCGGCTGTTCTGGCCAGCCTTCACCGAATCCGATCTGGCCCTCGCCCCGACACCCACCCCACCGCCAGACCCGAAAGCCGCCCGCCTGCTGCGCACCCTACGGGCGGACCCCGCCCCACTGAGCCCGTGGCTGGACGCGCTTCACCAACGCGTGGCCGAGGAGTTTCCCGACGCGGCCGGCCCGCTGACCTGGGTCCCTCCTTGACTCGACCCGGCCCGCCGCAGCCCGGACAAAGTCCCCACTGTGCCGAACGGAACGCGGGCCCCGGCACTCGCCCCGCAGGATCGCCAGGCGTGGCACTCCCAAGTCCGCATCGGCCTGGCAGCCCTGAACTGGATTCACGACGGCAGTGACGACGTCCCGGCGATGCGAATGCAGGCTCGCCGGATCGTCACGCCGGAGCAGCGGCGACTGCGACTCGACGAGAAATGGATGCGACGCGAGCTGGGCCTCCTTCAGGGCGCCGGTCTCAACGAGTGCGCTCATGCCAGCGGCCCGACCGGACCCCGGCTCGCGCACACGCTCGCCCTGCACCGCACCGGCGACAGAGTGACCCTCGGCGCGCAGTGGGACCCCGACGAATTCAGCGGCCGGTAGGACGGACGAGACGTTCGGCGTAAGGTCCTGGACCTGCAGCACTCGTCCCAGGTCCGCCTGGTTGTCACACGGTCGTGCCACCATGGGCCACCTGGGGCGAGTCGCTGCCCCAGCCCACGTCGCTTCGTCGCGGTCACCGCAACGGATCGGCCAGCGGTACGCAGCGTCCGTGTGTCAGCTGCTGACGAGATCGGCGATGGCGGTGACAATCTCAGTTGGTCGTTCCTCGGGCAAGAAGTGGCCGCACGGCAGGACCTGTGTGCGGAGATCAGGTGCCCACGATGACCAGACCTGACGTGGGTCGAACGGCAGCGGGGTGTCGCCGGGGTCTTGCCACGCGGCGAGCACTGGCATGGCCAGCGTGCGGCCAGTCTGCTGGTCGTTCTCGTCCTGACTCGCGTCGATGAACGCGCTGGCCCGGTAATCGTCGCAGATGGCATGGATCACCTCTGGTCGGCGCGTCACGGCGAGGTAGGCCGCCCGTATGTCCGCGGGGATCGCGTCCGGCTCTTTGGTCCAGGTGTCGAGGAAGTGACCGAAGAAGGTGTCAGGGTCGGCGCCGATCAGCCGCTCCGGGAGGTCGCTGGGCTGGGCCAGTAGGTAGAGATGGAACGCGAACACCCCGGCCGGCCCACACAACGCGGCCCAGTTGTCGACGGTCGGGAGCACGTCGAGCACCCCGAGGTGGGTGACGACTTCGGGGCTGTTCAGCGCCGCCCGGAAGGCCACCAGCGCGCCGCGGTCGTGCCCGACCACGGCGAAGCGGTCGTGACCCAGTGACTGCGTCAGCGCGACCAGGTGGCCGGCGATCAGCGACTTGTCGAACGCCTCGGGTCCGTTGCCAAGACGCTCGCTGTCGCCGTAGCCGGGCAGGTCCGGGCAGACCACCGCGAACCGCTCCGACAGCTGCGGGGCTACCGCTCGCCACGTCAGCCGTGTCTGCGGGAAGCCGTGCAGCAGCAGGACCGGCGAGCCGGCACCGCCCACATCGAAGACCGTCTCGTGCCCGCCGACCGACATCGTTCGCGTCTCAAGTCTAGGAATCGATTGCGCCATGGCTACGACCCTGTCATCCGCCACCGACAGCACTCCAGGCGTCCCGGTTGCCGATCGACTACCGCGACGGTAGGCGCCTGAAACTTTGCGGCTGCGTCGCGGAAAGCGGATCGGCTCGTCCAACAACGGTGCCTGATCTGTTCGCGGAGATAGGCGCGTCCCGACGCGCCGATCTCGAGGAAGTCGCGTGGCCGTAGCTGCAGTCGACGGTGGCTGTGGTCGGCACCGCCCGGAGCGGCGGCGACGCTCTTGC
>JAKOYE010000160.1 GCA_029780675.1 Actinomycetes bacterium
GCCTGACACCACCGTCGTGAGCAACGACCGTCGAGGCCATCACCGGACCCAGTCAAACGAAAGCCGCCCCGGCGACCGCCGGGGCGGCTTTCACCTGCCCTCTTGACAAAGTCGTCTCCATATCAGGTTCCGCTTTTCGATGGCAAAATTCCGCTTTTGGTGGCAAAGCGATGGCAATTTTGCCGGAAAGTTGTTAGGTCGGCTACCCAACTGTTGACGGTGGAGCCGTCCCAGTGCAACGCTGATCATGCGGTGGCTGGTTCATCGCGCGGAGCAAGCGATGTCGGTTCCCTTTCGCGTGGACTTGAATTCCGCGGTCGTCACATACCGACCAGCGGCGGGTGAAGAGCGGTCGGTAACCGCCCAAGAGGCGACGCCGAACGGGAGAGCGGCGGCAGCCGACAAGGTCAGGCGTGAACATACCGCCGTCACCGCACATCACCAAACCCCCTTCACAGGTAAACCCCGGGGGTAACCCCCGATGAATCCAGCATGCGCCCGTTGCGCCCAGATGTCACTAAATGCCGATAACATCGCCTAATGGCGATGCAGGTGGTATCCGGTGCGGTGACGAGGGTGGAGTTGGCGCCGGCGGCGGCGTTGTTCCGGTCGTTAGGGGACCCGACCCGGCTGGCGATCCTGCGCCGCTTGGCGGCCGGGGAGGCCCGGGTGGGTGAGCTGGTCGCCGAAGTCGGGTTGGCCCAGTCCACGGTGTCCAAACACTTGGCGTGTCTCAAGGAATGCGGCCTGGTCGACTCCGAGCCGGTGGGCCGGGCGTCGGTGTTCCGGCTGTCGCAGCCGGCCCTGATCGACCTGTTGGCCAGTGCCGAGACGGTGCTGCAGTCCACCGGGCAGGCCGTGGCGCTGTGCCCTGTCTACGGGATCGACAGTTGCGCGGAGGATTCCGATGAGTGTTGACCACCCCACCGCCGTCGGAATGGACGCCGGTCGGCGACAGGTCCTGACCCGCCGCATCCGATTCCTGGTGGCGGCGACGATCAGCTACAACGTGATCGAGGCCGTGGTCGCGCTCACCGCCGGGGCGCAGGCGTCCTCGACCGCGCTGATCGGGTTCGGCCTGGACTCGCTGGTCGAGGTGTCCTCGGCCGCGGCGGTGGCCTGGCAGTTCTCCACCCCCGACCACGAGGCCCGGGAGAAAGCGGCGCTGCGGATCATCGCGTTATCGTTCTTCGCCCTGGCCGCCTACGTCAGCGTGGAATCGGTGCGGGCGCTGTTGGGGTACGCCGAGCCGCGGCCCTCGATCGTCGGCATCGTGCTGGCCGCGGTCAGCCTGGTGGTGATGCCGTGGCTGTCCTGGGCCCAACGCCGCACCGGCCGTGAACTCGAATCCCGCTCGGCGGTAGCCGATTCCAAACAAACCCTGCTCTGCACCTACCTGTCGGCAGTCCTGCTCGTCGGCCTCGGGCTCAACAGCCTGTTCGGATGGTCCTGGGCCGACCCGATCGCCGGCCTGATCATCGCCGCCGTCGCCGTCCGCGAAGGACGTGAGGCCTCGAAAGGCCGGAACTGCTGCGGCCCAGCACCATTGCCTGAATCGGCCTGCGGATCAACGCAGTGCTGCGACTGATGGCGAATACGGAAGCCGACCTAGGCGGTCACCCCATACCGTCTAGACGCCCCCACGTAGCACTGGTCTGCTCCGGGTTCGCGAAGGTCGTCGCCGACGCCAAATACGGTGAGCTGCTCGGCGCGCACCTCGTCGGGCCGGACGTTTCGGAGTTGCTGCCCGAAGTCACCTTGGCCCAGAAGTGGGACCTGACGGCTGGCCGACATCCAGCCCTCGGATTTGGCCACCCGCTCGGCGACCAGATCGGCCACGAGGACCACTGCGAGAGTGCTGTGCCCGAGGGCAATGACTACCCTTGGGATGCGTGTCTGGTTCGCAGGTCGCCACCCCAACTGTGCGGTATCGCGAGCGGCTGCGCGTGCCGTGGTGGTGGTGGCCGATCGGCCTGGGTTTGTCGGCCTTACTGGCCGCCGAGGTGAACATGGGTGTCCGCAATCTTCCCGACTGGCTGCCCTACGCGATGCTGGGCCCGGCGGCAATCGGCGTGTTGCTTTCGCTCGGGCGGATGGAGGTGCGGGTCATCGGGACCGGTGCCGAGGTCGAACTGTGGGCCGGAGAGGCTCACCTGCCGGCCACGGTGGTGACGCGATCGGCGGCCATCCCGCGCAGGGTAAAGTCCGCCGCCCTGGGCCGTCAGCTGGACCCGGCCTCCTACGTGTTGCACCGCAACTGGGTGGGTCCGATGGTGTTGGTCGTCCTGGACGACCCCGACGACCCGACGCCGTACTGGCTGGTCAGCACTCGCCACCCCGACAAACTGCTGTCGGCATTGCACGATAGTGGTGAAGCAGCCCCAGCGGGAAGCCGCTGATCGAGCCTCATCGAGCGGACTTCCCGAACGCTGATCCGGGCCAGGATCGAAGCAGGTGTTCGGGGCCCGGCCGGTCTGAGCGACGGCTTCGCCGCGTTGGGCGGTTGCCGGCTCTGGTGTCGACGCCGCCACACGACGTCGATCCTGTGCACCTGGTGGCTCACGGATTAAGCCGCCGCGGCGGAATCGGATCGCGGCTGCGCTTGCACCTGCCGCGAAGGTCGGCCTGATCCTGATCCTGGGCCGGGTTGGCTCGGTTTCGCCGAGGGCTCGTTTAGGGCTTGCAGTTTGATGATGAGCTGTTAGGTCAGCACTTATTGCTGCGAGTCGCGCCCACTTCAGTGAGCGCGGTCGAAGACGACCAGGGTGTGGGCCAGCGCGCCGTCGACGAAATATGCGCGGCAGTCGAAGTGGTCCTCGATGGTCGAGCCGACTTCGCTGGGTGCGTTGGCCACACCAGAGACGTTCAACACGGTGATCCGGGAGGCGTCGATGCCCTTGAGTGGCTCGCTGGCGGTCAGCGAGGAGAAGTCCCGGCCGTCGACGTCGAGGGTGCTGGTCTCGGTGCGGATATCAGTGATGGTGGCTTTGTCGGGGGAGGCCAACCGCTTGAGCACGTCGGATTGGCACCGTTGTTGGGCCAACTGGTCGGCAGGAGTGTCCGAGTCGGCGGAGTGTCCCAGCCGTAGCGCGCCGGTGGCGACCGCTATGGCCACCAGGGCCGCGCCGATCGCGATCAACGCGGCGATCGACAATAGTGCGCGCCGACTCGCGGGCCGGTCACCGTGGTGGTTGCCCATCGGCTCCCTGCTTTTCGAGTGAAGGTGGTGGTAGGTCGCCGGCGTCCCGCGCCGGAGCCTGTTGGGTCGTCGGCTCGGCTGCACCACCGGCCAGCCACTGCGGCCAGGGCACGCTCCAGTCGCCGTTCTGCCAGAGTTCCAGCGGAGCTCCGCCGGTGTCGCGGACCTCGACCACGTCGCCGGGTTGGGAGAAGTCATAGAACCAGCGGGCGTTTTCGGCGCTGAGGTTCAAACAGCCGTGGGAGAGGTTGGTGTTGCCCTGCGCCCACACGGTGTCTTCGAGTTCGTGCAGGTAGATACCGTCGGTGCTGATCCGGGTGGCCCAGTTGATGGTCTCTTTGTAGCCCAGCCGGGAGTTGATCGGCAGCCCGTAGGTGGAGGAATCCATGACGACCGGGTTGGACTTGTCCATCACGGTGTAGATGCCGGGCTGGGTCCAGAAGCTGATGGTGCGCCCGCCGATGGTTTCGCTGCCACCCATCCCCATCGAGGTCGGCATGGTGCGTACCAGTTTTCCGTTGTCGAACACGCTGACCTGTTTGGTGATGTCGTTCGCGATCGCGATGTGCGCATCGCCGATACGGAACGTCACGCCGGTGTCGGCTTGCCCGTAGAGCCCCTGACCCAGCGGCGCACCATAGATGTTGGCCGCGACCGTCACGGTCGTACCCGGAGCGTAGTAATGCTGCGGCCGCCAGTGCGCGGTCGCGTCATTGACCCATGTCCAGGCGCCCTCGACGGGCGGGTTGGTGGTGACCCGCAGTGCGCGCTGGGCGGCGGCGCGGTCGGGCACGGGTTCATCGAAACGTGCGACGACGACGGTCCCGACGCCGTAGGTGCCGCCCTCGACCAGAGTCTGGTTGCCGGTGGTGGTCAACCGCACCGCGGCCTGATTTCCTGGGATCAGGGTGGTGAAACTCGACACTAGGGCCCGGGTTGTCTGGTCGGCGCCAAGGCCGGTGGCGGTCACGGTGTAGGTGCGGCCGTACCCCAGTGGCACGGTGGGTTTCCACACGGTGTTGTCCGGGGTGGTGACTCCCTCGATGGGCTTGCCGGCGTCGTTGACCATCCTCACGCTCAGCAGACTTCCTGCGGTCGCGGTGACGGTAACCGGTGCGAGCGGATCGACGTTCTGCGCACTCGGTGCAAGGCTCATTGACAGTTCGACCGGAGCTGGCGGCACCACGGCGCGGTGGGCCAGAGGAGCCGACTCGGCGTGATGGGAGCACAGCAGCGGCGGGCAACTCAACGCACTGGGCATCGCGAGTACCACGGCGAGCAGGACCGCCAGGTGCACGACCAGTAGCGCACGTCGCCGCAGATGCCTGGGTCCTGTTATCGCGGTAAGACGGCCCATACGTAACCCACTCTATCCTCCGAAAAGCATGCACAACCTGTTCACCGTGCAAGCGGCGCCCAATAGAGTCACGGCGAGTTGCCCGGTCCGTTGCTGGTCGACCGGTATCACCCCGAAACGCTCGAGCATGAACGAAACCCCGCGGACGCACTCCGCCACGACGCAGCCGACCTCCATTGTCCATAGCCACGCCGGGTCATCGGGAGGGAGTGCACGACTTCGCCAGAATCCAGCCCGGCTGGGTACGGATCCTCTGGGCGCTTGCACAGTGTTACGCCGCCCGCTCTCCATGTTCGACGACGTCAGAAATGTGGAGGCGAACGTAGGGTGATTCAACAGTCACCGTGACCAGCACGTCTGATCTGACCGACGGTGCACTGCGCGAGGCGGTTGCGGCCGCGAGTTACGAGCTCGTCGGCACGCCCTCGCGCTGAGGGGCGATCGGCACCGCCACGGTGAAGGTGGCACCCCGGCCGGGGCCGAGGCTGGTCGCGCTGATGTGGCCGCCGTGGGCTTCGGTCAACGCTTTGGCGATCGCCAGTCCGATACCCGATCCGCCGTGGCCGCGGTCGCGGGCGGAGTCGGCGCGATAAAACCGTTCGAAGACGTGCGGCAGGTGCTCTGCGGGGATCCCGTCGCCACCGTCGGTCACGGTGATAACCATCTCCTGGCTGCGCCGGGTAGCGGTGAGAGTGACGTGCCCGCCGGCGGGGCTGTGCCGCAGGGCATTGTCGAGCAGGTTGCCCAGAATCTGAGTGAGCCGTTGCCGGTCGGCCCAGATCCGTGCGCTATCACCGGCGTGGGTGTGCAGGGCAACCGTCTTGGTGGTGTAACGGTCGGCGAACACCGCCTTCACTGCGGCGAGGAGATCGGCCGTGTCGACCCATCCTGGAGTGATCGCGGTATGGGATTCCTCGGCGTGGGCCAGGGCGGCGGCGTCGGCGGCGAAGCGCACCAGACGCCCGGTCTGCTCGCGCAGCATCGCAATTGTCTGGGGGTCAAGGGTTTTGATCCCGTCCTCGACGGCTTCGAGGTAGGCCTCGAGCACGGCCACCGGGGTGCGGATCTCATGGGCCAGGTCTCCGAACATGCGGCGTCGGGTGGATTCCACTGATTGGAGGCGCTGCGCCATCTGGTTGAACGAGCCGGCCAGGTCGTCGAATTCGTCTCCCAGTTGCGGCGAAGCGACGCGGATGTCGTAGCGGCCCTCAGCGATCGCCGATGCCGCTTGCGACAGTTCGACGACGGAGCGGTGCAGGCGCCGGCTCAGATAGGCGGTGACAACGAACGCAGTCGAGGCGGCCACGGTGATCGCCACCGCGATCGACAGCGCGGTGGCGTGCTGGTAGGCCTGCTCGGCATGGAACTGCCCGTTGGAGTTGTGCGCCACCCCGGCCTGGCGCAGGTGCTCGCGGAACAGCGGCGGCCCGACCACCGAAGCGACCACCCCGGTGGTCACCCCGCCGGCGAGCAGCACCAGCGTCTGGGCGGCCAGCAGCCTCCCGCGCATCCCCATTCCCGGTCGCGTCGTCATCGCCTGGTTCCCATCCGGTAGCCCACCCCGCGGACGGCGAACACGAACCGCCGGGTGGCGGGGTCGTCGCCGAGTTTGCGGCGAAGCTGCCCGAGGTGGACGTCCACCAGGTAGTCGTTGCCCACCCACGGTCCGCCCCACACCGCGTCGATGAGCTGGCGGCGGCTCCACACCGCACCGGGGCGCGAGGACAACACGTCCAGGATGTCGAATTGATTGCGGGTCAACGGGATCGGGTCCGCATCGAGGAATACCTGACGGCCCGCCACCTCGATCGACAGCGGCCCGGGCTGAACGGTTTGGTGAGGTAGTCATCGGCCCCCACCGACAGCCCGACGATGGTGTCCATCTCGGTGTCATGGGTGGTCAGCATCACCACGTAGGCATCGGAGAACGTCCGCAGCCGCCGGCACACCTTCAGCCCGTCGATACCCGGCAACCCCAGGTCCAGCACCACCACGTCGGGGTCGACCTCGCGGGCCACCGCCAACGCCTCAGCCCCGCCGTGGCAGACCGTCACCTTGAAATGCTCGCGCTGCAGATAACTGGCGACCACGTCGGCCAAGGCGGCCTCGTCATCAACCACCAACGCGCGATAGCCGAGGTCGGCGCCGCTCGGGTGAGGCCGGGGAAACGATCCATCCTCGTATCGTGCCGCGCGGGCCGCGTGATACCGCTTCTTGAGCGAATCTTCACACAACCAACACCAAACCACCGCACGCCCCGGCGACAGTGGAAAGCGCAGCCCCACGAGGACAGGATCGGTGATGACCCAAGCGCCCCCGACGGGTATGGGGGAGCGCTACGGCGTCCTCGTCACAGCGGGCAACGGGGTGTTCCCAGTGGTTCCCTCCGCCGGCGGAAAGAACGCCGCGGCCCGCGCCCTGCTGTCCAGCGGGGCGGGCAGCGCCCCCGACGCGACCTTCCGGCCCGCAGGTCTGGCCCGCCGGTTGGGAACCGTCGATGGTCGCCCTAGTCCGCTACACCACCGGCGTTACCCAAACCCGCGTCACCGCACCCCGGCACTACAGAGACTTCGAGACACTCGAGCAACTGCTGACCACCCGCTTCGCTCGTGGGGAGATCGACGACACCGAGTACCGCAACCGCCTAGAGGTGCCGCACATCACCCCGCGCCACTGACACCAGGGGAGGCGCTGATTTCCGTGAGCCGCGACGATCTCCGCCCCCGATCGCCGGTCGGCTGCAGGCACCAGCAGCGCCGAGTCAGCCGGGCGCAAGCGCGCCCATAGAAATCCCGGGCCGCAGGCCCGGATCTTCAACACGAAGGGATCACCACCATGACCGCATCGACACCAGCCAGCTCGACGCTGGACCCGACCGGCACTACCGACAGGGGCCGCCCCAACACCCGGCTGTACCAGGTGTTGGCATGGGTGGGCATCGTCGCGGGCATCCTGCTCATCGTCGCAGTGGTCTTCTTCTCCGGCTTCCTCGCCGCCCGCGCAACCGGCGGCTACGGGTGGCACCGCGGCCTCCAGGGCGGCCAGATGGGTTCCGGCGGGCCCATGGGCGCCGGCTGCCCGATGATGCAGGGCGGCGGTATGGGCCACGGGATGATGAGTCCCGGCGGCATGCCCGGTACGGGGCCTGGTGGGATGGCTCCAGGCGGTTCTCGGGCGTCGACCCCTCCTTCGTCGATGCCGATGCCGATGCCGTCTGCGGGACAGCGGTAGGCCGTCACCTCAGCGTGGCGTCGACTGGCCGCGCGCGATGATCGCCGAGCCCGGAGGGCCTGGCGACGCGATCAACTCCTCACCGGCGCGGAGGTAAGGAACGGTCGGTGTTCAGCGAGGAAGCGCTGTCGGGCGAAATGCCGATTCTCGCCTGACAGAACGGCACCGCTTGGAAATGTCTGGCTCAGGATCGGAGCACGAACGGGTCGGACTCATTCAGCTTTTGCGCCGCGAGGGCGGTCATTGAGGGGCGTCGTTATCGACGGTGTTCCTCCGACGGCGCCTCCGGGACTGCCAGAAGGTAATCACGCCTCCTAGCGCCAGGCCCGCGGCAGCCGCGATGAGTATCGAGGGTTTGGTGTCTGCTCCCGGTGAAGCCGCCGGCGGCTCAGCGGCGTTCGGTGCGGCGCCCGCGGGAGTGTGTGTCGCCGGCGTTTGAACTGGGGGACCGGCGACGGTGAAGTTGTAGGAGCCAGTTACGGGATGGCCGTCAGCTGAGACCACACGATAGCCGACGGTGTACGCGCCGTTTGTGAGACGATCTGGCCCCACGGCAGCGGTGAGTCGCGGTCCGTCAACTCGGGGATTGCCGATTACCCAGTTGCGGCCGTCGGTACTGCTTACCGCGACATTGGCGAACGCTGGGTTGATGTCCTCTGTGAAGGTCAACACGATGGCGGCCGGTGACGCAGTCGCGGTCGCCTCCCCCGCGGGGTCCGAACTGGCAAGCGCTGTGTGGGCCGCGGCGATCCCACTACCAGCCAAAGAGAGCACCAGCGCCCCCAATGCCGTAACGATGGCGCGCAGGGTTACCTTCACGTTCACGTTCCTCTTTCGGTTCCGTCCATCGCTGCACTTCGGGGCGCGTAGACCTGAGTCTATGTGTATCGGACTCCCACCTCTGGGGATGCTACGTACGGGGTTAGGCGGTACGTGCAGGACCCCTGCCGAGAGTGTGCCGACGACCGACGCAAGGCCGAGTTGGGGATCGGGCGCCACGGCGCGGTGACGACGGAAAATTGCCTCTACTACTAACCCGTGTAGTAGAGCAGTAGTTGCTTTGGGTGGGTGGTCGGTGAACGCCGCGGCGAGCTCCACCGCGGTTGTCGCCGCCGGATCCGTGATCTCGGCGGCTGGTCGTCTCGACCGCGTCGGGAGGCCGCGAATAACGCTTACTTAACAACTTATGGTGCTGCGGTGCGTCCGAACCATCCGCCGCTTGGCCGTCCATAGTGTCGTCACAACTGCGCGGTGTTGGCCGACAAACCAGGTGTCCCGACAACCGGATGGAGCGAGACTGTGCCAAGGAGTCCGAGGAGAGCTCGGTCCGTCTTGGCCGTTACCTTGCTTCTGCTGGTCACTACTGGCTCAACCCAACCCCTGGCCCGCGCGGGCTGTGAACTGTCCACTGGTGACTGCGGCTTGAGCCAGCGGGTCGCCGCCGCAGACACATACCTTGCCGGCCGCCCCGGAACCGTCGGCTATGTGCTGCGTGATCGAGCGACCGGAATGAAGTATCGCAACGCCAACGCCGGTTCTGCCATCTGGACGGCGTCGACGATCAAACTGGCGATGGTCGCCGATTTGCTTGCCCGCGAGCGCGTGGGCGCCCTGCGACTCACCGATGCCGACCGTCGCCTCATGGCCGCCATGCTCCGCCACTCCGACAACGAGGCCGCCGATACCCTGTGGTCGCGGTACGGCGGACCGACCCGCGTTTTTAACACCAACTTCCCGCGCTACGGCATGGCCAATGTGCGGCCACAACCAGGCTTCGGGGATGTCTTCCCGGACTGGGGATTTCAAAAAGGCACCGCCGAGGACTTCGACGCTCTCATGAACTTCGTTCTCACCGGCCTCAACCGGCCCGACGCCGCCGCGGTGGTCGCTGAGATGCAGCGCGTCGACGGCCGCCAACAATGGGGAGTTTGGGGAGCCGGACCGGCGATGAGTCCCGGTAGCAAGAACGGGTGGTCACAGGAGGAAGGCGGCTGGGTGGTCAACACTGTCGGCTTCGCCGGACCCCAACAGCGTTACACGCTGGCGGTCATGAACGCTCTCGGCGACGAGGGCGGCTATGACGACGGCATTACGACGACAACAGAACTCAGCCGCATCCTGCTCGGACCTGGCAACTAAGGCCACCCCGTACAGCGCACCGGAGAAAATCTCGGATTCCCCAACCCCGGGGATCGTCCATCGACTACACGCCGATGAAGAAGACGACTCTCTAGCGCGTGCGAGCCAGGGCAATGGCGCCGGTGGATGCCCCGACTGCTGTGGGCACAGCTACACGAGCGCAAGCCCTGTGCAGGACCGGTCGCTCTTGCGACGGATGGGGGATCCGCCACATGGCGCCGAGCTTTCCTTGCCTACGCGAAGCAGATCAAAGCACCCGACAGAGATAGCACCGTGATGGTCCCCGGTGCCGCAGACATCGCTACAACCGCCCCGCAGAGCGCGAAGCAGGACCGGATTCGGGCGATGCTGCCGGGCGGGTCTGACAGGCGCTGGGCGCGGGCCAGCACGGCAATTCCTGCCGCAGCCAAACCGTGAGCCGGCGTGCCCGCGCCGGACAGAGTCAAAAGCCCATCGAGGAGAGGTCGGCGCCCATAGGCGCGGGCGGCGGCATCGTCGGCGCACATCTCCAGTAGAGAACTGACGTGCATCGCCGCACCGGCGAACAGTCTGATGGTGGGAAGAGCGGTAGTGAGCCCGCGCACGGCGGCGACGAGGTATGCGTGACGCCCCTTGAGGTGAGCACGTTCGTGAGCAATGACGGCGTTGAGTTGGCTTTGGTCGAGCGCGGTCAACGCTGCGGTGGTGACAACGATCGCCGGCGGCCGACCTGCGACACAGTAGGCCGCAGGTGCGGGCGCGTCTATGACGACGACGTCGCTTCCGATTGGTCTGCCGACCAGACGCACGCCATCAGCGTGGGCGAAGGTGTGGCTGCGCATCCGGCTCAGCGCCCGGCCGAACCGCATGCTAACTGCGATGAGGCTCGCGACTGTGAAAGCCATCGCTGCGATCGCGACCACTTGGGCCACTCCGCCGGCGTGCCCCAGTGCGATCACACGAAGGCGTTCCAGGCACGACACCAGTAGTTCGTCGGGGTTGTCCCAGTGCCCGGCGGCCTCGACGAGCACCAGCGCGACCACGGCAATTGAGCAGCCGATCACCGTCACGATGGCCGTCAGCCAGGCGGTGATCGCCAAGCGCGGCGCCCAGCCGCCTGCAGTGATCCGCACCAATACCGTGGGCCCGATCATCAGGACGGCGGCAACGTAGAGCAGCAAGGCTGCAGCGATCGTCACCGCCGGCCGGTCTTGCCTGACAGGCGCCGCAGGGCGTTACGCAAACTTGCGGACTCCTCCGCGTCGATCTGCGCCACAAAGTGGTTGAGGACCGCCTCTGAACGTCCCCCTCCGCTCAGCGCCTCCAGCATGAGCCGCGCGCTGTGTTCCTCACGCGTGAGGGTAGGCCGGTAGCGGTAGGCCTTGCCGTCGCGTTCCCGCGATAGCCAGCCTTTGCTGTGCAGGTTGTCCATCGTCGACATCACCGTCGTGTAGGCGATATGTCGCTCGGCGCCCAACTCGTCGAAAATCTCCCTGACCGTGGTGGCGGAGTCGGTCCCGCGATTCCACAGACGGTCCATGACCGTCGCTTCGAGTTCCCCGAAGCCGCGCACCCGAGCCATTATCGGACCTCCTGACCTAGTCAGTAGGTAGCTTACGACGCCACGCGTCGCCTCGGGTCTGTCGACGCGCCTGGACTCAGCCAGCATGGCATTGGAGTCGACGCTTGCGAAACAGGGTTGCACTTCTGCCGCCGGGTGGCCGTAGATGCGGCGGCGTTGTCATAGCTGCCAGTCCTGCGCTCCGTCGTTTTCGTTGTAAACGCCGGTGGAGTTCCGCACAACGACTGGGTCGCCGCTTCCGAAGGTGTTGAAAAACCATTGCGCATTGCTGGGACTCAGGTTGGGACAGCCGTGGCTGACGTTGCGACGGCCTTGGTCTGCCACCGACCAGGGTGCCCCGTGGACGAAGATGCCGGCGTTGTTGATCCGCACAGCGTGCCGGACTTTGATTTTGTAGCCTTCGGCGGATGTTATGGGAACGCCGTAGGTCGAGGAGTCCATCACCATGTCGGCGAACTTCTCGAGAACGTAGTAGGTCCCGTTGGGTGTCTCATAGCCCGGTTTGCCCAGGGAAACCGGCATCGTCCTCTCCAGGGCGCCGTTGCGGGTGACTTTCATTTGCAGGGTCGCGTTGTCGATGGTCGCCACCAACGCATCACCGGTGCGAAAGCTCGACTTGGTTCCGCCCGCGTCGATGGTGACCGCGGTGTTGGCCGGCCAGAATTCCATCGGACGCCATCTGAGTTGGGTGGTACTCATCCAGTAAAACTTTCCCGCAACGGCGGGGGTTGATGAAATGCGGACAGCCTGTTCAGCGAGACCGCGGTCGGTGATCGGACTCTGAAAATTGATGATGATGGGCTTGCCAACGCCAACAACTGCGCCGTTCACGGGGTTGAACGTGGGGGGAGCGAAGACCGGCGGTCCCAGGTACGGGTCCGGATTCCGGCCGGCCGCTGCTGTTCCTGGCGTGGTCATTGGCGGCCCCAAGGGGGCCCCGGGATCGGCCGGATCCGATGAAGCGGGAGCGGGAATCGTCAGGATGTCGCCCGGTGCAGGTTCTGGAAGTCGCGGTTCGGCTGCAGCCGAGGTCGTGATCGGGAGCGCTGTCACCGCCACGATGGCGACGAGAACCTCGACGATCGCGGTCCTTAGCCGGCGCCGCAGGATGCCACCTCCCATCGGGTGAGACACCTTTCCCTTGTTCGCCGACCGCTTACGGGGCTGGCAGGCCATCGTATCTACGTAGCGGCATAGTAGATGCTGAACTTCCTGAGGTGCTAGTGCCGCTGCCGGTCGGCCCCCGCGGTGTGGTCGCCGGTCACGACTTCTGGTTGAGGGCGCGTTCGACCGCCGCCGACAGCTCCCCGTAGTCGTTGAACTTCAGCTTGTCCCCGTTGAGGAAGAACGTCGGCGTGCCCCTGACGCCGAGGGCCTTGCCATCGGCCACGTCGAGTTTCACCCGCTCGAGCGTTGCGGGGTCGCTGTAGGCCGCGTCGTAGCGGGCCACGTCGAGACCGAGCTCGGTGGCGAATTCCCGGAACAGTGAGTCCGCGGGTGTCTGGCGCTCGCCCCATTCGGCCTGGGTCTCGTACATCTTCTTGTACATGGCCTCGAACCTGCCCTGCTGGGCTGCCGACTCCACCGCACGCGCCGCCCTTTCGGCGTTGAAGTGCGACGGGATGGGGAAGTAGCGGACAACGACGTTGAGCCGCTCGCCGTATTCGCTGCGCAGCCGCTCGACCATGGGGAAGGCGGCGCGGCACGCCTCGCACTCAAAGTCCAGGAATTCCACCAGGGTGACGGCCTCACGTGACGCCTCGCCGAGACGATGGCTGTTGTCG
>JAKOYE010000166.1 GCA_029780675.1 Actinomycetes bacterium
GAACTCGTCGCCGGGTTCATGAAACTCGGCATGACGGAGGCGGAGGCAAAAGCCGCCGCCCGGGGGAGATGAGACATGGCAACGAACATCGTCCGGAAGCCCGGACAGCAGATCGAGATCGTCCCGACCGACCCGGCACTCCCGCTCGCGGGCATGACGATCCAGTATGGCAATGAGACCGGCATCGCCCTGACTACCGCCGCAGCACCCGGCCAGCCGGTGACCTGCGACCTCGGCCCGTTCGAGGCCGACCTCCTGGTGACCGACACCAGCGGCGCCGGTATCGCTGCGGGGGCAATCCTCTGGCGGCACCCGGGCGGACTGCTCGACACTGTGCCCGGTGCTGATGGGGTCTACTACGGCCGCGCCCGGGGGGCAGTCGCACGGGGACAGGCAGCGACCATCCGCGTCTACCACGACGGCGCACCCGGTGCGTCCGGTGTCATTGGAGCCGGCACGGTCGGGACCGCACAACTCGCCAACAACGGCGTGACGGCCGACAAGCTCAGCGCCGCCGCACGCACCCGGGTGAGTGTCTGCTCGTTCGGCGCGGACGTCGCGGCGAACCGCGAGCAGGCGATCTTCGTCGCCCCCACGGACGGCGTGATCACCGGCGTCAGCCTCGTCGCGGTCGCAGGCATCGCGGCCGACGACACCGGGGCGGCGATCTGGGAGTTCGAGGTCGAGAACCAGACCAGCCCGGCCGTCGTCGCGACCGCGACCACCAAGACCGACGCGATCGTCGCATACACCCCGCTCGATCTTGATCTCTCGCAGGTTGCCGGAGCGCTCGACATTGCCGCCGGAGACGTGCTTGTCCTGACAGCTACCAAGACCGGTGCAGTTGCTGACCTCAAGGGGCTCGCGATCGCGGTCACCTACCAGGTGGAGGAGTGAACAACATGACGACATTCAGCGACATCTCTGAATCCATCCGCCTTGAGGACGCCTCGTACGCGAAGCTCTTCGACGGCGGCACCAACATCAGCCAGAACCTCCGCAGGAAGTTCGAGGCTGACGCGGATTACCGGCAGCGCCTCGTCGAGACGATGCAGTTCATCGACGAGTTCCGCCGGGGACGTATCGCCCGCGCCCGGTTCGCGGAGACCATGAGTACCAGCGACTTCCCCGGGCTGCTCGGCGGCGTCATCGACCGGACGCTGCTCGGCGGTTACCGGCCGTACCCGACCTCCTACCAGGACTGGTGCAGCATCTACCGCGACGCGAAGGACTTCCGC
>JAKOYE010000190.1 GCA_029780675.1 Actinomycetes bacterium
CGTCACACAGCCCTCGAGTTTCTCGAACTCACTGATCGGCACGGTGACGACCTCCAGCCCTCGCGTGGCGTACATCTCAGTGGTCCGTGGCGCGTCTGCCGACATCAGGACGGTTCCCGTTCCACCGGGCGGGGTCAGATCAACGACCGCCGTGCCGTGTTCCTCCGGTACGGGCAGAAACGCCGGGTAGACGCCGACGTCGTCCAGCAGGTCCCGGTAACCGACGATCGTGCCGTCGGGCAGCGCGGTGACGCCCGACTTCAGGTGCAGCACCGTGGTGACCGGCACGGAGATCACCTGCCACCCGCGCGGTTCCACCAGGGCGGCCAGTTGGGCGACACCTTCGACGTCGGTACGGCTGCTGAGTCCGACATAGACCGTCCGCCCGACCTTGAGCACATCACCACCATCAAGGTGGCCGGGCTCGGATATCCGGGCTATCCGCAGTCCGAGCTCCGGCGCTCGGGCGGACAGGGCGACCAGGGCCGCCTCGGTGTCTGCCACCTCACCGCGGCGCGACGCGGCCCCCGGTGAGGCGAGAACCGCCAGATTGTCGAACATCACCACGGTGTCCTCCACGAAGACCCCGTCGGGATGCTCGTCGGCGGGCTCGACCTCATGAATGGCCCAGCCGCGCCCGGCGAACGCGTCGACGTAGCCCCGCCACTGCGCCAGTGCCAGTTCGGGATCGACCGGGACCCTGTCGCGGTGCGTCAGTTCGCCGTCGGCCAGAGCGGGGGACGGGCGGCGAACCAGCAGATGCCCGCTCACTGCCGGGCTGGGGCGGTCGAACCGGCCACCGGCATCGCGGGCAGACCCAGCTTGCGGTGATCCCACGACCGCACGCGGTCGGCGCGAATCCGCACCGCGACGCGCTTGTTCATCATCGCGTCCACGGCGGGCTTGAGATCGTCGCTGTAGGGCCCGTTGTAGCGCTCCCACACACTGACTCCGACCGCGAAGATGGTGTCGGGGTCGTCGTGAATCTCGGCGACCCCTTCGAAGGACACCCCGCGCAGGCTGTCGTAGGTCATCCCATCCTCGATCAGGAAGCTCACCCGCGGGTTGCGCCGGAGATTGACCACCTTCTGGGACTTGACCTTGGTCTCGACCCAGATCTCACCGTCGATGACGCCGTACCACATGGCGACCAGGTGCGGCTGGCCGTCCGGGCCCACGGTCGCCATGGTGCCGGTGCGGTGTCGGGCCACGAAGTCGGCGATCTCGTCGTCGGTCATGACGATCTGCTTGCGCTGGTTGGTTCCCATGGCATGTCAGTCTGTCAGGCAGCGCGCCCCTCGAACGCAGCCCGTCGAACGCCGGCACTGGAGGTCAGAGTCGCGTGGTCATCTCCGCGCTGGCCGAAAGCAAGTCGGCCGCCCATCGGGAGCCGGGCTTGCGACCGATCCGGTCGACGGGCCCGGACACCGACACGGCCGCCACCACGGTTCCGTGTCGATCCCGTACCGGGGCAGAGACGCTCGCGACTCCCGGTTCCCGCTCCGCGACGCTCTGGGCCCAGCCCCGCCGGCGTACCTCGGCCAGCGTGCGTTCGGTGAACGACGCCGAGGCCAGCGCCGTCGCGATCGTCTCGCTGTCGCAGTAGGCAAGCAGCACTTTGGCGCCGGAGCCCGCCGTCATGGGCAGACGGGTGCCGACGGGAACGGTGTCGCGAAGCCCGGCAGCGGGTTCCAGGGCGGCAAGGCAGACCCGTTCCAGGCCTTCCCGGCGGTAGAGCTGCACGCTCTCCCCGGTGATCTCGCGAAGCCGCGGCAGGACCGCCCGGCCGGCGATGAGCAGCGGATCCTCGGCACCGGCCGACAATTCGGCCAGTGCCATCCCAGGGCGCCATCGTCCGGCGTCATCGCGGGACAGTAGCCGGTGCACCTCCAGGCCGGCCGCCAGCCGATGCGCGGTGGCGCGGGGCAGGCCGGTCCGTTCGCAGAGCTCAGTCAGCCCGCAGGGTGATTCGGCGACCGCCCGCAGCACCGCGACGGCTTTGTCGAGCACCCCGATTCCGCTATCCTGTCCCATGATGAGAAACTAACCTCTCACATAGTGAGACGCTAGTCAGACAGACGCAGCGAACGGGATAGCGAGTCCGCCATGGATCAGTCACAGCAGCCGAGAACCCTGCCGGAGAAGGTCTGGGCCGACCACGTCGTCGTGGCCGGCGCGGGGAGCGGCGATGCCCGGGAGCCGGACCTGATCTACATCGACATGCACCTGGTGCACGAGGTGACCAGCCCGCAGGCGTTCGACGGACTGCGGTTGGCCGGTCGGCCGGTGCGCCGTCCGGATCTCACCTTGGCGACCGAGGACCACAACGTCCCGACCATCGACATCGACAAGCCGATCGCGGATCCGATTTCCCGGACCCAGGTGGAAACCCTGCGCCGCAACTGTGCCGAGTTCGGCATCCGCCTGCACCCGATGGGGGATCCGGAGCAGGGCATCGTCCACGTTGTCGGGCCGCAACTCGGACTGACCCAACCGGGCATGACCATCGTCTGCGGGGACAGCCACACCTCCACCCACGGTGCCTTCGGCGCTCTGGCCATGGGTATCGGCACCTCCGAGGTGGAGCACGTGCTCGCCACCCAGACTCTTCCGTTGCGCCCGTTCAAGACGATGGCGGTCAACGTCGACGGCGTGCTGCCCCCCGGCGTGACGGCCAAGGACATCATCCTCGCCGTCATCGCCAAGATCGGAACCGGCGGCGGGCAGGGTTACGTCATCGAGTACCGCGGCAGCGCCATCGAATCGCTGTCGATGGAGGGCCGGATGACGATCTGCAATATGAGCATCGAGGCCGGGGCCCGGGCCGGCATGGTGGCGCCCGACGAGACCACCTACGAGTTCCTCCGCGGGCGGCCGTATGCGCCCACCGGGGCCGACTGGGACGACGCCGTCGTCGCCTGGGAGCGGCTGCGCACCGACGACGGGGCCGAGTTCGACGCCGAAATCTACATCGACGCAGCCGCATTGAGCCCGTTTGTGACCTGGGGCACCAATCCGGGGCAGGGGGTGCCGCTGTCCGAGGCGGTTCCCGATCCGGAGTTGATGGGCAGCGACGAAGAACGTCACGCCGCCGAGAAGGCGCTGGCCTACATGGACCTTCGGCCGGGAACTCCGATGCGGGATATCGCGGTCGACGCCGTATTCGTGGGTTCCTGCACCAATGGACGCATCGAGGACCTCCGTGCCGTGGCCGAGGTGCTGCGCGGCCGTTCGGTGGCCGATGGAGTCCGCATGCTGATCGTTCCCGGTTCGATGCGGGTGCGGGCGCAGGCCGAGTCCGAGGGGCTCGACAAGATCTTCACCGCGGCCGGAGCCGAGTGGCGTCAAGCCGGTTGCTCGATGTGCCTGGGCATGAACCCCGACCAACTCGGCCCCGGCGAGCGATGCGCCTCGACGTCGAACCGCAACTTCGAAGGCCGGCAGGGCAAGGGGTCACGCACCCACCTGGTGTCGCCGGCGGTCGCGGCCGCCACGGCCGTGCGTGGGCGGCTCACGGCACCAGCCGATTTGGACCCGGCGCCAGCCGATTTGGACCCGGCGCCAGCCGATTTGGGCCCGACACCAGCCGATTCAGAGAACTGAGAGAGGACGCAGCGATGGAGGCCTTCCGCACCCACACCGGCATCGGGGTGCCGTTGCGGCGCTCCAATGTCGACACCGATCAGATCATTCCGGCGGTGTACCTCAAGCGGGTCACCAGAACGGGATTCGAGGACGGTCTGTTCGCCGCGTGGCGAGCCGATCCGTCATTCATCCTCAACCAGAGTCCGTTCGACCGCGGCTCGGTCCTCGTCGCCGGGCCCGACTTCGGCACCGGATCCTCACGCGAACATGCCGTGTGGGCGCTGATGGACTACGGCTTCCGGGTGGTCATCTCATCCCGGTTCGCCGACATCTTCCGCGGCAACGCCGGGAAGGCGGGACTTCTGGCGGCGCAGGTCTCCCAGGACGACGTCGAACTCCTGTGGAAGCTGATCGAACAGCACCCCGGGCTGGAAATCACTGTGGATCTTCAGGATCGGACCATCTCGGCGGGAACAGCCGTGGTGCCGTTCACCATTGACGACTACACCGCGTGGCGGCTGCTCGAAGGTCTTGACGACATCGGCCTTACGCTGCGGAAACTCCCGGAAATCGAAGCCTTCGAGGCCGCCAGGCCGAGGTGGAAACCACGGATCTCGACTGCCGGCAGTTGACCGGAGAGCCGAACCGGCTGGGCGGGCAGACTGTTAGCCACCGAATTTCGGGCGCTTAAGGGCGACAATTGCTTTAGCGATCCGGCCAGTACGGTTTTGCTGAAAAGCGCGTGGTTCATGGATATCTGCCTGGCCAGGGTTTACCGTATTTCCCAGTCGGTCCAGAGTGGGCCACTGTTGCGGAGGATTTGAATGAACAAAGCAGAGTTGATCGAGGTCCTCACGGAGAAACTGGACACCGATCGCCGCCATGCCGGCGAGGCAGTGGAGCACCTGATCGACGCCATCGTGCGAGCTGTGCAGAAGGGTGAGAGCGTCACCATCACCGGCTTCGGGGTGTTCGAGCGGCGGCGTCGCGCAGCCCGGGTCGCGCGTAATCCGCGTACCGGCGAGACCGTCAAGGTCAAGCCCACCTCTGTTCCCGCCTTCCGGCCCGGCGCTCAGTTCAAGGCGATCGTCTCCGGCGCGCAGAAGCTCCCCGCCGACGGGCCGGCTGTCCGCAGAGGAGCTGCGACCGGCACGGTGCGCAAGGCTGCCGCGAAGAAGGCACCGGCGACCAAGGCCGCCGCGAAGAAGGCGCCGGCGACGAAGGTTGCCGCGAAGAAGGCGCCCGCCACCAAGACGGCGACCCGAACGGTCGCCGCGAAGCAGGCCCCGGCCAAGAAGGTCACCGCTGCCAAGACCGCCACCAAGACTGTCGCGAAGAAGGCCCCGGCTACGAAGGCCACCGCCACGAAGGCCACCGCGGCCAAGAAGGCTCCGGCCAAGAAGGTCACCGCTGCCAAGACCGCCACCAAGACTGTCGCGAAGAAGGCCCCGGCCACGAAATCCACCGCCACGAGGGCCACCGCGGCCAAGAAGGCTCCGGCGAAGAAGGTTCCTGTCAAGGCCGCCGTCAGCAAGGTCGCGGCCAAGAAGGCACCCGCTTCGAAGGCGCCCGCTTCAAAAGCCACCGCCAAGAAGGCACCGGCCAAGAAGGGTCGCCGCTAAAAATCCCCCCGAATACGCCGCGGACTGAAGAGGTCCGCGGCGTATTTTTTTTATCGCTCAGGCGATTTCACGGTCGGTGTCAGGCCGGATTTCACCGGCCCCGTTCATTGCGCGATTACCCGGCGAGCGGGCTGGCCATGTGATCGGCCGCGACAACATGGCCGTCGGCCAGGGACAGCACCCAGGTGCTGCCCTTACGGTTGCGCGATTTGTCGGGCTTCACTCCGTCGCGCTCACACCACCAGTCGATGAGGTAGGGGATGACGCGACCCTGGGTGCAGATGACCGGTGTCCCACCGAGGGCGGCGATGGCCAGCACCCGGTTGTGTGCGGCGTGGCGATCATCGGCGTACGCCTCTTCGGTGAGCGTGGGTTCCATCGTGATCGGAACCCCGATCGCATCGGCCAGGAGTTCCACGGTCTGTCGGCACCGCACCCGGTCGGCGGCGTAGACCGACGTGGCACCGAAGGCGCGAAGTTGCGGAACCAGCGATGCGGCCTGGGCCCTGCCCTTGGCATCGAGTGGCCGCAATCGGTCGTCACCCCGGTAACGGGCCTTACGGCCCGCCGACCCGTGCCGGACGATCAGCAGTGTCTGAGTATCGGCCGGCCTTTTGGCGAACCTTCCCAGGATCTTCCGGTCCAGGGAGTAGGACAGCAACTTCTTGGCGTCGGCGACGGAGAGCCAGCGCAGTTCATCGGCCTCGGAATTAGGAACGAACTCCCCGCCGTGACCCCTGGCAACCCAGTAGTCGACATTCTTGGTGCCGCCGGGGATCGGATAGCTGACCCGGCCGAGGCGCCGGCCCAGATGCGCGGATTGGCCCGTCTCCTCGAGGATCTCGCGCACCGCCGCCACTGGGGCGATCTCGCCCTTGTCGAGTTTGCCCTTGGGCAATGACCAGTCGTCGTAGCGAGGCCGGTGAATCACCGCGACAAGGGGAGCGCCGGAAGTCTCGTCGGGCTGCCACAGCACGGCTCCTGCGGCCGACACCACTCTGCCGGCCTTCGATTTTGCGGACGCCACCTCAGGCGGACCGGTGCTTGTCCATCAGCCACACCTGGTGGTCGCGAACCTCGCGGCCATCGTGCGGTGAGGCGGTCCAGTTGCCGTCGGGGCCCAACTCCCAGCATCTCGTGGCCGGGTGCATCGCCGAGTCGAACACCTCATCGAGGTAGTCGGTCAATCGGCGCTCGCGCACCTGAGCCATCACCTCCACCCGGCGATCGAGGTTGCGGTGCATCATGTCCGCGCTACCGATCCAGAACTCGTCGATCGCGGAGAAGTGCATCACCCGCGAATGCTCCAGGAACTCGCCGAGGATCGACCGCACGGCGATGTTCTCCGAGAAGCCGGGTACACCCGGCCGCAGCGCGCAGATCCCGCGCACCACCACCTCGACGCGAACCCCCGACTGGGAGGCGCGGTACAGGCCGTCGATGATCTGCTCGTCGACGATCGCGTTGGCCTTGAACCGGATTCGGCCCTGTCGGCCGGACCGGTGTGCCTCGACCTCGCGGTCGATCCGCTCCAGCAGACCGCGGCGGATTCCGTGCGGGGCCACCAGGAGGTTGCGGTAACTGACCTTGCGGGAGTAGCCGGTGAGCGAGTTGAACAGGTCCGTGAGGTCCGCGCCGATGTCCGGGGCGGCGGTCAGCAGGCCCACATCCTCATAGAGGCGTGCGGTTTTCGGGTTGTAGTTACCCGTCCCGATATGGCAGTAGCGTCGGATGGTCGAGCCCTCCCGGCGTACCACCAGGCAGGTCTTGCAGTGCGTCTTCAGACCCACGAGCCCGTACACCACGTGGACCCCGGCGTCCTCCAGTGCCCGCGCCCACTTGATGTTGGCCTGCTCATCGAACCGGGCCTTCAATTCGACCAGGGCCACCACCTGCTTGCCCGCATCGGCGGCTTCGATGAGCGCATTGACGATGGGGGAGTCCCCGGAGGTGCGGTACAGCGTCTGTTTGATGGCCAGCACGTCGGGGTCGGCGGCGGCCTGTTCGATGAACCGCTGCACGGTGGTGGAGAACGACTCGTAGGGATGGTGCACCAGGACGTCACCCTCGCGCAGAGTGGCGAAGATGTTCTTGCCCTCCCGGTCGGCGAACGCCGCCGGGGTGGTCGGTACGTAGGGCCGTTCCTTGAGCCCGGGCCGATCGACGGCGTACACCTGCCACAGGGACTTCAGATCGAGCAGGCCGGGCACCTGAACCACATCACCGGGGTTGACGTCGAGTTCACGCAACAACAGGCCGAGCATGTGCTGGCTCATGTTGTTGGACACCTCCAGGCGCACCGGAGGTCCGAAGCGGCGTTTGGCCAATTCTCGCTCCAACGCCTGCAGAAGGTCCTCGTCGCGGTCCTCGACGTCCATATCGGCGTTGCGGGTGATCCGGAAGGCGTGCCGTTCGACGATCTCCATCCCTGGGAACAGCGCCGGAAGGAATGCTCCGATCAGTTCCTCCATCGGAAGGAATCGGACTGTCTCCCGGGTGTTTCCGTTCTCGCCCTCGGTGCGGTCGAGGCGCACGAATCGGTCCACGTTGTCCGGAACCTTGACTCGGGCGAAATGCTCGGTGCCGTCCTCGGGCGACTTCACCGTCACGGCCAGGTTCAGGCTCAGTCCGCTGACGAAGGGGAAGGGATGCGCCGGATCGACGGCCAGCGGGGTCAGCACCGGGAAGACCTGGTCGTTGAAGTACTTCGAGAGCGGGGCGCGTTCGATGTCGGACAGGTCGTTCCACCGGACGAACTCGATACCGTGCTCGGCCAACGCCGGACGTACCGACTCCATGAACACCTGGGCGTGGCGGGTGGCCAGCTGCTGGGTGCGCTCGCCGATCCGGCGCAGTTGCTCGCGAGGGGTCAGTCCGTCGGCGGAGCGGACCATCAGGCCCATCTCGTCGCGCCGCTTCAGCCCGGCCACCCGAACCATGTAGAACTCGTCGAGATTGGACGCAAAGATCGCCAGGAACTTCGCCCGCTCCAGCAACGGCAGCGAGGTGTCGGCGGCGAGGGCGAGCACCCGGGCGTTGAAGTCCAGCCAGCTCAGCTCGCGGTTGAGGTACCTGTCCTCCGGGAGCGGGTTGTCCACGGCCGCCGCGGTGGCGGCCGGCGGAGCCTCCGGTGCACGGTCGGGCAGCGGGCCGTCGGTGGGCGGCGTCTGGCCCTGGATGTCCGTCTCGGTCATGGGCTCATCATCCCCCATCGGTGCTCCCCGCGGTCCGTTGCAGGCGAATATCCGGTGAACGTTCTGCACCGTCCACAGCCCGCCTGGTCGCCGCGCCGAGACCGAGTCGACGGGCGTACACGAGGTCGGCGGGAGTGTCGATATCGCACCGTAGGCCGGGCCAGTCGCCGCTGAGTTCCACCGCTCCGGCGTCGCGGTGCCGTCGCGCCGAGTCGGAGCCGAAACGCGGGTGCATCGGCACTCCGAACGCGAACAGCGCCGCGGTCCCGTCGCCCTGCCGATCGGTGACAAGACTTCTCCGGTGCGGACGCGCCGCATCGATCGCCCGGGTCAGCTCCGCGGTGCGCAGGGCGGGCAGATCGCCCTGCAGCACAACCAGATTCGGTGTCCGGGGGGTGATCAGGACTGCTGCCGCGGTGATGGCGTTGTTCAGCGGGTCGGGGTGGCCCGGTGGCGTCGGGTCGGCCAGCACCTCGGCGCCGCGCTCGGCGGCGACGGCGGCGGCGGTCCGGTCAGGTGTCACCACGGTGATCGAGCGCACCGCGGTGGCCTCGCGTGCCGCGTCGAGGGTGTCGGTGAGCATCGCCAGCACCAACCGCTCGCGGGCCGCGGCGTCGAAGGTGGGTGACAGCCGGGTCTTCGCGGCGGGCAGCAGTTTGACCGCGATGATCAGCCCGACGTCCGGCGTACCGCCCATGGGCGTCATCCTGCCAGCGCCTCCGCGACGACCGGACGCGCGACTAGGTTGAACGGATGGGCAACTCACTGGGTACCGCTGCGGTGATGGGCGCCGGGGCGTGGGGGACGGCGGTGGCCAAGGTGCTCGCCGACGCCGGCAACGACGTCCGGCTGTGGTCACGACGTGCCGAGGTCGCCGACGAGGTCAACACCGCCCGCACGAACACCGGCTACCTCCCCGGCGTGGTGCTGCCCGCCGGCATCCGGGCCACCGCGGATGCGGCCGAGGCCCTCGCCGGTGTGACCACCGTGGTGCTGGGGGTGCCATCTCAGACGATGCGGCGCAATCTCGAGGGCTGGCGCACCTCGATCGCTGACGGCGCCACCCTGGTGAGCCTGGCGAAGGGCATCGAACTGGGCACGCTGATGAGGATGAGCCAGGTGATCATCGCGGTCACCGGTGCCTCGCACAGTCAGGTGGCGGTGGTCTCCGGCCCGAACCTCGCCGCGGAGATCGCCGCCGAACAACCGGCCGCGACCGTCGTGGCCTGTTCGGATTCCGGCCGTGCGGTCGCTCTGCAGCGAGCGCTGAGCACGGGCTACCTGCGCCCGTACACCAACTCCGACGTGGTCGGCACCGAAGTCGGCGGAGCCTGTAAGAACGTCATCGCGCTGGCCTGCGGGATGGCCGCCGGAGTCGGACTGGGGGAGAACACCGCCGCGGCGATCATCACTCGCGGGCTGGCCGAGATCATGCGACTGGGTATCGCCCTGGGCGCAAAGACCGCGACGCTGGCCGGACTGGCCGGTGTCGGTGATCTGGTGGCGACCTGCACCTCCCCGTACTCCCGCAACCGCGCATTCGGGCTTCGGCTCGGCCGCGGCGAGTCGCTGGACGCAGCGCGCCGGGCCGGCGAAGGGCATGTCGCCGAGGGGGTTTCGTCATGCACCTCGATTCTCGCCCTGGCCGCCAGCTATGACGTCGAGATGCCGCTCACCGAAGCGGTGCACCGGGTGTGCCATCAGGGCCTGTCCGTCGACCAGGCCGTCGCATTGCTGCTCGGCCGCAGCACCAAACCGGAGTGAGGGCGATGAGCGAGCGATTCGGGGACTCCACCCGCACGGTCAAGGCGGTCGACTCCGATCCGGTGGCCGGGAGTCCGATCAGCGGGATACCGGTGCCGGTGTCGGCGTATCACCTGTCGGCAGACGAGGGCACCGAGGCGCACGTCTACGGCCGGTACTCGAACCCCACCTGGACACAACTGGAACGTGCGCTGGCTCAGCTTGAAGGAGCCACCGCTGCATTGGTTTTCGGTTCGGGCATGGCCGCGGTGACCGCCGTGCTGCGGGTTCTGTCCGCGCCGGGAACGGTGCTGGTGATCCCCGCCGACGGGTACTACCAGGTCCGTCGGTGGGCCCGGGAACGTCTTGCACCGCTGGGGGTTCTGGTTCGCGAGGTGAGTGCGGCGGAACTCCTCGAGGCGGCGGCCGATGCCGACGTCGTGCTGGCGGAGAGCCCGACCAATCCCGGACTCGACGTCGTCGATCTGCACCGGCTGGCCGGTGTCTGTCACCGACGTGGAGCCAGACTCGTCGTGGACAACACCACGGCCACCCCGCTGGGTCAGCAGCCGCTGTCCCTCGGGGCGGATCTGGTGGTGGCCAGCGCCACCAAGTCGCTGGCCGGGCACAGCGATCTCATCGCCGGCTACGTCGCCGGCAGCCACCCCGAACTCATGGCGGCGGTGGAGTCCGAGCGTCTGCTGGCCGGGCCGATCCTCGGGGCCTTCGAGGCGTGGCTTGCGCTGCGCAGTATCGGCAGCTTCGGCCTGCGGTTCGAGCGCCAGTGCCAGAACGCGACCGCCCTGGCGACCGCGCTGCACGGTCACCGGCGTGTTCGGGCCGTGCGCTACCCGGGCCTGCCCGGCGACCCGTCCCACCCGGTCGCCGCGACGCAGATGCGCCGGTTCGGGGCGCTGGTGGCGATCGAACTGGCCGACGCCGACGCCGTTCACACGCTGGTCGGCCGCAGCGAGCTCCTGGTCGCGGCCACCAGCTTCGGCGGCATTCACACCTCGGTGGATCGTCGTGCCCGCTGGGGTGACGATGTCCCCGGTGGGTTCGCCCGCATCTCGGCAGGTATCGAGGACACCGACGACCTGGTCGCCGACGTGTTGGCCGCACTGGATCCGGTGGGGCTGTAGCGTGTCCTGTTTGTGACTCCACGCCCCGGCTCCCGGATCCGCGTGGCCGTCGTCTACGGCGGTCGCAGTTCCGAGCATGCGATCTCCTGCGTGTCCGCGGGCAGCATCCTCCGCCATCTCGACCCCGAGCGTTTCGACGTGGTTCCGGTCGGCATCTCCCGTGACGGGTGCTGGACGCGCACCGACGTCGACCCCGCCGAACTCGTCATCGCCGACGGGCACCTGCCGGAGGTCAGCGGCAGGGCGACCTCCCCGCTGGCCGGGGTCGGCGAGCTTTTGGCCGGGGTGGACGTGGTGTTCCCGGTCCTGCACGGAGCCTACGGCGAGGACGGCACCATCCAGGGTCTGCTCGAACTCGCCGGAGTGCCCTACGTCGGGGCGGGCGTCTTCGCCAGTGCGGCCGGCATGGACAAGGAGTTCGCCAAGAAACTGCTCGCCGCGGCCGGCCTGCCGATCGGCGACTTCACGGTGCTCCGGCCCGGCCGGGAGCAGCCGACAGCCGCGGAACTCGACAGGCTCGGCTTCCCGATGTTCGTCAAGCCGGCCCGCGGTGGCTCGTCGATCGGGGTCAGCCGGGTCACCGCTCCCGAGGTGCTGCCCGCGGCCATCGCCGAGGCGCGCCGGCACGACCCGAAGGTGATCGTCGAGGCGGCGATCCGGGGACGGGAACTCGAGTGCGGTGTCCTCGAGTTCCCCGACGGATCGGTCAAAGCCAGCACGATCGGCGAGATCCGGGTCGCCGGGGTGGGTGTCTACGACTTCGAGACCAAGTACCTCGATGACACCGCCGAACTCGACGTTCCCGCAGCCGTCGACGACCAGACCGCAAACCTGCTGCGGGACTTGGCGATTCGCACGTTCGACGCGCTCGACTGCCAGGGCCTGGCCCGGGTCGACTTCTTCCTCACCGAAGACGGCCCGGTCGTCAACGAGATCAACACCATGCCGGGGTTCACCACCATCTCGATGTACCCGCGGATGTGGAGTGCCAGTGGGGTGGACTACCCGACCCTGGTCGCCACCATGGTCGAAACCGCTCTGGCCCGCGGCACCGGCCTGCGCTGACCGCACTCCCGGGCCCCGGGGTTCACTTTTCGGTATACGAACGTTCACTGTTGTGACACCACACACACTGTGGCATGTGCGCTTGACTGCCGGATTCGGTGACAGTAGAAGTGTACGTGTGTTCACTGAAATGAAGTCCCTCGACCTGCACGGGGAACGGGTCGCCTACCTCGACGAGGGCGAGGGCGAGGTCGTCCTCCTGCTGCACGGAATCGCCGGAAGTTCGAACACCTGGCGCCCGCTGGTCGGGCCGTTGTCGCGACATTTCCGTGTGGTGGCTCCCGATCTCCTGGGTCACGGTGACTCCACCAAACCGCGGACCGACTACTCCCTGGGCGCCTTCTCGGTCCTCCTGCGCGACTTTCTCGATGAACTCGGTATCGCCCGGGTCACCCTGGTCGGGCACTCCCTCGGCGGCGGCATCGCCATGCAATTCATCTATCAGCATCCCGATTACGGCCAGCGCCTGGTCCTGATCGGCAGCGGCGGACTGGGGCCGGATGTCGGTCTGACCCTGCGCCTGGCATCGCTGCCCGGAGCCGAACTGGTGCTGCCGTTCATCGCTCCGCGGAAGATGGTGGCCGCCGGGGACCGGTTCTGGTCGTGGTTGCGCAAGACGGGTGTCGAATCCCCTCGCGGTGAGGAGATGTGGCGTCACTACAGTTCGCTGTCCGACGGCCCGACCCGGCAGGCCTTCCTGCGAACCCTGCGCGCGGTGGTCGATCATCGCGGTCAGGCCGTCAGCGCGTTGAATCGGCTCACCGCCCGCACCGATTTCCCGGTTCTGGTGATCTGGGGTGAGCGGGACGCGATGATTCCCGTCGACCACGCGCACGCGGCACAGCGCGTCCGCCCGGATGTCCGGGTGGAGGTGCTTGCCGATGTCGGGCATTTCCCCCATGCCGAACGTCCCGCCGAGGTGGCCGGACTGATCACCGAATTCATCGCGGGCACCGCGGTGAGCGGCCCGCCGGGGACCGAGGCGGTCCCGACCGGCGTTTCGGGTTGATCGCGCCTTCCGAGCGCCCGTCTAACGCGCCGGTCCGGGTCGGATCGGCGTCGCCGGCATGCTCCGCGCGATCGCCGTCGACAGCACCTGGATCGGCGTCGGACCGGACCCCAGTGGCATGGTCAGGGCCACATAGACCGGCCGGTCCACCGCAATCCAGGTAGTGCGTCCGATCTCGGGATCCTCGAGCCGAAACCATTGCACGTCGTCGACCATCTGCAGGGGTGAGCCGACGACGAACTCGGCGGGCCGGTCCATTCCGCACCGCATGATCACCGGTTCCTCGGCGTTGCCCCAGGCCGCAGCCCCGGCTGGAACCGGGTCGACGGTCGTCGCCCGGCCGAGGTCACCGAGCCGATCGGGCAGGTTGTCCATCAGGGCGCGGCATTCGGCCCGGTCGGCCTGGGGTGCGGGGACGGCGGCGATCACCACCGGCCGCGGCGGGGGGCGGCGCACGGCGGCGATGGCCAGGACCGCGGCCACCGCGGCGACGGCGACCACCAGTGCGGCGATCAGCGCACCCCGGGGCGGTCCATCGGCCGGCGGCGCCTCGACTGCCGTGCCCTCGTCCTCCCGGCTCACGCCTGCCCCTTCCGTGTCGGCCCTACACTGACGGGGCTCAACCTACGCCAGAACAGGAGAGTCGTGGCAGACGGTCCTGGCCCCACACTGCACGAACTCGGCGAGTTCAGCCTGATCGACCGCCTGGTGGCCGGGCGGCTGCAGCCGCCCGGTGTCGCCGTCGGGCCGGGCGACGACGCCGCCGTCATCGGGGCACCGGACGGGCGGGTGGTCGTCACCACCGACATGCTGGTGGAGGGCCGTCATTTCCGGCTGGACTGGTCCGCTCCCGGCGAGGTCGGGCGCAAGGCTGTGGCCCAGAACGCCGCCGACGTGGAGGCGATGGGGGCCCGAGTCACCGCACTGGTGGTGGCGTTCGGTGCGCCTCCCGACACCCCGGCGGCCGCCGTGCAGGAACTCACCGACGGTATGTGGCGGGAGACAGCCGAACTCGGGGCGGGCATCGTCGGCGGAGACCTGGTGGCGAGTCCCCAGTGGGTGGTGTCGGTGACCGCACTGGGTGACTTGGAGGGCCGCGCGCCGGTGCTGCGGAGCGGCGCCAGGCCGGGGTCGGTGATCGCGGTCGCCGGTGAGCTGGGGCGCTCGGCTGCGGGACTGAGCCTGCACCACGCCTCGATCAGCGGATTCGACGATCTCACGTCCCGGCACCGGGTGCCCCGGCCGCCGTACGGCCAGGGCAGGCTGGCCGCTGAGGCCGGCGCCCAGGCGATGACGGATGTCTCCGACGGTCTGCTGGCCGATCTGGGCCACCTGGCCACCGCGTCGCAGGTGGTCGTGGATCTCGACCCCGATGCCCTGCGACCCGATGTGGACGCGGTCGGCCCGGCGGCGCGGGCGGTCGGGGCCGATCCCTGGTCGTGGGTTCTCGGTGGGGGAGAGGACCACGCCCTGGTGGCATGTTTCGCCGGTCCGCCGCCATCGGGGTGGCGGGTCATCGGGACCGTCCGCGACGGTGCGGGTGCGGTTTTGCTCGCCGGCCGGCACTGGGACGGATCCGCAGGGTGGCAGTCGTTCGACTGACCGGGATACCGGGTGGGTTAGGTTGTCCGCCGTGACCGCACGTCCCCTGAGCGAACTGGTCGACGAGGGCTGGGCCGTCGCGCTGGACCCCGTCGCCGACCGGATCAGCGCGATGGGTGACTTCTTGCGGGCCGAGATCGCCGCCGGCAGGCGCTACCTGCCGAGCGGTCCAAATGTTCTGCGCGCCTTCACGTTCCCGTTCGACGACGTTCGGGTCCTCATCGTCGGCCAGGATCCCTATCCGACACCGGGACACCCGGTGGGCCTGAGTTTCTCGGTCGCCCCGGATGTGCGGCCTATTCCGCGCAGCCTGGCCAACATCTTCACCGAGTACGCCAATGACCTCGGTTATCCCCAGCCGGTGACGGGCGATCTCACGCCGTGGGCTCAACGTGGGGTGATGCTGCTCAATCGGGTGCTCACCGTCGCGCCGGGTAGCCCGGCGTCGCACCGCGGAAAGGGCTGGGAGGCGGTCACCGAGTGCGCGATCCGGGCTCTGGTGGCGCGAGAACGACCTCTGGTGGCGATTCTGTGGGGCCGCGATGCGGCCACGCTGAAGCCGATGCTCGGGGGTCAGTGCCTGACCATCGAGTCGGCACACCCGTCACCGCTGTCGGCGAGTCGGGGGTTTTTCGGATCCCGGCCGTTCAGTCGCGCGAACGAGTTGTTGAAGAGCCTGGGTACCGACCCGATCGACTGGCGGTTGCCGTAAGGGCTTTGCGGTTGCCGTGAAAACCCGGCGTCCGCCGAAGGGGGGCCTCAGCCCCGGACGACCTTGCCCGCCTTCAGGCAGGAGGTGCACACGTTGACCCGCTGCTTGTTACCTCCGGGCCGGCTCACCGCGCGCACCGACTGGATATTCGGGTTCCAGCGTCGGTTGGTCCGGCGGTGCGAATGCGATACCGACTTACCGAAGCCGGGACCCTTCCCGCAGACGTCGCACACGGCAGCCATGGTCGTACTCCTCAAGTCTTGTCTGATAGCCAACAACCGCGACTGGCGGGTGGCCCTGGCAAGGATACCGTCGCGGGGGAGGCAACACCAAAGTGGGGTGCGCGCCCAGGTCAGAACGGCGGTAATCGGCTGTCGGCGGGTCTGGCTAGGCTGACGCCGGATGAGCAGGAGGTGACGGCGTGGTGCAGCGCAGGCTGGATGCGTCGGCCCTGTGTGATTGGGCGGACGCGGCCGTGGCTGGTCTGATCGCCCGCGCCGAGGAGATCAACAGGCTCAACGTCTTCCCGGTGGCCGATGCCGATACCGGCACCAACATGCTGTTCACCATGCGCTCCGCACTGGCCGCCGTCACCCCGGGCGAGGGCCTGGCACCGACGGCCGCCGCGTTGGCGCACGGGGCCGCGCACGGGGCGCGGGGCAACTCCGGGGTCATCCTCGCCGAGATTCTCCAGGCTCTCGCCGACGTGACCGCCGATGTCGCGGCCGACGCACCGACAGACGGTGACCTCACCCACATCGGCACGGCCGTCCTCGCGGCGGTGCTGCGCCACGCGGTGGCCAGGTCGGTCACGGCGATGGGTGGACAGTTCGTCCCGGGAACTGTGCTCTCGGTGCTCCAGGCTGCGGCCGATGCGCTTGAGCGCGCGGACGCCGACGGCGACGGGCTGGAACAGGCGCTGACCGCAGCCGGTACCGCCGCGGCCGACGCGCTGGAGCGCACCACCGGGCAACTCGGGGCGCTGTCCGCCGCCGGCGTCGTCGATGCCGGGGGGCGCGGACTGCTGGTGCTGTTGGACAGCCTGACGGCCACGGTCACCGGGCACCTCCCGGTCCGTCGTCACTACCCGCCGGCCACCGTTCCCGCCGCCACCACCACCGTTGCGCCCGTCGCTCCGCCGGAGTTCGAGGTGATGTACCTGCTCGACGGTCGGGACGGCGCCGCCGTCGACGGACTGCGCTCCCGCCTGGAGGCGCTGGGGGATTCGGTGGCGATCTCGGCGGCCGCCGCCGGCCGGCACTCGGTGCATGTCCACACCGATGACGCCGGGGCGGCGATCGAAGCCGGGATGGCCGCGGGCGCGGTCAGCCGGATCCGCGTCGCCGGCCTGGCGACCGGACGGGTCGCCCCGGGCGGCTGGAGCCGTGATCGTGCCGTCCTGGCGGTGGTCGACGGCGACGGCGCGGCCGCGCTGTTCGGGTCGGAGGGCGCGTGCGTCCTGCGCCCCGATCCCGAACTCGTCGACCCCGTCAACGGGGTCAGCGCGGCGGAACTGCTGCGCGGTGTCGTCGACACCGGCGCCGCCCAGGTGCTGGTGCTCCCCAACGGCTACGTCGCTGCCGAGGAACTGGTCGCCGGGTGCGCCGCGGGTATCGGTTGGGGTATCGACGTGGTGCCCCTGCCGGCCGGTTCCATGGTGCAGGGACTGGCTGCGCTGGCGGTCCACGACTCGGCCCGCGCCGCCGTCGACGACGGCTACGCGATGGCGCGCGCCGCCGCCGGCGCCCGGCACGGCTCCGTCCGGGAGGCCGTCGAAACCGCCCTCACCTGGGCGGGTACCTGCCGGCCAGGGAACGGTCTGGGCCTCGCCGGCGAGGAGGTTCTGGTGGTCGCCGAGAACGTCCGTGCCGCTGCCATCGGTCTGGTCGACCTGTTGCTGGGCTCCGGTGGAGAACTGGTCACGGTGCTGCTCGGCACCGGGGCCGAGCCGTCGATCGCCGCGGAATTGGCCGACCACATCCACCGCAATCATCCCGGTGCCGACTTCGTCAGCTACCACACCGGCCACCGCGGCGACGCCCTGCTGATCGGGGTCGAATAGCCGTGGCCGTTCTCACCGACCGCCTGGACGGCCTGCTCGGCGCGAAGGCCGCCCGCGCTCTCGACGAGGTCTTCGGCATCCAGACCGTCGACGACCTGTTGCGCCACTACCCCCGGAAGTACAGCCAGGGCATGACCGTCCGCGGAGAGGACGACGGACCACCCGAGGAGGGCGATCACATCACCCTTGTCGGCGAGGTGGACAAGGCCGAGGTGCGCTGGACCAACCGCTCCCCGCGGCGGGAGTACCTGGTCGTGACGCTCAAGAACCGCCGGCCGAAAGTCACCGCGACCTTCTTCAACGTCAAGTTCCTCAAGCACCAACTCGTCGCGGGCACGACGCTGATGCTGTCGGGGGAGGTCGGGTACTTCCGGGGCACGATGCAGTTGACCCATCCCGCGTTTCTGGTCCTGCGTTCACCGACCGGCGCCCGCGGCGGGACCAAGTCGCTGCGCGCCATCGCCGACGCGAATCGGGACGACGCCGGCGGCATCGACCTGTCGGCCTTCGAACGGGACTTCTTCCCGATCTACCCGGCCAGTGCCAAGCTGCAGAGTTGGGATATCTACGCCTGCGTCCGCCAGGTTCTCGACGTCCTGGATCCGATTCCCGAGCCGCTCCCGAAATCTTTTCTGGCACAACATGATCTGGTGTCGGAGGACACCGCGATGCGGGCGATCCACACCGCCGAGAGCGAGGCCGAACGCGAGCGTGCGCGCACACGGCTGACCTTCGACGAGGCCATCGGCCTGCAATGGGCACTGGCACAGCGCCGGCACGGTGAACGTGCCTGGTCGGGCCCGCCCGCGCCGCGGCGGACCGACGGGCTGATGGCCGCCCTGTGGGATCGGCTGCCGTACCAGTTGACCGACGATCAGCACACGGTCCTCGACGAGATCTCACAGGACCTGGCCAGACCCACACCGATGAACCGGTTGCTGCAGGGCGAGGTCGGCTCCGGAAAGACCATCGTCTCGGTGCTGGCCATGCTTCAGATGATCGACGCCGGATACCAGTGCGCTCTGCTGGCACCGACCGAAGTCCTTGCCGGCCAACATGCCCGCTCCATCCGCGATGCGCTCGGGCCGCTGGCAATGGCCGGCCAACTCGGCGGCGCGGAGACCGCGACGCGGGTGGCACTGCTCACCGGGTCGATGTCGGCGGCGCAGAAGAAGCAGGTCCGCGCGGAGGTGGTCTCTGGCGAGGCCGGAATCGTGATCGGCACCCACGCACTGCTGCACGACGCCGTCGAATTCCGGAATCTGGGCCTTGTCGTCATCGACGAGCAGCACCGTTTCGGGGTCGAGCAGCGCGACCAGTTGCGCGCGAAGGCAGTTCCCGGGCTGACCCCGCACCTGCTGGTGATGACGGCGACACCGATCCCGCGAACGGTCGCGCTGACCGTTTTCGGGGACCTGGAAACCTCGACGGTTCACGACCTGCCGCGCGGCCGGCAGCCGATCGACACCAAGACCGTGTTCGTCAGCGAGAAGCCGCAGTGGCTGGACCGGGCCTGGGCCCGGATCGGCGAGGAGGTGGCCGCCGGACGGCAGGCCTACGTGGTGGCCTCCCGTATCGACGAGACCGACAAGCCCGCCGGTGCCGAGCAGGGCCCGCCCCCGATCACCGTGCTGAACCTCTACGACCATCTGCGCCACGGTCCACTGTCGGGTCTTCGGCTCGGACTCATGCACGGTCGCCTGCCCGCGGACGACAAGGACGCGGTGATGGCGGCCTTCCGGGCCGGTGAGGTCGACGTTCTGGTGTGCACCACGGTGATCGAAGTCGGTGTCGACGTGCCCAACGCCACGATGATGGTGGTCATGGACGCCGACCGGTTCGGCATCAGCCAACTGCACCAGTTGCGCGGACGCATCGGCCGAGGGAGCCACCGGAGTCTGTGCATCTTGGCGACCCGGCTTCCGGAGACCTCCAAGGCCGGCGAGCGCCTCAAAGCGGTGGCCGCCACCCAGGATGGTTTCATCCTGGCGGACTTGGACCTTCGGGAGCGCCGGGAGGGAGATGTGCTGGGTCAAAGCCAGTCCGGCCGGCCTGGAACCCTGCGGTTCCTGTCGCTGGGCGAGCACCTCGACGTCATTGTCATTGCCAGGCAACTGTGCGAATCCCTTTACGACTCGGAGCCGATGGCACCCGGGATGGCGGTGCTGGCCGGCCAGTTCACCGGCCACGACCGAATCGACTATCTGGGCAAAGCGTGACCCGCCGGACATTGCTGTGGTTGGCCGCTATCGCGGTGCTGTCGGTGGTCGTCGCCGCTCAGGTGATCGCTCAGCAGGGACGGATCGACGGAGACCGCGCCGGTGCGGCGGCTATGCCGACGGTGGTGCCGGGAACGGATGTGCTGGCCGGAATCGTCCTGGTGCCGTCGAGAATCCGTCACCACGACTACCGGCGCACGGCCTACGGCGACGCCTGGGATGACGACAACGGAGCGCCGGGCGGACGCAACGGGTGCGACACCCGCAACGAGATCCTCGACCGAGACCTGACCGACAAGACCTACGTCACCACCAAGCGGTGCACCAACGCCGTCGCCTCCGGCACCCTGCGCGACCCGTACACCAACAGCACCGTCGCGTTTTTGCGCGGCAACCAGGTGGGGGCGTCGGTCCAGATCGACCACATCGTGCCACTGGCGTTCGCCTGGGATATGGGCGCGCGGGATTGGGACGACGTGAAGCGCAAACGCTTCGCCAACGACCCGGCCAATCTGCTGGCGGTCGCCGGAAAAGCGAACCAGGACAAGGGGGATCTGCCGCCGGGGGAGTGGATGCCGCCCAACACCGCGTTCTGGTGTGCCTATTCCATGCAGTTCATCGAGGTGCTGCGGGGTTACCAGCTTCCGGTCGACGCGGACTCCGCCCGGGAATTGCGAAGCGCGGCGGCCGGCTGCCCACACAGCTGACCGCCGCGCTCGGCGTCGTTATCGGATAGCGGGGTTCACCCCGCCGCGGCTCTAGCCGGCCCGCGAAGCACCCGCCTTACCGGAGCGCTTGGGGGCATCCTGACCGGTCGAGGACGCGCCGTCGCCAGCCGAACGGCTGACCTTGTCGCGGCCACTGCGGGTCGAGCCGGAGTTGTCGTTGTCGCCGGTGGCCGTATCGGCGGTGGCGACATCACCGGTGGCGACCACGTCGGCCACGTCCGCGGCCGTGACGGCGACCTCGGCCGTCGGCGCGACAGCCGCGGTCTCGGCGACATCGGCCGTCGCCGCGACGGCCGCCGGCGCGGCCGCCTCGGCCGGTGCCTCGACGGCAGCGGCGCTGCGTGCCGATGCGGCCGCCGGCGGGGTGACGGCGATGGCGTTGGCGATGGTCTGGGTCAGGCCGATCACCGAGCCGAGGGCGCCGGCTCCGACGCCGGCAAGCGGAACCTCGACGTCGTACTCGGTGATGATCAGATTGGTGTCGAAGGCGTTGAACAGCGAACCGCCCTGGCTGAGCAGCCCGCCGAGCGCGAAGCCGATGCTGTTGATCTGTGTGCCGGGAATCTCGATGCCGAGCAGGTTGACCAGCGGTGTCAGATCCAGGACCTGCCCGCCGTTGAGGACGGCGTTGACCACATTGGCCGGGATGTTGATCAGATCATTGAGCGCCGCCACCAGATCCCCGCCAACGAGGTTGCCCACGATGCTGCTCAGACTGTCCCCGAGCTGGACGAGCGGTGCGAGCACCGGGCCGGCGACCCCGATCAGCGCGCCGCTGAGGAAGGTGGTGGTGAAGTCGAGGATAGGCTGCAGATTCTCGGGGATATCGACGAGAACGGGCAGCAGCGTCCAGATGCTGTCGTGTTCGTCGTTCAGTGTGTTTTCGGGGTCGGCGGCGAACGGAGCCCGGATCGCGTTGCCGATATTGCCGACGACCTGGTTGAGGATCAGGCCGATGTCGGGCAGCTCGGAAAGGTAGGTGAACTGGTTGCCGACCACCTGCTGGATGATCGGGAACGGGTCGGAGGCCCAGAAGTCGAACAGTTCGACGATGTTCTCGCCGGCCAGCTGGAGGGTGTTGATCCACGGGGTGATCGGGTCGATCGACGCGGCGAGACCCACCGCGAGCGAGTTGACCTGCTGGGGCAGCGCGGCGAGATCCTGGCTGATCGGCTGCACCGGTGCGACAGCGATCGCGCCGGCGCCCACCGCCGCCATGCCGGCAATCAGGAGGGAGCGGGCTGATAGGGATTTGGATACGGAGACGGTCATGGCGGAACCCCTTGTTCGAGCGGACGTCGTTGTCGTGCCTGGTAGTCGTGCCTAACCCTCGATCCACCGATGGGCTGCTGGTGCGGTGTTGAATGTGATTGTGCGGCTTTGAACCGGGTGGGTGCTGGGGGTGGGCGTGCCTGGTCGCCCGATCTGTGTATCGGGTTGTTCCTGTTTGTCTTTCGTGTCGAGGGACGGTGGGGGCTTGCTGGTTAGGCTGTGATCTTCTGGTTTCGGTGGAAGATGTTGTCGAACAGTGTGTTCCACGCCGATTCCCAGGGCCACCCACGTGGTAGGTGCAGGGTCAGACGGCGGGCCGAGAACGCGATGCGGGCCGGCACGGTGATCAGGGTGCGGCGGATCGTGGCGGTACGTGCCCGTGCCAGCTTGGTTCCGCTGATCGTGGCGGCGGCGCGGGTGAGGTTGAACGCGATGGTGGCCAGCACCAGCCAGGCGGCGTTGGCGGTGAACCGCCCTGAGGGCAGGTGGGCCAGGGCGGAGTCTTTGAGGTCGGCGTGGACTTGTTCGATGATGGCGTGGCCTCGGTGGGTCTTGTCGGCGGTGACGGTGTCCTGGTCGCTGGTGGTGAAGAAGGCATGGAAGCGCCAGGTGTCGAACAGGGTGGCTTGGCCGTCGGTGCTGCCGGGGTTGAGGTCGGGGATACGCCGCACCACCAGCCTGCCCTGGACCTGTTCTGTGGCTTTCTTCGAGGTGAACGCCGTGAACGGGGTTTCGGCGACCTCGGCGCGGGAGATCCACTCTCCGGTGGTCTCGTCGAAGACCGCGTCGGTGTACTCGATAGGGGTCCAGGCGTCCTCGGCGATCGCGGCGATGGCGGCTTTGACTTTCGGGTCCAGTCGCACGGTGACCGAGACCTGGGCCCCGCCGCGCAGGGCCGCGCCGACGGCGGGGTGGCCGTAGAACGCCGAGTCCGCCCGCACCAGCACCGTGGCCGTCGACCCGCTGGGGCGCAGCCGGTCCAGGGTGGCCAGTGTGTCGGCGATCATCCGGGCCGCTCCGCGTGGGGATCCACACGCTCCCTTTCGCAGCCGCTGACCGAGGATCACCGGTGCGGATTGCTCGGTGGTGACCGTGGCGATCAGAGCGTTCAGACCCCGCACGCCGCTGTAGCCGTAGCCCGATCCCTGCTTGGTGTGCCCGTGGACTTCGATGATGGTGTCGTCGATATCGACCAGGACCGGGCCGTCAAGCCCGGCCAGCACCGGGGTGTGTTCACATAGGCCGCCCAGCAGTCGGGTCGCCACGGCGTCGAGTTGGCGCACATGCCCGAAGCGGAACTCCCGCAGGAACGATCCCAACGTCGAGGGCGCATACGGGCGGTCGAACACCGTTGCCATCGCGCCGTGACGCAGTAACGCCATGTCATCGATGCTGTCCGCGCCGGCGATCATGCCGGCGATCAGGGCGTTGACCTTGCCCCCGGCGTTGGCGCCTTTGTCGGTGGGCACGCTGAGGTGTTCCTCGGACAACTGTGCCAGGCCGCACTGATCGGCCAACGCCATCACCGGGACCAGCCCAGCGCACGACACCAGATTGGGGTCATCGAAGACCGCGGCCCGCACCGGCCGGGTATGAGACAATCGCATCTACGAGATGCCCTTCGCTGTGATGGAATTCGGTCCTAGACAAACCTCATTCTCTCACCGCGACAGGGCATTTCGTCATCACGACCCGCTTCAAACCCCACCCCATCGGTGGATTCAGGCTGAACCGGTCTCCGCCGCGGCCACGGCGGGGAATGCCATGATCGCGCCCCCGACGCCGAGCGCCAACGCGAGTGCGCCCACCCGGCCGACGTGGTCAGTGGGACGACTGCCCCGCGACAGCGTCCAGACCCCGGATCCGTCGTCGACCAGTCGCACGGTTCCAACGGAGATCCGATGCCGACCCCCGCCCGCCCGACCGTGCCGTTGCTGAACCGAAACGGGATTCACCGGACCGGCCACCGCCACCACCTTGTGTTGAGGCATTCCACGCTCAGGAAAAGTTAAGGGATATGACGTATATCACAGGCGGCTCGGTGCGGGTGAATCCCTCGTCCCCACCCGAGATTCCCATCTCGAGCGACCAAGTTGCTGACCGCCGGAACGGTTGATGACAGGATTCCCCTATCGGTGACCGGCGGTGGTCACCCACTGAGGAGGATCACGTGGCGGACAGCCCGGAGAACAGCCCGGCGAACCCGGCGCCGGCCAAGACGGCAGCGGCCAAGACGGTAGCGGCCAAAGCACCAGCCAAGAAGGCTGCGGCGAAGGCGACACCGGCCAAGAAAGCCGCCGCCAAGAAGGCCCCAGCCAAGACCACCCCGGCCGCCGCAAAGGCGCCCGCCGCAAAGACCCCGCCGCGGGTGCTGCGCGGCAACGAAACCGTCACCCAGGCCCGCCGGATGGGCGGCTGGGACTTCGCCACCTGGCGGATGGCCACCGACGACCCGGTGATGCGCTCCACCATCCTCGGCGTGATGGTCATGGACAAGAGCCCGGACTGGGACACCCTCTGCGACCGCTACGAACGGGCCAGCAGGCTCGCGCCGGTGCTGCGGTCGAAGGTGGTGGAGGGCCCGTTGGACTTCCAGACCCCGCGGGTTGTCGTGGACCCCAACTTCGACCTCTCCTTCCACATGCGGCGGTTCTCGATGCCGAAGGGATCGAACTGGGCGGATGTGCTCGATGTCGCCCGGCGGGCGAGCATGGCCGATTTCGACAAGGACCGGCCGTTGTGGCAGGTGACGGTGCTGGAGGATCTGCCCGGCGGGAAGTCGGTGGTGATTCAGAAACTGCACCACGCCATCGCCGACGGTCAGGGCGCGGTCCAACTGGGCCTGGCGTTGCTGGACTTCACCGAGGAGGGCGCCGACCTGGGGCCGATGCCGGACGCCCCGGAGCCGGTTGTGCTCGACTCGACAGGCTTTATGCAGGCCGTGGTCCGTAACAACCTGGGTTTGGTCGCCAAGACCGCCGAGGACGTCGTCAAGGGTGCCGTCCCCTTCGCGGTGTCGGCGATCAAGAACCCGCTGGGTCTGCTCGGCAAGATCCGCGACACCGCCGAGTCGCTGGTGAAGTTCACCAAGGTTCCGCTCGGTCCGATGTCGCCGATCCTGCAGGGCCGCAGCATCAACTACCACTTCGACACCATCGAGATGGACTTCGAGCAGTTCCGCGCCGCGGCCGCCCGCCGCGACCGCACGGTCAACGACCTGTTCCTGGCCGCGATCAGCGTCGGCATGCACCACTATCACGAGGCGATGGGCAATCCCATCAGCGAGTTGCGGATGAACATGCCGATCTCGCTGCGCACCTCGGCCGATCAGACCAACGCGGTCACCATCGCCCGTTTCGAGATCCCGGTGAGCAACGCCATCGACGACGTGCTGGCCGCCGCTGCCGAAACGGTGCGCAGCTGGCGCGCCGAGCCGGCCCTCAAGCTCGCCGACTACCTCGCCGAACTGAGCCGTTTCCTGCCGCCGGACATGGTGTCCGCGGCGGCGCAGACCTCCGATCTCACCGCGTCCAACGTGCCCGGCATCCCGGTGCCGGTGTGGCTTGCCGGGGCGAAGGTGGAGCGGATGTACCCGCTGGTGGGCACGATCGGCGCTGCGATCAACGTGACGATGCTGACCTACAACGGCACGGCCAACGTGGGCATCAGCAGCGACGATGCCGCCGTGAGCGACCGCGAGCAGCTGATGGAGAGCCTGCGGCACGGTTTCCGCGAGGTGATCGGGCCGGAGTCGCTGGCCGGGGATCCGTTGAGCTGACGGCCGGCCACGAAGGGAACAAAGGGAGAGCCGCATGACCGACACTGCGCACCGGGTCGACTCCTGCGGCCGGGCGGTCGACGAACTCACCCCCGACGACCTGGAGTTGCAGCGTTACCTGCTGGACCTGTGCCTCCAACCGCTGGATCGGTTCGACGGCTTCTCCCATATCGAGCAGTACCTGCTCTCGGCGCTGCGCTACCAGCTGAACTACACCTGTTACGCGCTGGCCATGGCGCAGTACCGCTACACCCCGGCCTTCACCGGCTACCTCACCGAGGCGCAGGCCAACGCCATCGAGAAGATGCGCGACAAGCGGGTGTGGGGGTACTGGGCGCATGAGTGCCTGGTGGGCTACCAGCGCTGGGATCCTGACCCGATCAAGTTCGCCAACGTGATGTACACCGGGTTCTTCGGGGTGATGCTCGGTGTCTTCGAAACCCTCAACGACGCCCGGTTCTCCGCACCCGGGGCACTGACCCTGCGCTGGAACGACGACACCGAGTACGTCTACGAGTTCGCCTCGCTGTGCGAGGCGATCGTGCACAACATGGACATCAGCGGGCACGGCCCCTCTACCCGTGCGAACCCCGGCTGATCTACCCGATGTGCAATGCGTTCTCGCTGGCGACGCTGCTCATGCACGACCGGTTACACGGCACCGGATTCGGCGAGGACCGCATCGACCAGATGGCCCGCGCGTACCGCACGCATCGGTATCTGCGTCCCGACAACCGGTTCCTGGCGGCGCGCGGGCCGTTGAAGTTCTTCATGGGCCCCTCGGTCGGCAACGACGGGGTGATGTCGTTCTGGCTGCACTTCTCCATGCCTGAGCAGGCCCGCAAGACCTGGGAGAACCTGCGCGCCAATCTGATTCGCATCGAGGGCGATGACGTCAAGATCGACGCCACCAGTTGGGAGGTCATCGACCCTGGCAACTACCGCCGCGGCACCGGTATGAGCCGGGTGTCGGTGATGGCCGCGGCCAAGGAGTTCGGCGACGACGAGATGGCCGACGCCCTCGAGGTGTCGTTGGACAAACGCTACGAGACGGTGCGGCGCGACGGTGCCCGCGCGTACACCGGCATCTCCAGTTGGGGCAACGCCGGACACGTCCTGGCGCGTTTCACCCGGCAGGACGCGATGCGTGACCTACTCGCCGGCGAGATTCCCGGGCAGTGGAAGACCGGCCCCATACTCGCCCAGGCCGCCTACCCCGACGTGCTGGTCACCCGCGCGGTGACCGACGGCCGGGCACTGGATCTGGTGCTGCGGCCCGGAACCGGCGGCGGGCGAACCGTTTTGGGGATCGGGAGGCTGGCGCCGCGGCACGACTATGAGGTCAGCGGCGGCGTCGAGACCATCGTCACCGCCGACGACGACGGCTGCGCACTGGTCAGTATCGACCTCGACGGCCGCCACGAACTGCTGGTGCGTCCGAGCGATCCGTAGCCCAGCACCACTCCGCCGATGATCGCCAGGGCGGGCCCGACGTTGTGGAATGCGAACATCTGCAGCATGTTCGAGTTGTCGACGGCGATGACGCGGAAGATGTGCATGTCCAGAACACCCAGCTCGAAGATGATGGTCCCGAGGGTCACCAGCGCCGGACCCACGCCGCTCGGCGCCCGCCACAGCGCCGTCGACCTCCGCAGCACCAGGGCTGTAACCACCGCGGCCACGTAGCAGGCGCTGCGCAGCAGCCACTGCCCGGCCGAACCGGTGTTGGTCAACAGCCCGGTCGCGACCAGTGCCGGTGCGCCCACCAGGACCACCACGATGCCGAGCGCGCAGTAGCCGAGCACCGCCGACCGCCGCGGCGCGCCGCCTATCGGCACTGGAGGCAGAACCTCGATCGGCACCACCGGCCAGACCTCCCCCGGCGCCGGACGGCGCGCGACCGGGGCGAACAGGTCGGCCGCCGGAACCTGACGGCCGAACATCCGGCGGACGCGCCCGATCGCCGCCATCAGCATCAGGCCCAGAATGCAACAGGTCATTCAGACCGCCGACCCCGTGATCCGCGGACCGAGGGTTTCGTAGACCGCGCCGATCCCGTCGCGCACGTAGCTGGAACCGGCCGGCCAGAACTCCCGGTACCAGTCGGCGGTCGTCAGGTTCAGTTCCTGCTTGAAGTTCACCCGCATCCACTGCTGGACCGGCGGGTGCACATTGAACATGAACTCCTCGATGTTGCGGGTGCCGAGGGTGAGGATTCCGGTGACGTAGTTGAGGATCCCGGGGGTGGACTCGCCGAACATGCCCCAGATCGCGGCCGGGGGCCGGTTGGCCAGGTTGGTCTCGTTGCCCTCCAGCAGTGCCGGCACCGATGCGACCTGGGGCCAGGGCCGGTACAGCGTGTTGTCCGGCCACAGGTTCGGGTCAGCGGCGACGGCGGCGGCGTTGTTGTAGACGACGATGACGTTCTTGTCGGCCTCCCATAGATCCTGCAGGGTTGCCGAGGTGCCCATCGACCGTGGGGCCATCCGCGAGCCGAACGCGGCGTCCATCTGGGCGATGACAGCGGCGTGGGTCTCCGGGGTGAAGTTGTTGATGCCCTGGATGTAGATCACCAGCGCTTCCCGGGGGTGCTCGGTGGCGAAGGCGGCGATATCGTCGACCACATCGGTGAACAGCACCGACCGCAGACCGTGTTCGAGGTACACCTGCCCGTCGGGCTCGTTGGTCAGCCGCAGGTCCACGTAGCGGATTCCCTCGCTGAACTGGTCGTAGAGGTCGTTGGACTGGGTTTTCGCCCAGCCGGCGGCGATCGGCTTGACGATGAGGTCCTGCAGGAAGCCGGGCAACTCGGTGAGGAAGCCGAATTGGCTCTGCGCGGTCAACGCCCACGGGGATTGCCCGGTGATGCCGTAGCTGCCCGAGTCGTGGGTGCCCGGAATGGGGATCTCGGTCAGCGGCAACGTCGACAGCGCCGGCAGATCGGCCATCCAGTCCGTCAGGTCGACGTTCATCGGGCCGATGGCGTCGACGGTGTAGCCGAAGTTCACCGACTGCGGCCGGCTCGCGGAAAGGTCCTGGCCACTGTCGGTGAGGAAGTTCAGGCCCTCGTTGGTGTAGGTCAGCGCGGTGAGGTCGACCGGGCTGCTGGCCGGATCCGACAGGTCGAGCGGCGCGGCGTCGCGGTAGAAGACCTTGTCGGGCTGCTCGCAGCTGTCGGCGTAGGCGCACCGTTCGGCGTCGGTGGGAACCACCCCGCCGAACTCGACCTGCACCCAGGCGTCGGTGAGGCCGTTGGCGGCGGCGAAGGCGGTGAGCGTCTGGTCCGGGTCGGAGTAGAACTGGCCGAAATCACCGGCCACGATGACGGCCCGGCCGATCGAGTTCTGCTGGATGAAGTCCGACAGCTGGGCGATCTCGGCGTTGGTCAGCGATCCACCGCTGGTGTCGACGTTGTAGACGTCCACCGACGAGCCGCCCGGGATGTGCTGCCGGGTGTAGGTGAAACCGCCAGGATTGAGCAGATCGGGCCGGGTGGTCCAGGCCTGGCGGTCCAGGCTTTCCACGTAGTACGACGACAGGGAGTTCAGCCCGTCGGAGAACGGCACCCCCACCGGCCACGCCCACGTCGGGACCGACGGCGCGGTCCGGTCCGGGAAGTCGGTGCCGGCGATCAGGAAGGGGTGGTAGGCGACGTCCTCCTGGACGTTGACCACGTCGAAAGCGCCGAGCCGGGACCCGATTTCGAGGGTGTTGGTGATCCGCGGCAGCACCGCGCCGGAGAAGACGAACGGCAGGCCCGAGACGTTGTAGGTGAGGAAGCTGAAGTCGCCGACGATGTCGGTGTAGACCGCCACGGCCGGATCCGGGCGGATGTCGACGTTGTTGAACACCGTCACCGTCGCGGTGACCCGGTGCCCGCCGGCCAGGCTGGTCTCGAGGATTCCGTACGGGGCGTTGAGCAGGCCCTCCCAGGCGTGGAAGTGAATCGAGGTGTCGTCGCTGGCCACAAAGGAAAAGGTGTCCGTGCCGGTGAAGTCCACATCGGGGGTGTAGGTGAAGGTGCCCGCGGTGTTGTCGACGGTGACGGTGCCGTACCCGGGTCCGCCGGGCTGGCCCTTCTCCGGCACCGAGTAGACCAGCCGGTGACCGTCGGCGTCATAGGCGCTGAACGGGATGGCCGGGCTGGTGGCGCCGGCAGCGAGGTCGAGTTCCACCTGCATCGGTTCGGCCACCGGGGTGGCGCTGAAGAAGAACTGCCGGATCGGGGTGGGCAGCAGGCTGCCACTGCGCCACGGGTAGAGGTTGGCGTAGGTGGCGATGAAGGTCTGGACGTCGGTGAGGAAGTCCTGCAACGGATTTCCCGTCGCGGCAGCCGTGGGGGCGGCGACCACCGGGGTTGTCGTGCCGTCGGCGAGCGAACGCCGCACCATCAGCAGTGCCCCGGACATCACCTCGGCGTTGGGAGCAACGGGCGCGCCGGAGCGACGGCCGGGGCCGCCGGCCGGGCTGGTGAGTGAGGCCGCCGCCGTCACCTTCTGTGTCGCGGCCACCGGTTCGGCCCCGGCCGGGCTCGCCACGTCAACACTCGGGCGCGGGGTACTCGGGCGCAGGAAACTGGGGCGCAGGAAACTGGGGCGCAGGAAACTGGGGCGGGGAACGCTCAGAGCCGCGCGGCCCATGGCGGGGGCTGCGCTTCCGGTGGCGGCCTTCACCGGCGAGGCGCCGGACTGGGCCGCAGCAGGCCGTGGAGTGCGTGCCGACCCGGTGGAACGGGTCTGACGGCCGGGTTGCCCCCGCTGAGCTCCCGGGGTGTCGCTCACCCGCACCGACTCGCCGTCCCCGCTGTCGGCCGCTGCGGTACCGAACGCCTGCGGCCCGGCCAGCGACAGCCCCATCGCGGCAGCCGCCGCCCATACCCGCACCCCGTTGCCCGTCATCGTTCGGACGATAGCCAGGCCGCCGGTCCGATGAGCGGGAATCGGCGACCCGGAGACTCAGCGGGCTACCCGCTGTCCTGCCGCCCGAGCATGGCGGCCAAGCCGAGTGCGGCCTGTTTGGCGCCGCGGACGCGGGCCCACGGAAAGCCCAGCTGCTGGAAGGTGATGTTCTGCTCGATCAGGCAGGCGATCGCATAGCCGGTCTCCCGGACGGCCGCGGACGGCGCATAGGGGTAGGAGCGGTGCAACGCCCCTTCGATCTTTGCGATGAACTGCTGATAGCCCGATTTCACGATGTCGCGGGTGCGCTCGTTCCGCATCGCCTCGGACAGCAGTGCATCGAAGGCCGCATCCTCGATGTCGTTGGCCAGGATCCAGTCCTTGCTGAACATCACAGCGAGGAGCTGCTCGATGTCGGGCTCGGCCCCAGCCGCCTTATTCATCACGGTGAAGTACCGAGCGGCGAGTTCGTCGACGGTAGCGACGATGAGGTCTTCCCTGTTACCGATGAAGTGATTCAGGGCCGACCGTTTCATCCCAGCCGAGGCTGCTACGTCATCGAGAGTGACATGTTCCAGGCTCTCTCGGGCGACCAGGTCGATGAACGCGTTCACCAGCTGAGCGCGCCGCTCGGCCATCAACGAAGGCCTACCTGCCCGACGACCAGAGGGGACCGTCATCCCAGCAACCCCACGAGCCCAGCATAGGTTCGGTCGCCCGCCGCCGGTCATGGCGCGCCCGAGGTACCCGGAGATCCCCCGCACGTGGCTGTCGATCCGTGACTTGTCGCGCGTTGCCCTTTGCCGGATCGTATGAACGACATCAGACAGGCACAGCCGACAAGCTGGCAGAAGCCGTCCGGCCCGCGCGGATCCGCCGCGAACGACCGGTGGCTGGAGGGGGCGACATGACCGAGAGCGGGTTCAGCACCGGGCACCCCGGCGTCCCGCCCCCCGGACAGCCCGGCCCGGCCGACCCGGGGAGACAACTCGACGCCCTGCGGGGCGAGATCCTGGCTGTCGACGCGCAGATGGGCCGGTTGATGGCGCGGCGCAACGCCCTCGTCGTGGAGTACGAGCGGCTGCGCTTCGCGATGATGGGTTGGTCGCAGGCCGGTATCGCGGCGCCCGCCCCCGCCGCGCCGGCCGAGCGTCAGGAATGGTCGGGAGCCCGGGTCCGGGCGCTGCTGCTCTGGCTGGGTGCGACATTGCTGGGCCTTTCGGCCCTCACGTTCACCGCGGTGGCGTGGTCGCGGCTGGGCGATACCGGCCGGGCGCTGCTACTGCTCGCCGCCACCGCCGTGGTGACCGCGCTGGCGGTGGGGCTTCGTCGTTCACTGCCGGCCACCGCGGAGGCCTTCGCGGGGCTGGCGGTCGTGCTGGTGCTCGTCGACGGATACGCCGGGCGACGCGCCGGACTGGCCGCGGGCATGTCCTGGGAAGTGTGGTGGGCGATCGGCACCGCCACCGCCGCCGGCTTCGCCGCGCTGTTGGGGCTGCTGGTGGGACGGCGCACGACCCGGCTCGCGGTGGCCGCTCTGCTACCCATCTCGGCCGAGTTGCTGATCGTGAAGTTCGCCGACGCGGAATGGGCGGCGTCGCTGGCGTTCACGGCACTGGCCGTCGTCGTGGTAGTCGCACTGGCGCAATCGACCCGGTGGACCTTCCCGGCGAGCCGGACTGCGCTACGACTACACGCCGGCGGATCCTGGGCCGCCGCGTTCATCCTCGCCGCGATCGCGGCCGGCAGGCCGACAACGGCGGTCGCCGCCCTCGGCCCGGCGCTGGCCGTCGCGGCCCTGGCCGCTGTTCCGGCAATGGCCCGCCGCGCAGGACGAGATTCCTCGATGCGCACCCTGCTCGGGGTGCTGGTGTGCGCCGCCCCGGCCGCGGCGGCGCTGACTCTGGTCCAACCGGCGGTCGTCGAGGACGGGATGCTCGTCAGCTCGGTCCTGGCCGGCGGGGCGACCTTGCTGGCCGCGCTCGCCGTGCCGGCGGGGTGGCGAGCGGCAACGGCCGTGGCCGGCGGGATGGTCGCGCTGCCGGGAACCTTGTGGTCCGTCCTGCAGAGCACCCCGGCGGTGGGTGGACCGCTCGGATGGTTCGCCGACCCCTGGACCGGGAGCCTCGATCTGATCGCCCGGGACGTCGCCGAGGGTCCGGACACGAGCAACTTCTTCGGGTCATGGTCGGCGGTCGGGGCACTCGCCACGATCGCCGCCACGGGTCTGGTGCTGGGCATCAGCCGTCGGCCCCTGCTGGGAATCACCACCGCGGCAATCGGTTTCGCCGCGGCACTGGCTCCGCTCAACGGCACTGCGTCCGTTCTGACAGCCCTGATCGCGACCGCCTCCGCATTCGTCGTCGCCCTGCTCGGCGCAGCCCTGGTCGACCGCGAGCAGCCCGGGCAGGGATGGGCCCTTCTTCCGGGTGCGGGCATCGCGGCCCTACCGGCGGCCGGGTGGGCGGCGGTGTCGAATGCCGCGTCAGTATCGGCCCTCGCCGTCGCGGCGGCAGCCAGTGTGGGCGCGGCGGCGGTGGCCCGTCCGGGGATGACGCGGGAGTTCTTCGGCACGCTCGGCGCCGTCTTGGCGGCGACCTTCGCCGGGGTGGCGACGTCAGCGGCCGGGGCGGGTTCGGCGGCCGGCGGATTCGCTGCCGCAGTGGCCGCCGGGGCGGTACTGCTGGCCGGGCGCTACCTGGTTTCCGGGCGGGCCGGGGTGGTTCTGCAGATCACCGCAGCGGCGTCGGCAGTGTGCGGGGCCGCCGTCGCCGCCGAGTCGACACCCTGGCTGGCCGGGACGCTCACCGCACTCGTTCCCATCGCGGCTATCGCCGCCCTCCGGCCCCCGCAACGCGTGCTGTACGCATCGGCCGCCGGAGTCCTGGCGCTGTGCGCGGTATGGGCATGGCTTGCCGCTGGGGATGTCGACGTTGTCGAGGCCTACACCGCTCCGGCAGCGCTCGCGGCGCTGGCAGCCGGAATCCTGAGGTGGCGCAACGGTCCCGGCCGTTCCTGGCTCACCCTCGGGCCGGCGCTGGTGCTTGCCATCGGTCCGACCCTGCTGATCGGCATGGTCGACGACGACCTGCCGCGCCTGATCGCCGCCACCACGATCTCGCTGGCCGCGGTGATCGCCGGAGCGGTGCGCCGACTGCAGGCACCGCTGGTCCTGGGCGCCGTCTCATTGCTGATGCTGGCCATCGACCAGTGGGGTGACGAGATCGTCCGGATGCCGCGTTGGATCACCGTCGGGGTCGCCGGGGTGCTGCTGATGTGGATCGGAGCGACGTTCGAGCGCCGACGCAGCGACTGGCGGCGGGCTTCGGATGTCTTCGGCGGGTTCGGCTGAGGCCGGGGATCGCCCCGCACGGTTACGCGACGGGCGGCACCTCCACGTCACAGCGGATGGTGGGCGCGCTCGCCAGCCTCTCATCCAGCGTGATCAGCGGTGTACCCAACAGTTCAGCAAGAGCGACGTACGCGCCGTCGTAGCTGGTGAGGTTGTTCCGCAGCGCCCACACCCGTTGCGCAACAACCTCATACGGAAAGAGCTCCATGGGCAGTGCGAGCAGATCAGCATGCGCTTGGGCGGCCTGGTCGGCGCTGATGAGTCCACCGACTTCGTGACGCCGGAAGACGTTCGAGCACTCGAACAGGAGCAGCGCGGGCGCGCACAACTCCACACCGTCAAGACGACGAGCCAACCAGGTGCCGCCAGGGCCGGCGTCCAGCAGAACCGTCACCAACGCCGATGCATCGCACACCACCCGGCGGGAACTCACCGACGGTCGGCCCCCAACGCGAGAACGGTCGCGGCCGGATCGATGCGGACATCTGTGGCGACCACCCTGGCACGCGCGCGGGCCAGCACCTGATCGGCCGTGGGCTTCTCGGCCGCGTGCACCAGCAAGTCCCGCAGATACGCCTGCAGCGACTGACCTGCCAAGGCGGCCCGCGCGGCCAGCTCGTCACGCACGTCGTCGGGAACGTCCCGAATCGTCACCGCAACCATGACTGCATTTTACCTGCACCGCTGCCGAAGTGCAGCAGCCGCCCCGGAGCTACGGCGCATGCACTTCTCGGCCGTCGGAATAGGGGCGGCCAACCCGACGTCGGGAGACTGCCGAACGGGATAGAGTCATGCACTTGACCATCCGTCATCTGGGAGGCACTGATGAACTCGTCCATGCGTTTCGCTCGGAAAGTAGCGGTGCTGACCGGATCCGCCGCGGTTGTCGCCGCGGCGGCCGCTGGATGCAGCAGCGACAAGAAGCCGGAGACCACCACGACTCCGAGTTCCTCGGCGCCGAGTTCCAGCCCGGCGCAACCCACCGAGAAAAACCTTTCGCCGACCGGCGGTAATTCGTTCAGCCCCGAGGTGAAGGCCCCGCCGGCACCGACCGGGGAACCCGGCCGGCACCGCTACTAGGAATGCCCTCCGCCATGGGAGTGACCGCACTGTTGGCCGGGGCCGGCGTAGCCGCGCTGATTGTTTCCGGTTGTTCGACATCGTCGACCACCGTGGAGAAGACCACCGTCACCGAGACGGTGACGAACTCGACGGCACCGAGCACGCCGGCCGCCGCCGCGGCGGGAGGGCTGCCCCAGCCCCCCACCGGCGCGTCCCCGATCCGCTCGAGCGAGGACGCCGGGATGGTCCATGCCCGCTATTCGGTCGACGGCCTGACGCCCAAGCAGGTCGCCGACTACTACGTCGGGATCTGGACCGGCGAGGGCTACACGATCGATGACACCTCCAGCGGCGGAGACCCCGGGAAGTACGGCGGCTCCGGGGCCGGCGCCAAGGCGTCGAAGTCCGGCACGTTCGTGGCTGTCGACGCGGGCGCGGGCAACGGTGAGCCGACGTATTTCGACGTCTGCCAGGGCACCAACTCCGAACTCGTCATGCACTGCGGCAAGGGCCACCACGGCGACTGAGCCGATCGGCTGACCTGACCCGGCGGACCTGCCTAAACTCACATCGCGTGAGCGGGCAGATGGTCACGGTGCTGGCCGGTCTGATCCTCTGCTACGCGCTGGTGGCCAAGCGGATGTCCTACGCCAACGTCACCGCACCGATGGCCAGTACCGCCGCCGGGCTGATCGTGTTCTCCGGCCGCAGTGTCGACGTCGAGGCCGAAGCTGTTCGTACCCTTGCCGAGTTGGCTCTGGTGATCATCCTGTTCCACGACGCCTCCACCGTGCGGGTGGGCCAACTGCGCCGCGACCCGATGATCCCGATCAGGTTGCTGGCCATCGGCTTCCCGCTGGCACTGCTGGCCACGTACCTGACGACGTGGGCGATCGTGCCGGGGGTCGGCATCGCCGGCGCGCTGCTGATCGCGGCGGCGATCACCCCGACAGATGCCGGCCTCGGCGCTCCCACTGTCCTCAATCCCGCTGTGCCGCTTCGGGTCCGACGAGCACTGAACGTGGAGAGCGGCCTCAATGACGGGCTGGCCACCCCGGTGGTCCTGTTCGCCCTCAGCATGCTGGCCGAACATGAACGCGAGCCGGTCCCCAAGCTGGTGAGCGTGGGTGCGGCGCCGGTACTGCTCGCCCTGCTGTGCGCGGTGGTCGGCGGACTGCTGACCGCGTGGGCGATGGACCTGTCCCGGGAACGGAGCCTCAGCGGCGACCGCGGTCGGCAGATCGCCACCCTCGCGCTCCCGGTACTGCTGTTCGGGGTGGCAAACCTCCTCGGCGCCAACGTCTTCATCGCCGCCTTCGTCGGCGGCCTGGTCTTCGGCGCCGCCTCGACCACGGTGGCAGCCGAACATCAGACCTCCGAACTTCTGGAGACATCGGCGGACCTGCTGGGATTCGTCGTGTGGTTCATCTTCGGCGGCCTGCTGCTTGAGGTGTTCCACCACGGGTTCCAGTGGCAGTGGGTGGTCTTGGCGGTCCTGGCGCTGACGGTGCTGCGCATCGGGCCCGTCGCGCTGTCCATGATCGGTACCGGATTGGATTGGCGCACCGTCGCATTCCTCGGCTGGTTCGGTCCGCGCGGCCTGGCCACCATCGTGTTCGGCCTGTTGACCTTCGAAGAACTCGCCGACGAGTCCCCGGACATCACCGCGATCACCGGCGTTCTCGCCGTCACGGTGCTGATCAGTGTCTTCGCCCACGGGCTGTCCGCCGGACCGCTGTCACGGGCCTACGGCCGCAGCGTCGAAGCCACCGGATCGGAGGCCGGCGCAGGCCCCTCCCACCGCGATGGTCCGCTGCTGACCCGGGGCCGCTTCCAGCTTCGGGACCCGCACCGAGCATGGCGCCCGCCGCTGAGGTAAACCGGCCTCAGCCCTTCGACAGGGACCGGTGGCGCAGGCTGTCGTAGATCGGCGGGTTTCCGATCACCTGCGCGGCCAACACCGCGGCCCCGGTGGCCGCCAGCATCGGGATGAGCACCGCCGTGGAGGCGGTCATCTCGATGACGAGCACCACACCGGTCAGGGGTGCTCGGACGGTGGCGCCGAAGAACGCCGCCATCCCGACAACGGCCATCGGGACAAACAAAGAGGTTGCAGGGGAGGCTGATTGGGGCCACACGGTGTCGATGACACCGACGAACAGCACCCCCCAGAGCGCGCCGACCGCCAGCATCGGCGCAAACAGTCCGCCGACGACCGGGGCGGCGTACGACAGGGGTCCGGCGAGGAACCGCAGGACGAGGTAGCCGACGATCACGATCAGCGCGAACCGCTGCCCACCGAGGAGCATCTGGGTCAACGGCTCACCACCGCCGGCCGCCTGCGGGTGGACGATCATCACCAGGCCGATGACGGCGCCGATGATGCTCGCCTTGGCGACGGCCGGAACCCGGCGCTTCGCGGTCACGTGGTCGAAAAACCACACCACCAGCAGGTTGTAGGCCGCGCCGAGGCATCCGGTGAGCAGGCCGAACACCACGAACAGCGGAAGCCAGCCCAGGTGCGGTTCGTCGATCGCCGGAAGCCGGAATTCGGAGTCGTTGCCCAGCACGAGGTGCGCGCAACCGACGGCCGTGGACGCCGCGAAGATCGTCGCCAGCACCGTCGTGAGCCGGAACGACTTCGTCACCTCTTCGAGGCTGAACAACGTGCCGCCGACCGGGGCGTTGAACGCGACAGCGAGACCGGCACCACCCAACGCCGTCTGCATCATCCGGATCTCGGAGTCGGGCAACCGGGCGCGCCGGGCAGCCTCGGCACCGATGGCCGCACCCATGTGCACCGTCGGCCCCTCCCTGCCCAGCACGAGTCCCGATCCGATGGCCAGTACCCCGCCGATGAACTTCGCCGGCAGCAGACGGACCCTCGGCGGCGCCGCCTGCCTGGCGAAGACCGCCTCCACGTGCGGGATTCCGCTGCCCTGGGCGAGCGGCTCCCACCGCACGACGAGGGCGGCCAGCGTGGCGCCCAGCGCGGCGGTGACCATCGGGATCAACCAACCCGAACCGGGAAGAGCCGACGACCATTCGACGAGTTCGACGCGTAACCGATTGGCGGCATCGAGGAGCCACCGGAACGCCCCGCCGACGAACCCGATGACGGCCCCGGCGAGGACAGCCGTCAGGCACACCAGCACCGCGCCACGCCTCGAATCCCCGGGCTCAGGTGCCGTCATCGGGGGCTCCTGACCGCCGGGGCGGGCGACCGCGTGCGCGCACCACCCGGCGCACCAGCAGGCCGTAGGCGGCGAGGTTGATCAGCCCGAGCACACCGGCGGCGAGCCACTGGGCGTCGCGGGTGAGCCCGGCGGGATAGATGATCCCGCCGAGGTAGTGCTCGATGAAGCCCCCGCTGTAGCCGGACTCGCCGGCCGCGCGGCGCAGCGAATTCTCCAGTGGGGTCAACGGGCAGATGCCGCCGGAGGCTTCGATCCACAGTCCCCACGCCAGCGCCGGCAGATGCAGGACCGCAAGCCAGGGCCGGCGCCAGACCAGGAAGCCGCCGAGGAGCGCCCACGCGATGAACAACCCGTGCACCACCAGCACGGCATCGGCGAGCAGGCCCGGGCCCATCCCCCGATGATCCCAGCGTCAGCCCTGCTCGAGCAGGCGTTTGGGGTGCATGCCGTCGACCTGACCGATGAACGGCGGGTGGATGCTGTAGCCGAGCATCCGCCGGATGTCCTCGGACACCGCTCGCACGGTGTCCCGGGTGGTCGACAGGGTGAACGCCTCCTGGGGGCGCACCCAGGGTTCGCAGTACTGTGCGGTCACCGCGAGCCGGGACGCGGCCGACCGGTTGGCACCGCCGCCGTGCCACAGCGTGCCCAGGAAGACGACGCAGGATCCGGCCGGCATCACCACCGGCACCCGCTCGTCCGAAGCCGGCTGCCGGTCACCCCACCGATGGCTGCCGGGTATGACGTCGGTGGCGCCGTTGTCGGCGGTGAAGTCGTCGATCGCCCAGATGGTGGCCGCCCCCAACGCTTTTCGCGGACGCGGGATCGGGTAGAAGCCGTCGTCGGTGTGCAGCATCTGGGCCTGCTCACCGGGCAGGATGTTGATCACCTGCAGCATCGACAACAGATAGTTCGGCAGGAACAACCGGTCCAGCAGCGCCAGCACGCGCGGGTGATCAGCGATCCGATCGCAGGCTCGGGTCTTGTTCAGCACGCTGTACACCCGCTGGGTGGCATGGCCCTCGAACGGGTTGCGGCCGTGACGCTCCAGCAGTGGTGTGACCGCCGACCTGATCTCGGCGAGTTCGGCCGACCCGATCAGATCGTGCAGGATCACATACCCGTCCCGCTGCAACCGGGCCAGATCGGCGTCGACGACCGCGGGGTCGACGGCGGCCCCGGCGCTGGGGCTGCGGCGATGGGTGCCCGCCAGGTCCGCACTCAGCAGGTGCGAGAACGTGAACTCCTCGGTGCTCATGGTGCGACGAGCCTAGCCACCGACGCCTTCCGGTATGCCGGTGTGGCGCCCCCCGACGGGTTCGGCATGCTGATCGCATGCATCTGCCTTGGCGCGGTCCGGCGAACCCTCCCATCGAGGTCGACCAGCTTCCGATATTCCGTGGTCTGCGGCCCCGGAAGAAGTGGCGCTACCTGGGTGTTTACGGCCCGGACGCGCAGATGTGCGTCGGCGTCGCCCGAATCGGCATCGCCTACCAGGCGTTCTGGGCGGTGCACAACCGCACCACCGACGCGTTCCGGGAACGGTCGGCGCTGTGGCCGATCGTCCACTTCGACGAGAACTCGGCCCGGTTCGACGGGGTGGACGTCAGCTATGTGCCGGCCGGCGATCCGGTCGAAGTGGTGTCCCGGCACGGCAACCACCCGATCTGGACCCGCAAGACCCCCGTCCGGGTCACCGGCACCATCGACGGCATCGCCATCGACTCCCCCGGCCTGGTCGACGAGTCGGCCGGACACCACGACCGGGTGACCACATGGTCGTGGAGTGCGGGCTGCGGCACCTCCGACACCGGCGCCGCGATCGTCTGGAATCTTGTTGACGGGGTGCATGATTCGCCGAACGATTCCGAACGGACCGTCTGGGTGGACGGCGTCCCGCGGGAGGTCGGCCCGGTCGAGTTCGCCGAAGATCTCTCCCGGGTCGGCGATCTGGAGTTCCACGCCGAGGCGGAACGCGCCCGCCACGACCGGCTACTGCTGATCGACAGCAAGTACCGCCAGCCGTTCGGCACGTTCACCGGTTCGATCGCGGGCATCACGCTCCGCGACGGCTACGGGGTGATGGAGCACCACGACGTCCGGTGGTAACGGGCACCGCCGTTATGACCTCCCAAAACAGCCGATGTGTGTCATCGTTGTGTCCTCCGCTCGCGAAGGGCCTCGCGAAAAAGGCACGGTGAGCACTCGCTATCGGGAAGGCCGACCCACCTTGCCAGGACCCACGACCCTGCGGCGCCGTACTTCGCTGGCGTCCGTCTTCGGGATCCTGATCCTGGTGGCCGCGACCCTCTCGGGGTGCGCCTCGGCACCGCCGACCCCGCCCGGCATGTTCAGCTTCTATCTCGGCGAACCCCAACGACCGCTGGTCCCGGGCAACACCACCGAGTCGGAGGGCTCGAAGATCATCAGCGCGGTGTGGACGCCGCTGGTGACCTTCGATGTGAAGAGCCGCGCCGTCACCTACGACGGGGCGGCCCAATCGGTCACCTCGGCCGACAACGTGCGCTGGACCATCAAGCTCAAACCGGGCTGGACCTTCCACGACGGCACCCCGGTGACCGCCGAGTCCTACGTGAAGGCATGGAATTACACCGCGCTGAGCACCAATGCCCAGGGCGGGTCGTACTTCTTTTCCAACATCGCCGGCTATGACGCCCTGCAGGCTGAGGACGGCGGGAAGCCGGCGGCCACCCGGATGTCCGGACTGCATGCGGCCGATCCCACCACCATCGAGGTCACCCTGTCCGCCCCGTTCGCCATCTACCCGGTGACCCTGGGCTACAGCGCCTTCGACCCGCTGCCCGAGTTCTTCTACACCGACCCGGTGGCGTTCGGGAAGAAGCCGGTCGGCCAGGGCCCGTTCCAGTCCGCCACCGAATGGGTGCCCGGCCATGGCATGACGCTGACCCGGTACGACGACTACGCGGGTAAGGACAAGGCGAAGTCCCGCGGCGTCGTCATGCGGATGTACACCGAACTCTCCACCGGCTACACCGACGTCCTGGCCGGGAATCTGGACATCCTCAAGAATCTCCCCCCCGACGCCTATGCCAGCGCCAAGGACGTCTTCAAGGATCGCTACCTGGGCCAGCCCAGCCCGGACATCACCACACTCGGCTTCCCGATGTACGACCCGCGTTACTCCGACGTACGGGTCCGGCGCGCGCTGTCCATGGCGATCGACCGGGAGGCCATCGTCGACGCGATCTTCCTGGGCACCCGGGTGGCGGCCGACTCGTTCGCCCCGCCCACTGTCGTCGGCTACCGCGAGAACGCCTGTGGGCAGTGGTGCGAGTACCGGCCCGACGAGGCCAAAAGGTTGCTCGCCGAGGCGAATTTCGACACCAGCCAACCCGTCGAGATCTGGTTCAACGCCGGCGCCGGGCACGACGGCTGGATGACGGCCGTGGGCAACATGTTCCGCAAGATCGGCCTGACCTACCGACTGCGCGGCAACCTCCAGTTCAACGAGTTCCTGTCCAAGCGTGACGCCAAGGAGATGACCGGGCCGTTCCGGCTGGCCTGGATCATGGACTACCCCTCGATCGAGAACTTCCTGGCCACCCAGTACGCCACCGCGGCACTGCCGCCGGCCGGGTCCAACACCACCTTCTACAGCAACCCGGCGTTCGATGCGGCCCTCGCGGCCGGAAACCGCGCGCGGGACATCGCCGACGCCAACAAGGCCTACCAGCGCGCCGAGGACATCCTCGTCAACGACCTGCCGGGCGCGCCGATCTTCTACGGTATGGACCAGACGGTCTGGGGCAAGCGGGTGTCGAACGTGCACTACGACATCCGCAACGACGTCGTCCTGGAAGACGTGATCGTCGACGGGCAGGCGGTGTGATCCGGTGATCGACCGATGACCCGCTTCGTCCTCCGGCGGCTGCTGCTGACCATCCCGGTGCTCATCGGCGCATCCCTGCTGATCTATGCGATGGTCTACGCCCTGCCCGGCGATCCGGTCCGGGCCCTGGCCGGCGACCGGCCGCTCAGCCCGGCGGTGCAGGCGCAGATCCGCGCCGAGTTCAACCTCGACGATCCGTTCCCGGTGCAGTACGCCAAATACATCTGGGGTCTGCTGCACGGTGACTTCGGGCAGGACTTCTCCGGCCGACCGGTGCTGGAGATCATCGGCCAACGGCTTCCGGTGACGGTGAAGTTGACCATCGTGGCGGTGTTCTTCGAGGCGCTGTTCGGCATCGCCGCGGGGATCCTGGCGTCACTGCGCCGAAACTCGTTCTTCGACAACCTGGTCCTGATCTCGACAACCCTGCTGGTGTCGATCCCGGTGTTCGTCCTGGGCTTCCTGGCCCAGTTCGTCTTCGGTTTCAAGCTGGGCTGGTTTCCCATCGCGGGGGTGGCCGACGGCTGGGTGAGTTACCTGCTGCCCGGCCTGGTGCTGGCCTCGCTGTCGATGGCCTATGTCGCGCGGTTGACCAGAACCGCGATGCTGGAGGCGTTCTCGGCCGACTACATCCGCACCGCACGGGCCAAGGGCGTCGGCCGATCCCGCATCGTCATGCGGCACGCCTTCCGTAACAGTCTGATTCCGGTGGTCACCTTCATCGGCGCCGACATCGGTTCGCTGCTGGGCGGGGCGATCGTCACCGAGTCGGTCTTCAACCTCCCGGGCCTGGGGCGGGCCATCTTCGACGCGGTGCGCTCGCAGCAGGGCCCGGTCGTCGTCGGCATCGTCACCCTGATGGTGTTCTTCTACATCTTCTTCAACCTGGTCGTGGACGTGCTGTATGCAGTGATCGATCCGAGGATCCGCTATGACTGAACCGGCAGGGGTGGAGGCCGAGGAGCTCGTCGGCCAGTCCAGCGTCTGGGCCGACGCGTGGAAGTACCTGCGCACCAACCCGTTGTTCCTGATCGGGCTGACGGTGATGGTCGTCATGGTCGCGATGGCGCTGTTCCCGTCGGTGTTCGCCCTCGGCGCGGACCCCACCGACTGCGACCTGTCGATGTCGCGCCGGCCGCCGAGTGCCGAGCACTGGTTCGGAATGGACCTGCAGGGCTGCGACTACTACGCCAACGTCATCTACGGCGCCCGGACATCGGTGGCGATCGGGGTGCTGACCGTCATCGGGGTGCTCGTCATCGGCGTCCTCGTTGGATCACTCGCCGGGTACTTCGGCGGCTGGGCGGATACGGTGCTGGCCCGCATCACCGACGTCTTCTTCGGTATCCCACTGTTCCTCGGGGCCCTGGTCCTGCTGACGGTGTCCGCGCAGCGATCGGTGTGGACGGTGTCTCTGGCACTGGTGGTGTTCGGCTGGATGACGGCCATGCGACTGGTCCGTTCGTCGGTGGTGTCGATCCGCGGTGCAGACTACGTGCTGGCCGCCCAGGCGCTGGGCGCATCCTCGGGCCGGATTCTGGTCCGGCACATCCTGCCCAATGCACTTGCCCCGGTGCTGATCTACGCGACGATCGCGGTGGGCACCTTCATCTCCGCGGAGGCCGCGCTGACCTATCTCGGCATCGGGCTGCAGGCGCCGGAGATCTCCTGGGGCCTGCAGATCAACGTCGCGCAGTCGCTGATCGGCAGTTCACCTCACCTGCTGTTCTTCCCCGCCCTGTTCCTGTCGGTCACCGTCCTGGGTTTCATCCTGCTCGGCGACGCCCTGCGCGACGCCCTCGACCCGAAGCGGCGGTAACCGATGTCCGAATCGCCTCCGCAGTCGCTGCTCCAGATCACCGGCCTGCACATCGAGTTCTCGGTCGACAAGAAGTGGATTCCCGCCGTGCGCGGGATCGACCTGACGTTGGGCCAGGGTGAGGTGCTGGCACTGGTCGGCGAATCCGGTTCGGGAAAGTCGACGTTGGCGATGGCTGTTCCCGGTCTGCTGGCCGCCAACGCCCGGGTGTCCGGCAGCATCCGACTGGCCGGCATCGAACTGGCCAACGCCGACGAGAAGACGCTGACCGGGGTTCGCGGCGATGACGTCGGCGTGGTGTTCCAGGAGCCGATGACGGCCTTCAACCCCGTCTACACCATCGGCTGGCAGATCGTGGAAGCCATTCGGGCGCATCGTGATGTGACCGCCGAGCAGGCGCGGGAGCGCGCCGTCGAGTTGCTGGAACTCGTGGACATGCCCGACCCCGCCACGCGGGTGGACTACTACCCGCACCAACTCTCCGGCGGCCAGCGGCAGCGCGCGATGATCGCCCAGGCCCTGGCCTGCGACCCGAAACTGTTGATCGCCGACGAGCCGACGACCGCACTCGACGTCACCGTCCAGGCCGAGATCCTCGACCTGATCCGCGATCTGAGGTCCCGGGTGGACGCCGCCATTCTGCTGATCACCCACGACATGGGTGTCGTCGCCGACCTGGCGGACCGGATCATGGTGATGAAGGACGGTGTCGTCGTCGAATCCGCTACGGCGGCTGCGCTGTTCGCCGATCCGCAGCACCCGTACACACAGTCGTTGCTGAAGGCCGTCCCGCACCTGGGGGCCGGGCGGATCGAGGTCTCCGACGTCGAACCCCCGGACCCGCAGCCACAAATGCCCGAGCCCGCGCTGTCGTTCCGGGAGGCGACGATCGAGTTCAAGTCCGGACCCAAGAGCACCTTCCGGGCCGTCGACGGGGTGACCCTCGATGTCGGGCCCGGCGAGGTCGTCGGACTGGTCGGCGAATCCGGTTCGGGCAAGTCGACGTTGGGCAAAGCCGCCATCGGCCTGGTGAAACTGACCTCCGGGTCGGTGTCGCTGGCCGGCACGAATATCACCCGCCTGTCCCAACGCGGACTCCGGGAGCCGCGCAAGAAGATCGGCGTGGTGTTCCAAGATCCGGGCTCCTCGCTCAATCCGCGCTGGCCGATCGGGCAGGCGATCGCCGAACCGTTGGCCTTGCATACCTCGCTGTCCAAGGAGGCCCGGCAGGCCCGGGTCGAGGAACTGCTGGATCGGGTGGATCTGTCCCGCACACTGCGCAACCGCTATCCGCACCAGCTTTCCGGCGGCCAGCGTCAACGCGTCGGGATCGCCCGGGCGCTGGCGCTGGAACCGGCACTGGTGATCGCCGACGAACCGACCTCCGCGCTGGACGTCTCGGTGCAGGCCAAGGTGCTGCGGTTGCTCCGTGAGTTGCAGGCCGAGCAGGGTTTCGCCTGCCTTTTCATCAGCCACGATCTGGCCGTCATCGAGGAACTCTCCGACCGGATCGCCGTGATGAAGTCCGGCAGGCTGGTGGAATCCGGGCCGGCGGAGCAGGTTCTGCGCCGCCCCGCCGAGGACTACACCGCCCGGCTCATCGCCGCCGTGCCGGTGCCGGATCCGGACGAGCAGGCCCGCCGCAGGGAGTTACGGCTGGCCGAGGCGTGACCGCCGGAAGGAACCCCACCACGGACGCCACCCCGCGACCGGCGACCAACACCGTCCGGTCCGGGCGCACCACCGCGGCGGTGGCCCGACCCGACCGCAGCCACCGCGCCAACGCCGAGCCCGGCTCGGCGGGGATGAGCACGGCGCCACAGGAGCTGATCTCCGCGCGCTGAGCCGGGTCGACGGAGCCGGCACTGATCACCGCGAATCGCCGGCCGACCACTTCGTCAAGCCGTTTGCCCTCAGCGAGAACGACATTCGGACACAATCTGCCCGCCAGGGGTCGGATGCCAGGCGGCTTCACCACCAGCTGGCCGCAGCGCAATGCCGGCGTCGTGCTGTCGACGATCTTCGCCCGGACACCGGGAATCAGATGCAGACGAGGTACCACCAGCCGACGCAGCAGATCACCGATCCGACCGCCGGCGGTCATCGCGGCACCCACGGCGAGGGCGAACCGGATCATGTACCGCGCGTGCGGTTTCCGCTCACACTCGTAGGTGTCGAGGACGCTCTGCGGCAGCCATCCGTTGATCACCCCGGCGAGCTTCCAGGACAGGTTCGCCGCATCCCGCAGTCCCGCGCAGAGGCCCTGGCCGATGAAGGGCGGGGTCAGGTGGGCGGCGTCGCCGAGAAGGAACATGCCGCCGCGGCGCCAACGATCGGCGACCTGCGCCCGGAAGGTGTACTCGGCGACCCGCAACACCGTGAGCCGTTCTGCGGCAACGCCCTCCACCCAGGGCCTGATCAGCGGATACAACGCGGAGAGGGCGCGGTAGTCCGCGGCGGTCTCGCCGGGAAGCAACCGGAACTCCCAGCGGTAGCGTTCCGCGCCGATCCGCATGTAGGTGGCGGCCCGGTGCGGGTCGCACACCTGGTGGACGCCGTCCCACTGGTTCAGTTCCGCGTCAGTGGCCACATCGACCACCAGCCACCGCTGCTGGAACCTGAGGTCTTCCATCGACGCACCGATGGCGGAGCGGACCAGGCTGTTGGCGCCGTCGCAGCCGAGGACGAAACGCGCCTCCACCCGGCGCTCCTCGCCGGTGACGCGGTCGGTGAACGTCACCCGGCTCCGCCCGGCCCCGACCGGGACGACCTCGGTGACCTCGGTATTGGTCCGCAGCACCGCGCGCGGGTGGCTCTTCAGGTTCGACCGAAGCAGTCTTTCGAACTCGGGTTGATCGAACATACTGGCCTGCGGGTAGCCATTGGTGCTCTCGGCGCAGGCACGGTCGAACTGCGCCATCACCCTGAGCTCGGGATCACGGAACTGCAGGCCCGCGGCGGGCCGTGAGATCGCCGCGAACTCGTTCCCGACGCCCAGGCCGGCGATCAGCCGGAAGACCTCGTCATCGAGGTGGACGGCCCGCGGCTGGGCGTAGACGTCGGGCCACCGGTCCAGAAGCAGGCAGTCCACACCGTCCTGGGCGAGCAGCGTGGCGGCGGTGACTCCGGTCGGTCCGGCGCCGACGATCACCACGGGGATGATGTCGGGGACGGCGGTCACGCGAACCGCACCCGATTGCGCTGGGTGCCGAGGTCGATCTTGCCGTCGCGGGTGGCCACCGCGGCCTCCACCACGTCACCGTCCCGAAGGTACCTGGGGCTCTTGGCCTGTCCGGCGAAGAAGAGCTTCCACTTCAGATCGTCGGGCAGCAGCGAGACCACCTTCTGCACCGCCTTGGGCGGGGCGGACAGGGCGGTACCGACGGGTGTCCCGGTGAGTACCACGTCACCGGCGCAGAGATCCTGGAATTGGCTGAGCGCCGCCAGAGCCTGCGCGGGCCGGTAGATCATGTCGTCGTCCACCGTGCTGTCCTGGCGCAACTCTCCGTTGACCCGGAGCTGGAGCCGGAGGTCGCCGAACCGGGACAGTTCGTCGCGGTCGACCAGCACCAGGGCCGGGCCGATCGGGGTGAAGCTCGGGTACGACTTGGCCTCGTAGAACTGGGTTTTCGTCAGCTGCACGTCGCGGGCGGAGACGTCGTTGGTCACCACCAGTCCGCAGAGGTAGTCGGCCAGGTTGGCCGTGGTGATGGCGGTGCCGACGGGGATGTCCCGGCCGATCACCAGGCCGATCTCCACCTCGTAGTCCAGAAGTCTTACGTGGCGGGGTTTGACGATGTCACCGGAGGGTCCGGTGATCGACCCTGATGCCTTGCGGAAGAAGGTGAGCGGAACCTTCTTCGGGTCACCGCCGGTGTCGGTGACGTGAGATGCGAAGTTGGTCATCTGGGCCACCAGGCGGCACGGCCGGGTGATCGGCGACAGCAGGTCGAGCGTGGCCACCTCGACGGTGTCGGCGCCCACCGCCGCGGCGTCGATCGCAGCCCGATCGGCGAGCAGTTCGGTCGTCGTCGTGGCCGTCGTGTCGATCTTGGCGGCGACGTCGGGAGTCCCGGCCCACCAGCCGTCGGAGGTGCGGTAGACGGAAACGGTCATGAGCGTGCCACTTTCAGGAGTCCGCGCAGGCGGGTGAGGTCGAATTCGTTGTCGTCACGGATCGCGGCGAGCATGGCGCGCAGTTCGCGAACCGATTCCCTTCCGGGGGTCAGCCCGAGGAAGTCTTTGGTGGCCGGCGGACCCCATTGCGCCAGACCGGAGGCGGTCAGCGGCGCCCAGCCGGGCTCCAGGGTGTTGTCGAACAGGTCCCCGTCGGCGAAGTGCTCGACCAGGAACCCGTCGGGGTCGCGCCAGTAGTCGAAGATCTGGCTGCCCTGGATGTGCCGGCCGATCCCCCACGAGCGTTGGTATCCCGCCTCCCGCAGGTGTTCACCACCGGCGGCAATGGCATCCAGGTCGCACACCTGGTAGGCGGAGTGCACGTACCGGTCCGACGGGCCCAGCACCATCGCGAGTGTGTGGTGGTCGGTGGGCGTCGATCCGCGGTCACAGCGGACGAAGCTCATCGCCGGTCCACGCTCGCGTTGGCCCGGGTAGTAGAGGAAATCGCTGACGATCAAACCGAAGTGGTCCAGGTACCAGTTGAGCGACGTCATATAGGCGGTGCTCTGGAGGACGACGTGGCCGAGCCGCTGCACCCGGGCCGGTTCCCGCGGCGGACGCTGGGTGGCGTTGGTGCGCCGCACCTCGTGTCCGAAGTTGAAGGTGTGCGGCTGCTGGCCGGGTAGCGCGGGCAATTCGTTCATTCCGGCGACGACGCGGACCGGAATGCCCCGCGGGTCGGTCACACGCACACCGACTCCCCCGATGCTCTCGGGCAGCCGCTCCACGGTGGCTCCGGTGGCGGTGGCGAGCCGGTCGACGTCGGCGGTGTCCTGGGCGGCGAATGCCGGCCCCACGAAGCGGGAGCGGGTCCCCTTGCGGATGATCACGCACGACGCACCGGGGTCGGTACCGCGCAGGTGCAGCTGGTCGGCCGTGCGCAGCGAGGTGGTGAAACCGAATGCCCGGGCGAACGCCTCGGCCCGGTTCAGGTCCGGCTTCTCGAACTCCAGCCAGGCCAGATCGCGGACCTTGATCACCGGGTTCGTGGACCGTCCGGGGTGTTCGCCGCGCAGTGCGCCCTGCTCACTGTGCAGGTCCTTGTGGACGTCGAGGTGCGGGGTCATCAGCTCTCCAAAGGTTGACTGACGAAATCATCACTTACGAGCACATCCTCAGTCAAGCACTTCTGACGAAATACTCATTTATGACGGAAACTGTTAGCATCTGCGTCATGGCTGACGCGGAACCGGCCTCGGCAAGCCGCCTCGAACGACGCAAGACGCGCACCCGTACGGCGTTGATCCGCGCCGCACAGGGGTTCATCGCCGCGGGCACGCTGAACGTCCCCGTGCTCGAGATCACCCAGGCCGCCGATGTCGGGATGGGCTCGTTCTACAACCACTTCGACAGCAAGGAAGCCCTTTTCGAGGCCGCGGTGAACGACATCCTCGACGAGGTGGGGGCCCTGCTGGACACGCTGACGATCGAGGGCGAGGACCCCGCGGTCACCTTCGCGCGCAGCTTCCGACTGGTCGGACGGTTGTTCGCACTGCGTCCGGACATCTCCCGGGTGCTGCTCAACACCGGGCTGAGTCTGATCTTCGCCGACCGCGGGCTGGCACCGCGGGCATTGCGCGATATCACCGTCGCGGCGGATGCCGGCCGATTCACCGTTGCCGACCCCGAGTTGGCGCTGGCGACCGCCGCGGGCGCCCTGATGGGGGTCGGCCAACTCCTGTTGCACGACCCCGACCGTGATGGCAGCGCCGTCGCCGACCGCGCGACACGGGACGTCCTGATCATGCTCGGCATCCCCGCCCACGAGGCCGAGGAGATCTGCGCCCGGCCCCTGCCGAACCTCGATGGTGTTTCCGGATCGGAACCGGCAGCCTGATCTGCGTGAGTGGGAGGCGTGGCAGGAAAACGCCTACCTGTTCCGATCCCCAGCCAATGCCCGCCGGTTACTGGACGCAGCGGCGGCGCTCGATGCAGGTCAGGGTGTCCGCGTCGAGGTCGATGACCTAGCGGAGTGAACGTCATATTCTCCCCGCAAGCGTCGGAGGATTACGTGTACTGGCAATCCGCCGACCGCGCGATACGGAAGCGCGTTAACCGGCTCATCAATGAAGTCCGGCGTTCCCCTATGAAGGAATCGGTAAGCCGGAACCACTCATGTACGGGCTCACCGGGGCATGGTCACGTCGCATCACCGACGAGCACAGGCTGGTCTACCGAATCGCCGGCAACAACGTCGAGATCCTCCAAGCCCGCTATCACTACTGATCCGGTTAGAACGGTGGAGGTCGGTTCCGGTCGGCTGCGCGGGGTTCGTTGAGGTTGCGTTCCCGGGTGATGCGGTAGTGACGTTCGGCCTGGCGGGTTCGTTTCCGGGTGGGCATCATCAGTGCTCGAGTGGGGCTGGCCTGCGGCGGTGTGGCTGTGATCGTGGGGCCGGTGTTGGTGTTCCAGCCCGGAAACAGCAGGTGACTGCCGGGGCGGGTGGTGTAGGTGTGCCCTGATGGGCTCGTCCACTCGATCGTGCCGTCGGAGTGTTGGGTGTCGGTCCAGTCGGTCCAGAAGGTGCGGAGCAGATGATGAAGACGGCATAAGCATCGGAGGCCTGAGGGGTGGGTGGCCCCGTAGGGCCAGGGCACTCGGTGGTCGATGTCGGTGTGTTCGGCGGGTTTGTCGCAGCCGGGGAATCGGCAGGTCAGATCCCGCATCCGGATGAATTCGGCCAGTGCGGTGGAGGGCCGGTACTGGGGTTCGGACTGGCCGCTGGGGGTGCGCAGGTGGCGTACGGCGGCCCCGGCGGCGATCAGGGCGGCCAGCAGCGGGGTGGGCAGAACCCCGCCGCCGACGATGACCGCCCGACCTGGCCGGGCCGGCGCCGACGGGCCCGAAATCGTGCCGCCGGGACCCTTCCCGCCGGGGCCGCCACCGTCCCCGTCGGGGCCGTCGACGGGGCCCTCGTCGCCGTCGCCATCGCCGGAGACGCGGGGGTCGGGGTGGTCGGTGAGGGCGTCGGGGTCGGCCAGAACGTGGATGACCACGCTGGTAGCCCGGGCGTCGGTTCCGGCCGCGGGGCAGTCGGGGGTCGCGCACTGGCAGGCCAGGACCTGGGATCCGGCCGCGAGCGCGCCGAGGGCGTCGGCGCGGCGCTGGGCCAGGGTTCGCGGATCCTGTTCGCAGACCCCGCGGGCCATCTGATCCAGGCGGCGCTCCAACAGTGCAGCGTCGGTGGCGAACAACCGACCCCACAACGCCGCGGTGCCGGACTCGTGGTTGCGGCCCCCGATGATGACCTCCCGCCCGCGGGCGGCCGAGCGGGTGCGTCGCACCGCGGCGGGGTCGTGACGATCGACCAGTGCGTCGATGGCCTGCTCGAGCTTGTAGCGCGACAAACCCTGCCAGCCCCCCGCCACCTCCGCGATCACCGCGTCCAGGGCCGCCATCACCTCGGCGTCGGCGACCAACGCGGTGCGCCAGGCGATCGCCTCGACCACCCGCTCGCTCACCTGGCCGGCCATGAACACCGCCGCCACCTCGGGCAGGCGCAGCCGTAACGCCATCGCCACCTGCATCTGCCCCGAAGCCCGGCCATGACCGATGCCCAGCGCCGCCGCGACCTCGGCGGCTCCGCAATCCCACCCGTCGCACACCCACCGTGAGCCCTCGTCGCACTCCACCCACCGTGCGGCCAACTCCCCGATCGCGGCCAGTCGCCGTGCCGCGGCAGCCGACTCCGCCACCGCCGCCGCCCCGATCGCCGAGACCACATCGGCATCGCCAGCCCCCCGAAACACAGTATCGAACATACTTTCGATTCTGCCATCGGGCTCTGACAAACCAGGCCCGACAGCAATGCGTTCCGTCGCCATCCGCCGCAGACCCTCACCGACGCCGGCCACCGCGTGCGGGCCACCCGTCACGACGACGGCTGTCACCATGAAGCCGTGCACACAAGCCCCCACCCGCACCCCGTCCGCCGGGCGGGCGCATCGGATTTCGCCCTGGTGCTCGGACTGATCGAGCAGTTCTACCGCGTCGACGGGCATCACTTCGACGACGGACACATCGGGCGCGCCCTCACTCCCCTGCTGCACGATGACACCCACGGGCAGGTCTGGCTGCTCGGTGAACCGCCCCTCGGCTACGCGATCGTCACTTGGGGCTACTCGCTTGAATCCGGCGGCAGAGAGGCTCTCCTCGACGAGATCTACGTCGCCCGTCAGGGCGTCGGTCTCGGTTCCCAACTCCTCGAGGCAGTAGTAGAACAGGCCCGAAAAGCCGGCGCAGCAACGATGTTCCTCGAAACCGAAGCACCCAACGAGCGCGCCAGGCGCTTCTACCAACGGCACGACTTCACCACCGAGGACTCGATCTGGCTCAGCCGCGACCTGACGACCTAACGACGTTCGGGCCCCAGGAGTCGCTTGAGCACAGACCGGTTGGGGTCGTTATCCCGTTCGGCGAGAAGGAATTCCATCCCCTCCTCGACAGCCTTTTTGACCTGCTCCCGCAC
>JAKOYE010000031.1 GCA_029780675.1 Actinomycetes bacterium
CGGCCAACACCGTCGCCACGGTGATGGCGGCCAAAGCTCCCGGAACGACGCGCGCCTTCGCTGGCAGCTTGGGCCACAACACGAGGAGCGCGATCACCACGGCGCCGATGATGACGTCGGACAGGTGGTGGTTGAGGACCGATCGCGGCAGCTCCGTGAGGTTCAGCCAGGCAGAGCTTTGCGATGTACCGCCCAGCAGAACGTGGAACTGCTGCAAGGCGATGGTCACCCCGATGCCGGCAAGCATGGCGTGAACCACCACCGGTGCGATCGCCAGGGCAGCGCGCGCCCGCCTGCTCAAACCGAACAGGATCTGCAGCGCGCCCGCGCCGAGGGTTATCAGGCAGGTCATCTCCCAGCCGAATTTGTTGACGATCTCGGCCACCACGACGGTGAGACCCGCGGCGGGGCCACTCACCTGCAACGGGGACCCGCCAATCGCCCCCGCGACGATACCGCCGACGACGGCGGCGATCAGGCCTGCCATCAGGGGTGCGCCCGAGGCAATAGCGATACCCAGAGAGAGCGGCAACGCGACGAGGAACACCACGAGCGAGGCGGGAAGATCGTGTCGCACGTTCCCCCGGAGGATTGCGAGCGATTCGTGGAGCGACGGGCGCGGTTCAGCACCGCTCCCGGAGGCCCGACCGGGAAGTCGGGTGCGTTCCTTCTGTGAGCCTTCGTTCATGACGGAGTCACTTTCTGTGAACCATCGCCGAGACGACGGCGACGGAAATCGAATGAAATGGCGCCGGGACGGAGCCGGCGTGCGCTACCGCCTGCCCCCCCGGACCGGGGGGCGGGAGACCGGAAGATCCGCCGGCGAGGGCAAGGTCGCACCCGGCCTGGTGGCGTTCTGCTGCGCGGCACGGCAGTTGCCCAGTTCACCGGGGCGGCAGCCTGCGGCGCCGTTCGCCGCCCCCAGACGATTACGGCTCTCGACGGTCCAGCAGTTCCCGGTGACCGGGTCCAACTGCCCCCCGCAGGCGGCGCTCGCCTCAGGCGCGGTGTAGACGGCCGCCGACAGCGCTAGTCCGCCGGCCAGGATCGCAGCTGAGATGCCCGTCAGGTCGATGGCCCCGACATGAGCGAATCCTGATCGCATAAGTTCCTCCTGAGTGGTTACGTACGTAGTTGTTACGTATCAACTGCAACGTACGTCCCGTCCGCCCCAGGGGGAACATCGTTTGCGTCACGGGATGGCGACGGTACCGTCACGACGGGGGAACTGCCCATCGCCCTTAAACGGTTCTGGCACTGAGGATTTCGAGTCGAACAGTGGCCGACGTACTCGCTATGATCATCTACGGTGCCGCTACGTATATCATCGGGGCCATGCCGCGCGGCCCAGGGTTGCGCAGCGTGTAACCGCCGGACCACCAGCTCCGGGACCGCTTCTTACCGACGTCATTGGAGGATTTACCGATGGCCCCTGTCACGCGAATCCTTCTGACGGCCTTCGCGGTCATCACCCTGCTCGTAGGGACGGGCGTGTATCTGTCCGTTCGGGGCGACGACACTGCCACCACTCAATCCGACAGCGGCCCACCGGGTCAGTTGGTCCGCGACAACAGCCATCGTCTCGGCGAGGCGTCACGTGAGGCCGTCACCCTGGTGGAATTCCTGGACTTTGAGTGCGAGGCGTGCCGCGCCGCCTTCCCCATGGTCGAGCGGCTGCGCAGCGAATACGGCGAGCGGCTCAACGTCGTTGTCCGCTACTTCCCCATCCCGTCGCACTTCAACGCCGAAAGG
>JAKOYE010000212.1 GCA_029780675.1 Actinomycetes bacterium
CCCAGCCGGAACAGGCCGATCGCGAGGTCGCGGCGGTGGCCGGTGTGGTCCGGCTCCCGGGCGGCGAGTTCCTCGCGCAGGGCCAGGGACCGTTCGCACATCACGTGGGCGGCGTGCCGGTCCGCCCGGTCCCGGGCCAGGTCACCCAGCCGGACCAGGCCGATCGCGAGGTCGCGGCGGTGGCCGGTGTGGTCCGGCTCCTGGGCGGCGAGCTCCTCGCTGATGGCCAAGGCACGTTCGAACAACACTTGGGCGGCGTCCCGGTCCCCCCGATCCCGGGCCAGATCACCCAGCCCCACTAGCGCCTCGGCCTGCGCCGCCCGTACTTTGGTCGCCACCACGACTGAAGTCGCCGAAGAGGCCAGCAGGCTGGCCGTTAGGTCCAGCACCTGGTTGTAGCAGGCGTGGGCTTGTTGGGAACGTCCACGCGCCCCCAAGTCCCAGCCAAGCCGGTACAACGCTTCGCAGCGGGCCAGGGTCATGCTGTCGTCGGGGTTAACCGGCTGGGGTGAGGTCACCGCCACCGCGGACTCCACCAACGCCATCCGTTCAGCGGACCGCCCGACCGCGACCGCCACATCAAACAACGCCGTCAACGCATCCGCCAGACGCACGCGCTGGTGCTGAGTCAGAGGCATGGCCCCATCCTGCCAAGAGGAATAGTCAAATCCTGTGGATCGGCGTGTCTTAGGCGGCGTTCGGTTGGGTGTCCGATTGGTCGGGCCGTTCGACCTGTTTGCCGTTGGTGAAGGGGACGCCGGCACGGACGAGGGCGACCAGGTGGGGGGCGTTCACCATCCGCCACCGGGCCTGGGCAGCTTCGATCAGCTTGAACGCCATCGCGATTCCAGCGGCTCTCGAGCCGGGGCCCTTGGTGACACGCTGCCGTAGCCGGACGGTCGCGAACGTCGACTCGATCGGGTTCGTGGTCCGCAGATGGACCCAGTGCTCGGCCGGGTAGTCGTAGAACGCGAGGAGCACGTCGAGGTCGTCGGTGATCTTCGCGGCTGCTTTGGGCCACTTGGCGCCGTACTCGGCGGCGAACGCCTTGGCCGCCGTCTGGGCGTGGGTCTTGTCTTCGGCGTTGTAGATCTCGGCGAGGGCCTTCTTCGCGTTCGGGTGGGCCGACTTCGGCAGGGCGGCCAGGACGTTGCCAGTCTTGTGGAACCAGCAGCGTTGTTCCTTGGTGTCGGGGAACACGTCCCGGACGGCCCGCCAGAATCCGAGGGCACCGTCCCCGGCGGCCAGCACGGGAGCCCGCATCCCGCGGCGTTTGCAGTCGCGGAGCAGGTCCGCCCATGATTCCGACGACTCCCGGAACCCGTCGGCGAGCGCGATCAGCTCCTTGTGGCCATCGGCGCGGACCCCGATCATCACCAGCAGGCAGATCTTGTCCTGCTCCAAGCGGACCTTCACGTGGATCCCGTCGACCCACACGTACACGTAGTCGACGTCACGCAGGCTGCGCTTACCGAACGCGTCCGCCTCGTCTTGCCACTGGCCGGTGAGCCGGGTGATCGTCGCCGCAGACAGGCCGGCCGCCGACCCGCAGAACTGCTCCAACGCCGGCGCGAAGTCGCCACTGGACAGGCCGTGCAGGTACAACAAGGGCAGCACGTCCGCGACCTGCGGCGACTTACGTGCCCACGCGGGCAGGATCGCCGACGCGAACCGCATCCGCTGCCCGGTCGCCTCATCGATGCGCTTGTCGTTGACCCGGGGTGCCTGGACCGGCACCGCCCCCGCAGCGGTGGCCACCTCACGGGCCGCGTGGGAGCCGTTACGGACCACCAGCCGGTGCCCGTGTTCGTCGACCTGGTCGGCGTGCAGCTCGATGTAGGCGGCCACCTCGGCCTGCAACGCCGC
>JAKOYE010000217.1 GCA_029780675.1 Actinomycetes bacterium
TGAGCCGGATGATCGCCAGCACCGCTGCGTTCGGGGCGAACGTCGACGTCGACACCGTGCCGACCGGCCGCTACGTGTTCCGGGAGACGTTCTCCCGGGGGGCGGCACCGGCCACCTAGGGTGAGCGGCGTGACTCTGCTCATCGACGAGGCGAACCGGGTACGCACGCTCACCCTCAACCGGCCGGCGGCGCTCAACGCCTTCGACGAGGCGCTCTACGACGCCACCACGGAGGCGTTGCGGGACGCTGCGGCGAACCCTGACGTCGCCGTCGTGGTCATCACCGGCTCCGGCCGCGGATTCAGTGCCGGCCAGGATCTCGCCCAGATGCAGGCTCGGATCACCAACGATTCCGGGTTCACCCCGGGCGTCCATGGTTTCCCCGGGCTGATCGACGCGCTCGCAGCGTTCCCCAAGCCGCTCATCTGTGCGGTCAACGGCATCGCCGTCGGTCTGGGCACGACGATTCTGGGTTTCGCCGACCTGGTGCTGATGTCCACCACCGCCCGACTGAAGTGTCCGTTCACCAGTCTGGGTGTCGCGCCGGAGGCGGCGTCCTCCTATCTGCTGCCTCAGCTTGTCGGGCGCCAGAACGCCGCCTGGCTGCTGATGTCATCGGAGTGGATCGACGCTGCCGAGGCGCTGCGGATGGGTCTGGTGTGGAGGCTGTGCGAGCCCGCCGAGTTGCTCGCCGAAACCCGTCGGCATGCCGAGTTGCTCGCCTCCCGGCCCATCCCCAGCCTGGTGGCGGTCAAGCAGGCCATCGCCGAACCGGCGCGCCGCGAGATCGCCGCCGCCCGTAGCCGGGAGGATGGCTACTTCGCGGAGCTCATGGGAGCGCAGGCCAACGCCGCGGCGCTCGAGGAGTTCAGCCGCGGGCGCTCGCCGCGTCAATGATGGCCTTGAGGTTCCGGCAGCACCGGCCGCAGTCGGTCCCGGCACCACATGCGTTGGCGACCTGTTTGGCCGTCCTGGCACCGCCGGCGACCGCCTCGATGACTGCTTTGGAGGTGGTGCCGGTGCACAGGCACACGTACATCGACGATCCTTTCGGAATCCCAACGGCCGCGAACTTAGGGAAGACTAACTTAGGCGAGCATTTCCTACAACCAGTGACGGCCGGCGGAGTGTCGAGCGGGCTGACAGTGCGGCGCGATAGCCTGCAGTAACCGGGTTCGACGAGGAATCCGCACAACCTGAGGAGATAGCGTTGCAGGGCGATCCCGATGTGCTGCGCCTGCTCAACGAGCAGCTGACCAGCGAACTGACCGCGATCAACCAGTACTTTCTGCACGCCAAGATGCAGGAGAGCTGGGGTTTCACCGAACTGGCCCGGCATACTCGCGCCGAGTCGTTGGAGGAGATGGTTCACGCCGAGCGGATCACCGATCGCATCCTGCTTCTCGACGGCCTGCCGAACTACCAGCGGCTGGGGTCGCTGCGTATCGGCCAGACGCTGCGTGAGCAGTTCGAGAGCGATCTCGCCATCGAGTACGAGGTGATCGCGCGCCTGAAGCCCGGCATCGTGATGTGCCGCGAGAAGCAGGACTCCACCTCGGCGGCGTTGTTCGAGGAGATCCTCGCCGACGAGGAGAAGCATGTGGACTACCTGGAGACCCAGCTGCAGCTGATGGACAAGCTCGGCGAGGAGCTGTACTCCGCCCAGTGCGTGTCCCGTCCGCCGGCCTGAGCCGGGCACCGCGGGTCTAGAAGAGGATAGGCGTCGGTGTCGGCCGCGTCCCTGTTCCCAAGGGGGCGCGGCCGACCTCGCTGAGGTCATCGAGTCGGTAGGCCGTCACGTGGTCCTCACCGATCGCGTAGAGCACATCGCCGATGCGAACCGTTCGGGACACGATGCCGTCGGTGTGGATGACACCCCGCACGGTGACACCGGTGGCGTCCACGGTGAGCACCTGCAACGTGGTCTCGTAGCGGTAGGCGCCGCTCTGCGGGTCGTAGCCGCTGGCCGCGACGGGCACGACGAGCAGGCCGTCCCCGGCCGAGTAGAGCACCGCGTGGTGTTCGAACTGCGATTCCGACCACGACCATTGAGCGTCCTCATCCAGGAACTGCCGTTCGATCTGGATCAGGTTGGTGCTGTCGGAGACGTCGAACAGCGTGACGTGCATCCGGGTGTTCCAGGTGCCCGGTTCGGTCTCCTGGCCGATGCCCAGCAGCAGCCCGTCGCCCACCGACTGCAGGTAGTTCGAGAATCCCGGGATGACCAGCTCCCCTTCGACGGTGGGCGCGGTCGGGTCGCTGAGGTCGATGGCGAACAGCGGATCGGTGCGCAGGAACGTGACGAGGTAGGCGGTGTCCTCGACGAAGCGAACCGCGTAGAGCTGCTCGCCGGGTGCCAATCCGGTGACGCTTCCGATCAGGTCGAGGGAGTCGCCCTCGGTGTCCAGGATGTAGACGCCGTTGTCCTCCACCGTGGCCCAGGTGCCGCCGGCGAACTGCGAGCTGAGCGTGTGGGTGGCCACCCGCAGGCGGCCGTCTCGCTCGTCCATGGCGAACTGGTTGATGAGGGTGCCGGTGACGACCCCGCCGGCCTGCCAGTCGACCGCGGTTCCCTCGACGGTGAACCGGTCGATCCGGGTGTCGGTGGACGAACCCGTGCCAGACGAATTATCTTGCGGGGTGGCCAGATACAGCGCGCTGGGTGTCATGTACACCGTCGCGCCGCCGGACCCGACCAGACTTCCGAGGCTGGTGGCGAACGCCGCGGCGCCCGAGGCGTTCGCGTCGATCGCCGTGACCGTCAGCAACGACTGCTGCTCCTCGGCGCGGGGCCGGACGACCTCGCCGCCCCCCGCGATCACGCCGAGATCGGTCAGGTTGCCCTCGGAATCGACGGAGTACGCGTGCGGCAGGGACAGCGTGGTGATCTGGTCGCCGACCCGGGCGACGTAGGAGTCCCAGGTTTCGTAGACGCGATAGGCGATCACGGTCGGACCCTTGCTGGGGTATCCGAGCAGAGCGGCCGCGGAGTCGGCGTCCGGAGCGACCCCGTCGCCGGAAACCGGGAAATCGGTATAGATCGGCTCGGGCAGGTTGATCGAGCGGTCCAGCACCAGATAGACGTTGCCGTCCACGGCGCGGGCGTCCTGGTAGGCGCCGTCGAAGACGGTCTGACTGGCGACGATCGGAGCGCCCGGATCGGAAACGTCGAAGACGGTGACGGTGGTCTGCGGATTCCAGTTCCACCACGGCCCGTAGGCGATCCGGGCCATCGGGCCGTACCAGCCGCCGTTCTGGGTGATGACGGTCAGTCGGTTGCCGGCGAGGAACTGTCCGACGGCATATCCCGACAGCGCGGTCTGGGACGCCACGGTGGAGTCGGAGTCCACGATGGTCAGCGCCCCGTTGCGCGCCACGTAGAGATAGCGGCCGTCGGTCTCCACGAAGTCGGCTTCGTCAACCCCGTCGACCTGGGTGTTCGTGTCCGAGCTGGGACCGCCCGCCGCCATCCCGTCGGCGAGGTACCGGTACTCGTAGTAGTGGTTGTAGACGGGGACGGTCTGTCCGAACAACGACCCGTACCGATCCTGGGCCAGCGACAGCAGATAGTCGCGCAGCTCGTCGTCGCTGAGATACGGCCCGGCCGCGGTGGTCTGGCTGCCGGTGTGGCCCCAACCGGTCGCCGCGATGAAACTCGACAGCGTCCGGCGAACCAGTAAGAGCGCACCCTGCAGGAGTTCGGCCACCGGGCTGTTCGGCAGCTCAGTCACCCAGTTGCCGGCGAATTCGATAAATCGCCCGACGGCCGTCGTCATCGCCGCGACGGAATGCGCCATCGACGCGGCCGCCGTCGATTGGGCGGTGGCCGCGGCCGCCGTCGATTGAGCGGTGGTGACGGCGGGAAACTCGGTGGTGGCCATGCGCGCCGTGGAGCCAGCTGTGCCGGACATCAGCCTGAGACGTGCTGCCGGCGACGGCGCGGAGGCCGGGGTGGCGATGCCGGCGACCGGGGTCGTGACGGTCCCCGTCCCCGTCATCTCTGCCGTCATGGCAGACGCCGCCGTGCCCGGGGTCGTCGCGGCGGGGCCGTCGGCGATGTTCTGGTCATCGTTCCCGGTGACGGGACGGAGGCTCGACGCCTGGGTCGAGTCCGATGCGGTCGAGGTCGATGCGCGTCGAGTCGATGAGGCCGGCGGCGCGAGGGACGCGGCGGATTCGCCGTCGACACGCTCAGTCTCGGGCTCAGGTGCCCGGGACCGTGGACCGGTGGTCGCGGTCGCCGCGGTCCGCTTGGGGCTGGCGCCCCCGAACCCGGTCTGCGCGGACCCAACCCCGGATGTGCTGCCCGGGTTTTCGCGGTCCGGTGAACCGACCGACTGCGGACCGGGCTCCGCCTCGGGGCTTTCTGCGGAGGCGACAGCGGCGGCCTGCGGACCCGCCAGCGACAAGCCCAGCGCAAACGCGGCCGCGCCGATACGGGTACCGCGCCTGGTCATCGAACCTCCACTGCCGAAATCTTTACTGGCCCTTGCCGCCCTGGCCGGATCCGTTCGAAGATATCACCGCATCGCCGCACTTAAAAGCCACGATCTCAGGTATTTCTTCGCCTCCATATAGTCCCACGTCAGGTTGGCTGAATTTGCTCGCGGAGTAAACGACGGCCCGACAGGGCGTTCCCGGTCGTCACCGGGCACACTGACCGGCGTGGCAGTAGCGGCTCCGGAACCTGACCTCGGGGAGTCCAGAGTCCGTGCGGCCGCCATCACCCCGCGGCGACGCAACCTGATCTATCTTGCCGTGCTGCTGGGCATGTTTCTCGCCGCCCTCGACCAGACCATCGTCGCGACGGCCCTGCCGACGGTGGTGGCTGATCTTGGTGGAGCCGGCCACCAGGCCTGGGTCGTTACCAGCTATCTGCTCGCCTCGACGATCGCGACGGCAATCGTCGGCAAGCTCGGTGACCTGTTCGGGCGAAAGGTGGTCTTCCAAGCCTCGATCCTGTCCTTTCTCGTCGGATCGGTGCTGTGCGGGCTGTCCTCATCGATGTCGATGCTGGTCGGATCCCGCGCCCTGCAGGGCATCGGCGGCGGCGCCATCCTGGTGACCGCGATGGCGGTGGTCGGCGAGGTCATCCCGCTCCGCGAGCGGGGCCGCTACCAGGGTGGCCTGGGCGCGGTCTTCGGCGTGACCACCGTGATCGGGCCCCTGCTCGGCGGTTACTTCACCGACGAGCTGTCCTGGCGTTGGGCATTTTGGATCAATGTCCCGATCGCGGTGATCGTGCTGATGGTCGCCGCACTGACCATGCCGGCGATGACCCGCACCGGCAGACCGGTCATCGACTACGCCGGCATCGTCCTCGTCGCGCTGGGCGCCACCGGGCTCACTCTGGCCACCAGTTGGGGCGGCACCATCTACCCGTGGGATTCGCCGACGATCATCGCGCTGTTCGCCGTATCGGCGGTCGTGTTGGCGGCCTTCGTTCGGGTCGAACTACGGGCGGCAGAGCCGGTGTTGCCCATCCGTCTGTTCGCCAGCCCGGTGTTCACCGTCTGCTGTGTCCTCAGCTTCGTGGTCGGCTTCGCCATGCTCGGCGCGCTGACCTTCCTACCCACCTTCATGCAGTTCGTCGACGGGGTCTCGGCGACTGAGTCCGGCCTGCGCACGCTACCGATGGTCGCGGGTCTGCTGATCACGTCCACCGGCAGCGGGGCACTGGTCGGCCGCACCGGCCGGTACAAGATCTTCCCGGTCCTCGGGACCGCGCTGATGGCGGTCGCCTTCCTGTTGCTGTCCCAGATGAACGCCGCGACCCCGGTGTGGCGGCAGTCGCTGGACCTCTTCATCCTGGGCGCCGGGATCGGCTTATGCATGCAGGTGCTGGTCCTGACCGTGCAGAACACCGTCGATTTCACTGACCTGGGCGTCGCGACGTCCGGGGTGACGTTCTTCCGAACCATCGGAAGTTCCTTCGGCGCAGCGATTTTCGGCTCCCTGTTCGCCAACTTCCTGGCCGCCCGGATCGGTCCGGCGCTGGCGGCGGCGGGCGCACCCGACCGGGCAGCACAGTCGCCACAGGAACTGCACCGGCTGTCCGACGAGACGGCAGCACCGATCGTGGCGGCCTACGCCGATGCGCTGGGACAGGTGTTCCTCTACGCGGCACCCGTCGCGGCGCTGGGTTTCGTCCTGGCGCTGGTGCTCCGGGAAGTTCCGCTGCGCGAGGTCGAGAGTTCGCTGGTGGACCTCGGCGAGGGATTCGGCATGCCGTCCTCGGAAACCCCGGAGGAGATCCTCGAGCGGGCAGTAGGCCGGATGATGCGCGACTCGCCGGATCTGCGGCTGCGCTCGATGGTGGGACGGCCCGGATGCGACCTGGATATCGGCCGGTTGTGGGCATTGCTGCAGATCTACCGAAACAAACAGGTCTTCGGCTCGGCCCGCCTGACCGATATCGCCGAGCGACTACGGGTGCCCCGGGAGGTGATCGAGCCGACGTTCGATCGGTTGGTCGCCACCGGGTACGCATTGCTCACCGGCGGCGAACTGTGGCTCACCCAGGCCGGTGTCCGTCAGATCGACGTGGTGTCGGCGGCGGTCGTGGGCCGGATCGTGCACAGACTCGACACCTCGGAGAGCTTCGAGGGCCGGGCCGACAGGCTCGAGGTCGAAGCGGCACTGGAGCGCATCGCGCATCGCCTGCTGGTTCAGCGCGCAGCACTGTGAACAGGTGCGGCCGGGGCCGGTCTCGGCGAGCGGGATCGCGCTGACCTCAGCCGGACACACCCGCCTGCTGGAGCCGCACCGGCAGCCGCGCCCAGCCGCGCAGAACCCTGGTGTCGCGCCGCACCCCGGGCCCGGCCGGCCGGGTGTCGGGGAAGCGGGTGAAGAAGCAGCGGAGTCCGGCCTCACCCTCGGCCCGGGCCAGCGCGGCGCCCAGGCAGAAGTGCCGGCCGCCGGAGAACGACAGGTGCTTACCGGAATTCGTCCGGCGAACGTCGAAGCGGTGCGGGTCGGGGAACACGGCCGGATCGCGGTTGGCGGCGGCCAGATAGATCACGACGAGTTCGCCCCGACGGACCGTCGTACCCGCGACGGTGGTGTCGGTCCGCGCCACCCGCGCGGTCAACTGCACCGGCGGGTCGTAGCGCAGGATCTCCTCGACCGCACCGGGCCACAACGACGGGTCGTCCCGAAGGATCTCCAACTGGTCGGGATGGTCCAGCAGCAGCCGGATTCCGTTGCCCAGCAGGTTGACGGTGGTCTCGAACCCCGCAGCGAGGACGAGGCCGGCGATGGCGCGCAACTCGGTCTGATCCAACCGCACCCCATCCTCGGAGGCGTCGGTCAGCTGACTCATCAGATCGTCGCCACGGTTCTGGCGGAGTCCGTCCAGGTGGTTGCCGAGCCAGGTGTTGAAGCCCTCCAGACCCTGTTGAACGGTCTGGTACTGCGACCAGCTCAGACCGAAATCCAAACTCGGGGCGGCCAATTCGCCGAAATGGAGGATTCGTCCGCGGTCGGATTCGGGGACGCCGAGCATCTCGCCGATGATCGTGACGGGCAACTGGGAGCAGTACCGGTCGACGACGTCGATGACGCCTGTCTCATCCGTCAGCTGATCCAACAGGCCCAGTGCGGTCTGCTCCACCCCGTCGCGCAGTGCGGCGATCCGGCGTGTGGTGAACACCGAGGACACGGTCTTGCGGTACCGGGTGTGCTCCGGGGGCTCCACCGACAGCAGTGACGGTGGGAGCAGGGGGTGCAGCAGGTCGGGCCGGGTGCGCCGCTCGAGGCGGCGCAGCGGGCCGGGCAGGGTGGAGCCCTGCGAGATCACCCGGAAGTCGTCGGAGCGCAACAGTTCATGGGCCAGGCCATGGTCGGTGGTGAGATAGCTGACCCTGGCCCGGACCAGCGGTCCCTGCCGACGGAGATCGTCGAAGAACGGCACCGGGTCGGCGCGAACCGCCGGATCGGCGATGAACCGCGCCTGCGGGTCGCCTCGACGGGCGGAGAGTGCGGCGGCTGATCGCACCACGCCGTGCATGGCCAGCCAGTGCAAGCGTTCCTTGAGCATCTAGGCCGGCGGCGTCCAGCTGACCGGCAGCTTCTTGATGCCGTGGATGAACGATGACAGCAGCATGGACGGTTCGGCGCTGACGGCGATATCGGGGATCCGGTTGCGCAGCTCCTCGAAGACGACGGAGATCTCCCGCCGGGCCAGATTGGCCCCCAGGCAGAAGTGCACCCCGCCGCCGCCGAACCCGACGTGGTGGTTGGGGTTACGGGTGACGTCGAACAGCCAGGGGTTGTCGAATCGGTCCTCGTCGCGGTTTGCCGAGGCGTACCACATGGTGACTTTGTCACCTGCGGCGATCTGCACCCCGCTGACCTCGACGTCGCGGGTCGCGGTGCGGCGCATGTACACCACCGGCGACGCCCACCGCACGATCTCCTCGACCGCGGTCTTGCTGTGGGCCTCGAAGTCGTTCCACCAGATCTCGCGCTGTTCCGGATAGCGGGTCAGCGCCAGCACACCGTGGCTGATGGCGTTGCGGGTGGTTTCATTGCCCGCCACGGCCAACAGAATGAAGAAGGACGCGATCTCCGACGAGGTCAGCCGTTCGCCGTCGACCTCGGCGGCGACCAGCGCCGTCGTGAGGTCGTCGCGCGGGGTGACGCGGCGGTCCTCCGCCAGGGCGGTCGCATAGCTGCCGATGTCGATGGCGACCTTCATGAACTCCTCGAAATCGGTCGTCAGGTCGGGATCGCCGAAACCGAGGATGATGTTGGTCCAGTGGAAGATCTGGTGGTGGTCGGACTCCGGGATGCCCATCATGTCGCAGATCACCTGCAGCGGCAGCGGGCCGGACAACTCGGTCACCAGTTCGCCGTTGCCGTCGGGGTGCGTGGCGATGAGATCGGCCACGAGTCGCCGCGCCCGCATACGCACCGATTCCTCGATGCGGGCCACCACCTTCGGGGTGAACGCGCTGCGGACGATATTGCGCAGTCGCGCGTGCCGCGGGTCGTCGAGGGCGATCATCGACCCGAAATACTCGGCAACCTCCGGAGCTTGGTCGCCGATGGTGATGTTCGGGTAGGAGCTGAAGATCTCCGGGTTTCGGCTGGCGAAGTGCACATCGTCGAACTTCATCAGCGCCCAGTGCCCGGCGCCGGCGGCGAACCCGTCGAACTCGATCTCATGGAAGAACCGGATTGGCGCCTCGCGGCGCAGCGTCGCAAACGCCCCGTCCCGATACGTGTCGTCACGGCCCCAGAACTCCAGGGTGCCCAGATTGATGTCGGCAAGGGGAACCTCTGGCGGCGGTTCGCCATTGACCTTCGTCGCGATTCTGTTGCTGCCCATGTGCACCGTCCCGTCGATCGCCGGCCCGAACATTCCTGTCGCATTCAAGACAAGCACGCCGCGACGGCGGTGTCAGCCTTCTTCGACGACCGCTTTGATCCGCTCGAGTGTGGTGCGCATATCGCGCACGTTGCGCCGCCCGCGGAGGAACCCCGCGAACATCCAGAAAACCCGCACCGGCAGTGCGCTGTTCAACCGGAAGGATTCGGTGACATCGGTACCGTCGCCGGCCGGGGTCAGCCGGTAGTGCCAGTTGTTGATGGCCTGACCGCCCGGACCGAGCACGGCGAACCCGAACTCGCGACCCGGCTCGCACGCGGTGACCCGGCAGACCGTCCAGTAGACGGGTCCGATCTCGTTTCGCCGGACGTGGCCGCGGAACTTCGCGCCCAGTTCCGGGCCGGTGGCGCCATCGAGCCACTCGGCCTCGAACACCTCGGGGGAGAACCGGCCGGTGTTGCGAACATCGGCGATGAGGTTCCAGATCTTGTCGGCCGGAGCGGCCATGTGCACCGTGACGGAGCCTTCCACGCCGGCCATCCTATGCCGGGCCGCGACGACTAGAGCTTGTAGACGTTCTCCGGGGTGAGCACCGATGTGATCGCCGTTGTCAGTACCTCGCTGGGGTCGGCCCGACCCGGCACCGCGATATCGGTGTTGATCATCACGACCAGGGTGATCTCCCGCCGCGGCAGGTGGACGGCGACCGTTTGATAGCCCGGCACGCTGCCGTTGTGACCGACCCAGCCCGCCACGGAGAAGATGCCGATGCCGTAACCGAAATCGGCCGGACCGCCCGGTTCGGGGGCGGTGCGCAGCCGTTGCTGCTGGAGTTCCGGACTGATCAGTTTTCCGGTCGCCAGGGCGGGTACCCAGGTGCGCAGGTCGTCGAGCGTTGAGACCATCGCCCCGGCAGTCCACGCGAAACTGGTGGTCCATGCGGTGGCGTCCACCGGCGGCCCGTCGCTGTCGGGGGGCTCGGTGTAGCCGTGCGGGTGGGGTTCGGGGAACTGGTTCCCGGTGGGGAAGCTGGTGTGCGTCAGATGGAGCGGGTCCAGGATGCGTTCGGTGAGGTAGTCCCCGAACGGTTGCCCGCCGACCTTCTCCACCAACTGTCCGAGCAGGATGTAGTTCGTGTTGCAGTACTCGACCCGCTGCCCCGGGGCGAAGGCCGCGGGTTTGGCGAATGCCCAGGCGAGAAGCTCTTCCGGGGTGAAGTCACGCTGCGGGTTGGCGGCGATCGCGGCGGCGAATTCGTCGGTCTTGGTGTAATCCGCAAGGCCACTGCGCATATCGGCGAGTTGACGCACCGTGATCGTCTCCCCGTTCGGCACGCCGTCGAGATAGCGGCCGATGGGGTCATCGAGGGCGAGTTTCCCGTCGTCGACCAGTTGCAGAACCGCTGTCGCGGTGAATGTCTTGGTGACACTGCCGATTCGGCTGTAGAAGTCGGGTTTCATCCGGGAGTCGGTGGCGGTGTCGGCGATGCCGAAGGCCTTCACATAGTCGCCCTCGGGCGACCAGATGCCGATCAGTGCCCCGGGTATCTCCGATGCCTTCATCGTCTCGGTGATGGCGGTGTCCAGCCTGGCCGCGGTGGACTTTTCGAGGGACTGGTTCGGCCGCGACGTGGGAGATTCAGCCGGGGATGACGAAGAGGATGAGGAGGGGGATCGCGCAGGGGATTCGGTCGCTGATCCGGTGGCTGATTCCGTCGGAGCGGCCGAGCAGCCGCCCGCGACCACCGTCGCACACACCATCGCGGCGAGCGCCGCGCGTCTGGTCACCATGGCGCTCGCTCCTCCATCTCCGGCCGCTCCCCGTAGCGTTCTGTTATGGGTATAGCACCGCGAGGAGGGCTCCTGAGCATCGGCCGCGACGTTGCGGCTCCGGCCGAGACGGTCTGGGAACTGTTGGCCGACGTGGACCGGTGGCCGCAGTGGGGGCCGTCGGTGCGCCGCGCGGTGCTGGCGGATGGTGCTGTCGAGCTGGCGTGCGGTGTACGGGGCACGGTGTGGACGGCTGTCGGAGTGCCGATGCCGTTCGAAATCACGGCGTTCGAGCCCGGTCGGCGATGGGACTGGACCGTGGCGGGCGTACCCGCAACCGGCCACCGGGTGCGGGTGACGTCGGGCGGCTGCCGGGTGTTGTTCGACGTGCCGTGGTGGGCCGCGCCCTACCTGGCTGTCTGCGCCGTCGCGTTGGACCGGATCGACCGGTTGGCGAGGACACCGGAGCCGCGGTAAGGCTCGGTGTCACGCGGACATCAGCCGCAATAGGACCGGGTGGCCGTATCGAGCGCCCGGCGGTACAGCGGGTCGAGGGCCCGCTGGCCGGCCACGGTGTCCTTGGCCAACGTCAGCGCATCGACACAGTCCGGACCGGTGAGTACGGGCCAGCTGCCCGCGATCTCGGCGACCATCTCCCGATTCAGGTCGTCGATCAGTGCCCGTGAAGCCGCCAGGTCGGGAGCGGCCGTCGGCGCGGTCGCCGGGTCGAGTTTCCAGCCGGCGAATCGGCTGTACTGAATGGCCTCGGTGGCGTTGATCTGATCGGTGAACACCGAGGTGGCGAAATCGGCTGACACACCGGCTGATTCGGCCGTAACTGCGACGTCGGCCAGTACCTGATGCACTCGGGCCGGATCGGTGATCGGACCGCCGGTGAGCCACTTGCTGGCGGCGACCGGATCGGCGGTCTGCAGTCGTTGCGCGGCGGCGTCGACGAGGTCGGTCAAGGGGCCGGGGTCTTCCGCATGCGCCGGGGCGGCGGTGAGCATCAGAACGACCGATGTCGCCGTCACCAGGGTTCGGCAGGCCCTCATCCGGCGGGCCCCTTGGCCACCACGATCGGCGCAGTGCGGGGATAGCCGGCCCGGTCGATCCAGGTGAGCATGACGGTGTCGCCAGGTCGGCGCTGATCCATGATTCCGGACAGGTCGGTGGCGGCCCGGACGGGAATGCCGTCGACCGCGGTGATGATGTCTCCGCTGACCAAACCGGCCGCCTGGGCCGGGGTGTCGGGCAACACCTGACGGACGACGGCTCCGGGCGGTCCGCCGGCGAACGGCGGGGCGTCGGCGATTCCGACCCCGATGAACGCGGTATCACCGATGTGGATCGACGGTGATGGCGTTCCGGAGCGGATCTGGTTGGCGATCGCCATCGCCCGGTCGATGGGGATGGCGAAGCCCTCACCGCCCCGGACGCCGGTCAATCCGTAGGTCAAGGTCGCGGCCACGGTGACGCCGACAACCTGGCCGGCGCTGTTGACCAACGGACCGCCGGAGTCGCCCGGCCGGATGTCGGCGGCGACCCGGATCAAGTCGTTCAACTGCCGGGTGCGACCGCCGCCCTCGTCGGAGGCGCGCACCGACGCGCCGATCTCGGTGATGGATCCGGGCGCGAAACTGGGATTGCCGCCGGCGCCGTCGGAGTTGCCGATCGCGGCGATCGGATCGCCGACGGCCAGCGTGGAGGAGGTGCCCAGCATGGCGGTCGGCAGCCCCTCGGCCCCCCGGAGGCGAATCAGAGCGATGTCGCTGGCCCGGTCGAAGCCGATGACGTCGACCGCGTAGGAACGGCTGTTGGCCAGGCTCACCGCGGTGATCTCGGTGGCGCCTTCGATGACATGGTTATTGGTGAGGACGTCGCCGGA
>JAKOYE010000246.1 GCA_029780675.1 Actinomycetes bacterium
CTGCACCGCGGTGACCAGCACCGGCACGGCGGCGGCCACGACGGCCGGGTCGTTCCCCAACTCACGACGGTATTTCCCGATCGGCGCATTGGTCTGGACCATCGACGGCGGCACGGTGTCGGCGACCGGTGCGAGGTTGACGTTGACGCCCGCGCTGCGCAACTCCGCCGCCAGGGTGGTGCCGAGCGCCGTCAACTCGCCCGGCGGCAGTTTGCCCTGGTCAAGCGCCGCCGGCAGGACGGTGAAGCCCTTGCCCTTGAGTTGTTGGACCGCCCCGCCCTCCTGGTCGGCGGCGATGAACAGGTCGGCCGGGCCCGTCGCCACCTGCTGCAGGTGATCGGAGGTCGCCTTCACCGTGCCGGCCCCTGACCAGCCACCGAGATAGATCACCGAGCCCACGTGCGAGGCGCGAATCGTCGCGTCGATGCCGCCAGGGGCCTGCGCGGGTTGGATCCCCACCATGATCAGCTGCCCCCAGCGCTGTGCCGGGGTCATGCCGCTCGCGACCTCGGCGGCGCAGGACGCCCCGGCCGTTGCGGTGGGGCTCGTGGTGCCACCGCTCGTCGGGTATGCCGTCCCGCCGGGCTGGGTGCCCGTCGCGCCGCTCGCGGTGGTCCCACCGGCACTGCCCCCCGTCGATGCTGCCCCGGTCGAACCGGTCGAACCGGTCGAACCGGTCGAACCGGTCGGTGTCGTCGAACCTGCGGTGCAGGCGGCGGCGAGCAGGGCCGCGAGAGCCAGGCCCGCGGCATACCTGGTGTTGGAGAGGGACCGCATGAGTGGCGAGGCTACCCGCGACCGAAGAGGAGGGACTCCCCGATCGCCACCTGGTAGGTGAAGAACGCTTCGTGGTTGGCGATGGTCTGCGGCCCGAACTGCTCGAAGACCTCGGAACTCACGGCGCCGACGAGCATCGCCCAGGTGGCCAGACCGTTGGCCAGGGTGACGGCGGACATGCCGGAGGACGTGACGTCGGGCTCGCTGATGAGGTTCGCGGTCGCGGCGGCGGCGAGGTCGGCGGCTCGCGTGGCGGGGCCGAAGGGGGCTGAACCGGCGACACCGCGCAGCGCGGCGTCGCGGCCGATCGCCAGGAGGAGCCGCGACACCCGGGTGCCCGGATCGGTGGTCTGCTCCGACGGAGCCTGGTAGGTCGGCACCGGCGAGCCGAACAGGAGGGCCCACTCGTGCGGGTTGGCCAGCGCCCAGGCCCGCATCGACGTGGCCAGTGCG